>DCHV01000075.1 GCA_002314945.1 Prevotellaceae bacterium UBA1743
AGCAAACTTTTAACCAACTTTTTTTAGAAAAAATGTTTTTTTACCCTCTATACATAATATTATATATGGGGAAAAAGAGGGTTAATTCTCAAAATTCAATAAATCCACCATTCCAAGCATCAAGTTCAGGAACCGTGACATAGATTTGCCCATCCTCCTTTTGGAGTTTCAAAGTAACAGGTTTCTTCTTCATCTCATGCCATACGACCTCCTCTACCCCATCAGGTACATTCTGCAGGCGAAGACGGATATCCCACTGTCTGTCTATCCGAGTACTGAGTAGGCCTATGGTTTTCAGTTTTCCATCGGGAGTAATACGAGGCATCACCATACCACTATAGGGAGCACAGCACACCACGGGTGAGGGTTTCGCTTGATGAATCTTTTCACGCATTTCTTGCACTTCACGCGAAGGTTGAGTTTGAGCATTCACCTGCATTTCACTATCCTCCAATGTGCCAAGCGATTTTCCCAAGCCGACCAACACAGGCAAGCCTAAGCGTGCATAGCGGAACTGATTAAGAAAATCTCCCTGCAACTCATAGCCGAGAGACAAGGTACCTCTGTTTGCTTCCACATATTTCTTAAGTACTGGATAGCCTTGAGAAATCGGGTTCAGCATATAGCGAGAATATGCCGCCGGATCCTCCTGCGTGATATTCACAGTAAAGTAACTCACCCCATCCATACCGTAGGCAATTGCCGTGAATCCCTCTGCCAGAACAGATTGCGCTGTACGTCCACCATAGACACGAGGCCAACTTTCCACCTCTGGCACCCAATTATCTACATAGTCGGGATTACCCATCGCCTTTCGGTAATTGGCAGCTTCCATACTCTTGACAATCTGGTCACAGGGGTGATTCTCGTCATAATAGGCACCACCACCCGCGCGATAGGAGGCCGGCGTCCCAGTCGCCTCGCTCAGCACTTTGAGTATGGCAGATGCTTCATCCACCAAGTGTACAAAAAACGTCTGCTGGAGTCCGAGTCGCGTCTCGGGTGATTCAGCGTGTACTACCTCGGCTATTTCTTTTGCCAGATTGGCCAGGGTGCCAATGCTAAATTTGCGCCACTCGCTTTCCAATGCTGTATCTGTCCGCATCGCCATATCGAGCGACTCGCGTGTCCATTGCGTGCCACATTGAGCATTGAACAACTCTATACACGTAGGGCACCAGCATCCGATGCGCGACCCAATGGTAGCAGGAGCATGATTCTCGAAGCGCAGGTCATCATCTATCCATATCTTTGACGGCTTGGTAGAGGCATAAAGACGAGCCATCTCTTTCATATATTGAATAAAGGCAGGTTGAGAAGGACAATTGCAATATTTGCATTCCGCCCCTGTGGAGCCAACCCATCCACCCCATTCTTTTGCCACAAAGGCATCTGGGTTTTTCTCTCCAAAAGAATCACCATGTCCGATAGTCATCTGTAACTGCAAAGAACCTACAACACCCTCATTCTTGAGTTTGGAGAAGATGATGTTCGTCCGTTCTGCATGTTCACGATGCCAATCGAGAGTCCTCACCCCTACTCCAGTGGAGATCCACACCTCGTCGCAACATCCAGGATTTTCACAAATGACCTGGTATGTTTTCTCCAGATGTTCCATCGTATCTGTATCAGCCGACGAGAGACGAAGAATCATCATCGGAGAAGCATCCTCACAGGATGCCTTTGTGGAATCATCTTTCGCACACGAGGACAACGTAAGTAGCATACAAGCACCAACATATAGAGCACATGTCCCTATTCCTTTATTCTGTATATCTTTCATATTCATCATTTATAGTCGCACACAATTTACTGGTATTCGTTGGCGAAGATACTGATTTTACTTCAATAATCGGTCAGTTCTCATCAGATTTTTTAATATTTCAACAAAAATCAGCGAGAAAAAGCCTGACACATCAGTATCGTATTGTTGTTTGGGCGCATTGCTGATGTACGTGTACGTTGACTGTCCGTTGACCCTTCGAAGTAACATCGGTATAACATTATATCCATTCCAATTCACCTCCAATCCACCTCCAATTTTCCAGAGTCTTAATTGGACTTGAATTGGAGGTGAATTGGACTTATATAGGTATCACTACGAAGTCTTATCGGAGGATTTCCTCAAAAGTAAAGCATGTCCCCGTCGAGGGAAAATAGCTGCCATCCATTCCTCTATAGATGGAAAACCTCGCATAGATAATAGATGGTTCCTGACAACAACAAACATAATCCCTCAACTATTCACCCATGTTTTTGTGATTCCTAATGGAGAAATCAAAAAAAATCACTAAATTTGCAGCAAAAATAAATAACTATTTGATATGAAGCATTTCCTGAGCATATCGGTTACCTGGCTACTGGCAGCCAACACAAGTATGGCACAATCACAGTATGTCAACCCTTTCATTGGAGCAAGCACAAACATGAGCAAGGCGGGAGCCATGCACGGATTGGGCAAAACTTTCCCTGGTGCAGCCACGCCCTTTGGCATGGTACAGGTGAGTCCACAAACCATCACTGGTGGGGACAATGGCCCCGGGTATAGCCACGAGCATCTGACCATTGAGGGATTCAGCATGACGCAGATGAGCGGCATAGGATGGTACGGAGACTTGGGCAACTTCATGGTGCAACCCACCACAGGTCCTCTGCACACCATTGCAGGACGAGAGGATGGCTCGATGGAGGGCTACCGCTCGCACTACGAGAAAGCAACCGAGACGGCCAAGGCGGGCTACTACAGGACACGACTGACAGATTATGGCATAGATGTGGAATGTAGTGCGACCCAACGATGCGGTATCCTACGCTTCACCTACCCCGACAACAAGGTTTCCCGCATACAGGTGGATTTGGCACGACGTGTAGGCGGTACTTCCACCCGACAATATATCCGTGTAGTAGATGACCACACCATCGAAGGATGGATGCGTTGCACACCCGAAGGTGGCGGATGGGGCAATGGAGGTGGACAGGGGCGCTACACAGTACATTTCCATGCTACCCTGAGCAAGCCTATGGTGAAATACGGATTCTGGAGCGCTGAGATACCCGAGGGAACAGACCGATGTATGCCACAATGCCATAGTGAGGAGTACCTGAAACAAGTTGCAGAGGCTCGCATCGTGGAGGGTGAGAGTGAAATAGAGGGTGACCACATCGGGTTCTACACGGAGTTCCCCACACAATGGGGGGACAAGGTGGAAATGAAGGTGGGCATTTCCTTTGTAGATATTGAAGGGGCACGACGCAACTATGATGCAGAGATACGAGACAAGAACTTCGACCAAGTGAAGAATGAAGCCACCGCACGATGGGACGAGGCACTGAGCCGCGTGAGCATAGAGGGTGGCACAGAAGATGAGAAGGTGATTTTCTATACTGCTCTGTACCACACGATGATCGACCCGCGCACCTATCAGGATGTGGACGGACGCTACATAGGGGGTGACCAGCAGATTCATCAAGCAGAGAAGGGCTATATAAAACGCACTATCTTCTCGGGATGGGATGTATTCCGCAGCCAGTTCCCCCTGCAAACCATCATCAACCCTCATCTGGTGAGCGACATGATCAACTCGCTGACGGGATTGGCCGAACAGAGTGGGAAAGGCTACTACGAGCGATGGGAATTCTTGAATGCCTACTCGGGATGTATGTTGGGCAACCCTGCCATCTCGGTGTTGGCAGACGCATACGCCAAGGGAATACGTACATACGACACGAAGAAGGCATACGAGACAGCCTTGAAGACCTCGGAAAAGAATGCCAACAACGACCGAGGCTACACAAGCGGAAGCATCTCCACCACCCTGGAATACGCCTACTCCGACTGGTGTATGTATCAACTTGCCGAACAGATGGGTGACAAGCAGAACGCACGGAAATATGCTGCACGATGCAAATCCTACGCCTCTATCTACGATCCAGAGCACAAGTGGTTCCGTCCAAAGAATGGTGACGGCACATGGCAGGATTGGCCAGAAACAGGCATCTATACGGAGGGATATGGTAGTTGCGAATCTAATCCCCTGCAACAGGGATGGTTCGTACCACATGACATACAGGGTTTTGCCAAACTGTTAGGCGGAAAGGAAAGAACCATAGCAGAACTGGACAGTATGTTTGAGCACACTCCCAGTTCAATGTTGTGGAATCAGTACTACAATCATGCCAACGAACCGGTACATCACATTCCATTCATGTACAACGCATTGGGACAGCCCTGGAAGACCCAGCGATGGAGTCGCTTCATCTGTTCTCATGCCTACGGGAACATGGTGGAAGGACTGAAGGGCAACGAAGATGTGGGTCAGATGTCAGCCTGGTATGTACTGGCAGCAAGCGGCCTACACCCTGTCTGCCCGGGTGACCCGCGTACAGAAATCACCTCTCCAGTATTCGACCGCGTGGAGTTCCGCCTCGACCCCGACTATGCAACAGGTGAGAAGTTTACTATCATCGCCCATAACAATTCACCAGAGAACCTATACATCCAACGTACAACATTGAACGGGAAGCCCTACAATCGATGCTACCTGGATTTCCAACAGATTACTGCAGGGGGCACATTGGAACTCTACATGGGACCTGAACCAAATAAAAAATGGGGAGTAAAATGATGAAAGACTTCAAGGCTCTGACCGAAGAACGGCAATCGGTACGCGGATACACTCCCGAACGTATTTCCAGAGAAACATTGGATTACATTTTAGAATGCGGACGGATGGCGCCTTCAGCCGTGAATCGCCAACCATGGAAGATACGTATCCTGACACCCGACACATCCACAGAGAAATGGGAAGCTATACATCGCTGTTATCATAGGGAATGGTTTGAGACAGCCCCGTACGTACTCGTATGCTCCATTCTGCACGAAGCCTCATGGAAGCGCGCACAGGACGAGAAAGACCATGGCGACATCGACATCGCCATTCTGGCAGAGCACCTCTGCTTGGCTGCCACCGAGCAGGGAATAGGCACATGCTGGGTTTGCAACTTCGATGCCTCGTTATGCAAGGAAGCCTTGAGTATGCCCGACAATGAGGAACCAGCCGTGCTGATTCCAATGGGATATGCAGCACAAAAAAAACTCCGACCAAAAGATCGGAAGGCTATCTCTGAAATCGTGGAAATACTGTAGATTGGATGTATTATCTGATTTTTTCTATGTGGCACAAGTGTGACTATTAATAGATTTCTTCTTCTGGCTTTGATCCCAGCATGTGCATGGACACAGGATCTGACACACGAAGTGGAAGCCGATATACATAGATGGCCTGTGCCAGAGATAGATACTGCATGGAAACTGGAGTATATGCCTCAAAACAACCCCAACCATAACGTTTACGTCTATAAGGACAAACTATATGATGCTCTTTTTACCAGGACATTGGGTTGGAATGGCGGTGATGGCGTACAGACAACGATGTTACCCGATGGAAATGTATTTTGGTCGTTCAACGATAGTTTCTATGGAAGGGTAAATTCTTCTACACGTGCCCGTAAGTCGTGTAACTTTCCGCGTAATAGTATAATGGTGCAGACGCCAGATGCAGATGGCAAGCCAGGCACGAAGTCAACAAACCAGATATGGCTGGCAGATTGGGTAAACAAGGAGGCAGGAACATGCCGAACTCATATTCGCCATCCCAAGGGCGAGAAGACAACTGAAGAGATAAAGGCGGGTGAAATAGACCAGCAGTACGTGTACTGGGCAGGCGACGGAACGGTAGTGAACGGTCAGTTGCAGCTGCTGTGGGGAGGAGTATATAACGGGACAGAAAACCTCATGCAACCAAACAACCGCGCCCTTGCCATCTATTCCTTAGAAGGTTCACCTGGAGATGACACCTATCTGAAGATAGTAAGCGTAGATCACAACTTTTTCGAGAAAGATCCTATTGGCTACGGCCAGACGCTGTGGGAGGACGAAGACGGGCATACATACTTGTATGCCTGCAACCAGTATAAGAAAAACGATGCTGATCTACTCAACACTTCGTCGCCTGTAGTGGCACGAAGCGCAACACACGACTTACGGTCGAAGTGGGAGTACTATGTATCTGATTCCAGGGGTATTTTCAATTGGCAGGATACATATCCTACTACAGAGGAAGTAAATCGTTCCGCGATCTCAAGTCGTAGTGTCTCTACGGCTTGGGTCTTCAAAGATGACAACTATTACTACATGACGGCTCAAGGATATGTCTTCGGCAAGCAAGTGTACATAATGAGAAGCAAGAATGCATGGGGGCCCTTCGAGGAGTGTCACCAACTGTGGACAATGCCTTGTGTGTTGGACAAAAAGGGCAGACGTACTTATCAGAAATACTATATGCCTCACTTGCACCAAACATTGTCAAGAGAGGGAGAACTGGTATTCTCCACCAACACAGATACCAAGGAATGGAGTGACAACTTCAATGCGACAGGAAGTGCCGACTTCTATCGTCCTTTCTTCTTCCGTGTGTATAATTGGAAGGCTATTTTTGACGAGTAGCAATGAGAAAGATCGGAAAGCTATCTCACAAACATCGTGGAAATACTGCAAACTACGGTTCATAGACGGCTACGCCCACACGCGAATCTGCACACCCGTAGTAGAGGAACCATTTTCCATGCAGAGGAACAAGTCCTTCAATAAATACTGTACCCTGAGGATACTGGCCACTCTTCTCGAAATCCGCCTCTGGCTGAAAGAACGGCTCGTCCAACCTATCCACCAATCGCGTAGGATCCTTGGCAGAAAAGAGGGCTTGACCCGCACAATACGAACCAGTAGTATAACGAGAATCACCCTTGTCACCCGAATCATTCTTGCCATTGTAGAACAGCAGGATGCCTTTCTTGGTACGGATAGCTGGAGGGCCGCATTCAGTCAACCGACTATCGAAATATCCTGAACGTGTGTCCATGACATGAAGCAGTTCGCCCTTTTCGTCCAGAAGAGGTGTCCAATGAATAAGGTCTTCGCTGGTAGCCACATTCACAAACTCCTCCCCCCAATACATCCAGTACTTGCCTTGCATACGGGAAATCACTTGGCGACCGTGCTTCATCTCGGTAATGATGGAAGCAGACTTGGTAAACTCATCACGTAGCGCACCACTAAAGGCCGGGCCATGCTTCGTCCAATGCACCAAATCACGCGAGGTAGCCACAGAGAGGCGCGCTGTTTTACGGTTCCAACTGGTGTACATCATTACATAGAGACCATCCTCGGTCATGCAGACACGAGGATCCTCGCATCCTCCAGGAGTATCCAAATGGGCAAAGGCATCACCACCAGGATATAGTACAGGAGCCGCATGGCGCTGGAAATGCGTACCATCCTCGCTATATGCAAACCCGACACGAGAGGTGCGTGATCCTATTCCCTGGGCGATATTATCCTCTGCACGATAGAGCACAGCTATGCCCCCATTGAGGACAGCTGCGGCAGGATTGAATGTATCGCTATTCTCCCATGGTGTGGAGGCACGGTGCATGGGGCAATAAAAATGACTGGTCGTATCAGGGGAGAGGACAGGATTGACGCCTGCTGGACGACGGAAATCGAGCCATGCCCATTTCTTTGACGCATTCTCCACCCGTTCCCCTGCAAGAGCAGGAGAAAGAAAAGCACACACGAACAGGTAAAAAAACAAATGTATCTTTCTCATTTTTTATCTCTTCCAAATTGAAGGTCACAGAAATCCAGATAACGTGCCCAGTCGTAGTTGGTCACGTCATGTACACCAGCACGAATATGATAGCCGACACGATGCATGATGGGTTGGTGCAACCCAGGATGATCCGATGTATCCAATCCCTGCAAGCCATAGAGTTGATAGACATCACCTGCATGATAAGCGCTGAGAAACTCACCCTTCTGATCGGCCCAGTGATCCAATTCGGCACTGGCTACATACAAAGCACGAGGTGCTACCAAAGCCAAGAGTTCGTGCTGATCGAAGGGAAGCTGATCCTCCTTGTTGGCAAATTCCCTAAAAGAAGGGCAGAACCAATGAGGAAAAGCGCGAGTAATAATCTCTAATGTTTCGCCAAAGCAACGACGGCTGAGTGCAGCTCCTCCACATCCAGAGTTATTGGAAATAACCACCTGGAAACGGATATCTTGTGCACCTGCCCACAGAGAAGTCTTGCCCAAACGGGAATGTCCCATCATGACCAACTTCTTCTTGTCCACCCATGGCTGAGTACAGAGATAGTCGGCCACACGACTGGCACCCCATGCCCATGCACCTATCGACTGCCAACTGTCGGGACGCAACTGTCCATTATTATACTCATCGAACAAGGTTGCAACGCTGTTAGCTATCTGCGTCTTGTCATCGGGATAGATATCGTGGTAGCACATAGTGGCCAACGCATATCCACGTTCTAACACTCGCTCGTAATCCCAACGATGAGCATTAACACCGCGATTAACCCACAATGGATCATCTGGTTGCTTAAACAGAGGGAATGAAGCAGGATAGAGAACTCTCTCATCATAGGTCGTGTTGTGGTTCCCCTTGAAATTGTAGCAGAAGATGACAGGCACTTTCTTACCCTTGTGTTCATTGGGAATAGCCAGCAGAAGGATGGCATCGTGAGTTTTGCCTCCCTTACTGAAGCGGAAACGAACCTGACGCATTGTACCCTTACCGCCAAAGGCTTGGGCATCCTCCTGCAACAGAGTGTATTCCACATCAATCTTCTCCTTGGGGGTACGACCGAACATTTGAGATTGGAACATTTCCATCACCTCGGGACGACGTTTCTTCTCCCATTGACGTACATTTTTCACCTTGGTACCATCCTTGCAAGTGAGCAAGTCGGGTAGTTGGTACGCGGGAACCTTGCTTTCATCGTAATTCTGAGCAGAAGCTGTAAGACTCGCCATGAAAGCAAACATCACTACACAAATAATACTTTTTTTCATCTTTATTAGGATTCTTTAGATTTGTTTATACTCATTTTGCATACAAAGTTACAATATAATGTGTAACTTTGCGCCATATTATTCAACAAAATACAATAGGAGAATGAAAAAATCTATCATTTATGTGGCTCTTGCAGCCATAGTTAGTATGGGAATGCCTCAGACATCCCATGCACAATCTTTACTAAAGTCCCTGAAAAATGCAGCAACCGAAGTGGCAAGTAGCGCCGTGGGAGATGCGACAGGTACCGTGGGAAATGTAGTAAGCGCCCTGTCTAATTTATTAGGCACGGACACCCTGAGTAACGAGACACTCATAGGCACATGGAACTACAGCGAGCCCTGTATCGTATTCGAGAGTAAAAACATCCTGACCAAATTGGGTACATCCGCTGCAACAGGAAAAATCGAATCTTCGTTACAGAAAGGATTGAACAAAATAGGTTTCACAAAAGGAAAAGTGAAAATGGTACTGAACGAAGACAAGAGTGGCAACATTTCCTACAATGGCAAGGGAGTAGATGTAGCTTGGGAAGTGAAAGACTCTAACTTGATACTGACTTTCCCCATCACGCAGAAGAGTATCTCCATCAACGTCAATATGAATGGAAGCGCCCTACAGATGGCCATGAAAGCCGACAATCTGATCTCGCTGCTCAATATCGTAACAGAAAAAGCAAGTGCCGTATCCACTGCACTGAGTAGTGTTTCGAGCTTGATAAAGACTGTGGATGGTGCATTCGTAGGTCTGAGATTCGAGAAAGGAGAATAACAATCCCCCACCTTCAAAAAGCAATCATCCCCCATCCTACCGAAGAAGCGTAGAATGGGGGATGATTTTTTGTATGTATCTCTGGCATCCGAGGTAACCTACTCTTGCATGAGTTTCTTCAGGAAAGTGTCGAGATCCTCGTCTAAGCCCTGAAGCAATTCGCCATCAAGCAGAATCGTATCTTCATCATCGATTACCACCAATTCCTGTAGTGTCTCGTGATTCTCATCGACCAGCACAAAAGAATAAGGACGCATGAGAGACATACGATCTATCACCTTGCGCAACGACTGGATGCACTGACGCAACACAGGAGCCACTTGATTGTAAAAATCTTCTGGATCTTCCATATTGATCCACTCATCCACTACGCAACGATCCAACTCACGGTCATCATCGTCATAGGTACGAATTTCGCCACTGTCGGGGCGTACCTCAATATGGATATCGGTAAGCACAGGTTCATCTTCGGAAGGGAAGCGGGAAACGACCTTGCGGAGTGAACGCTCAATTTGTTGGACGACACGTTGACTTGCTTTCATAATAGTATTGGGTTTTACAGATTCTTACCATGACAATTCTTGAACTTGAGTCCGCTTCCACATGGGCATGGATCATTGCGTCCTGGTAGTTTCTCCACTTTGAGAGGCTGTACCGGTTGACGTTCACGCGTATCGTGTGCTGCTGCCTGCTGCTGACCACGATCGGTGAGTTCCTCACGGCTTTCTCTCAATTGTTGAGGTTTACGTTCGGGAACGGCCTGACGTGCAGGTTCTTGACGAATCTCTACTTCGGGCACCATGGCACGCATGATGACACTGACGGTGCGGTCGTTGATAGTGTTTACCATCTGATCGAAGAGTTTCACGCTCTCCAACTTGAAAATAAGCAGAGGATCCTTCTGCTCGTAGCTGGCATTGTGAACACTGTGCTTCAGTTCGTCGAGCAAGCGGAGGTTCTCCTTCCATGCATCATCGATGATATGAAGGATGATAGCCTTGTGGAAAGCTGTAACTACGGCCTGAGACTCTGTCTCGTAACACTCGCGCAAATTGACCTGAATATTGTACTGGCGATTACCTGTAATTACAGGCACCATGATATTCTCGTACATCTGTCCCTGTGGCCCCTCGTAGATAACCTTTACCACACGCTGGGCATTGTTGGCCATAATGGTTGTCTTCTGCTTGAAGCGCTCGATTACCTTCTGATAGGTCTGTTCGGAAAGTTCTTCGAGTTTTTCCGTCTCCATTTCCTCAGCGGTGAAGGGAACTTCCATAGAGAAAATCTCGAGGAAGCGCTGGCGGCAACCTTCCCAATCGTTATTCTCCAGCACATTGCACACGCGATCCCAAATCATATCACTGATGTCCATACCGAGACGTTCACCCATCAAAGCATGACGGCGTTTCTCGTAGATGACGGTGCGCTGTTTGTTCATCACATCGTCATACTCCAGCAGACGCTTACGTACACCGAAGTGATTCTCCTCGACCTTCTTCTGGGCATTCTCAATACTGCGGGTAATCATGCTATGCTCGATCATCTCACCTTCCTCGAATCCGAGGCGATCCATCACCTTGGCGATACGTTCGCTGGCAAAGAGACGCATCAATTTATCCTCGAGTGAAACGAAGAATACACTACTACCAGGGTCTCCCTGACGACCGCTTCGTCCACGCAACTGACGATCCACGCGACGGCTTTCGTGCCGTTCCGTACCGATAATAGCCAAACCTCCCGCGGCCTTTACATCGGATGACAACTTGATGTCGGTACCACGACCTGCCATGTTGGTAGCAATGGTGACAGTTCCCAAACCATTGGTACTCTGTCCTGCCAAAGCCACGATGTCAGCCTCCTTCTGATGCAACTTAGCATTGAGCACCTGATGAGGAATCTTGCGCAACTGGAGCATCTTTGACAACATCTCGGAAATCTCCACGCTGGTAGTACCTACCAGTACTGGACGACCACTATTGCGCATCTTCTCCACCTCCTCGATGACAGCCTTGTATTTCTCACGCTGTGTTTTATATATGCGGTCATTCTGGTCATCACGTATCACTTCTCTATTGGTAGGAACTTCCACTACATCCAATTTGTAGATATCCCAGAGCTCACCAGCCTCAGTGACAGCAGTACCGGTCATACCCGACAATTTGTGATACATACGGAAATAGTTCTGTAGCGTGATGGTAGCGTACGTCTGTGTAGCATCCTGCACCTTGACATGCTCCTTTGCCTCGACAGCCTGATGCAAGCCGTCGCTCCAACGACGACCTTCCATGATACGTCCTGTCTGTTCATCTACGATTTTCACCTCACCATCCTGAATGACATATTCATCATTAAGGTTGAACATGGTATAGGCTTTCAGCAACTGCTGGATAGTATGTACGCGCTCGCTCTTGATAGCATAGTCGTTATACACCTTATCTTTCTGCTCAATTTTTTCCTCTTCGTCAGCATCCGAGGCCTCTATCTGCGACATGATAGTGGCAATGTCGGGCAACACGAACAATTCAGGATCGTTGACCTGCGAAGCAAGCCATTCGTTACCCTTGTCCGTCAGATCCACGCTATTCTGCTTCTCATCCACCACGAAGTAAAGAGGTTCGACAGCCTCTGGCATACGGCGATTGTTGTTCTCCATATAGATTTCCTCGGTAGAGAGCATACCTGCCTTGATACCTGGCTCGGAAAGGAATTTGATAAGGGGCTTGTTCTTAGGCAGAGCCTTGTGACTACGGTACAGCGCGAGGAAACCTTCTGCTGTCTTATCCTTGTCCGATTGTTCTGTACCCTCGGCTATCATTCGCTTTGATTCAGCCAGATACTGGGTAGCCAACTGACGTTGAACCCCTACAAGGCGTTCCACCAGAGGCTGATACTGCTCAAACTGCTGATCATCACCACGAGGTACGGGACCTGAGATGATAAGTGGGGTACGCGCATCGTCGATTAGGACAGAGTCCACCTCATCCACAATGGCGTAGTTGTGAGCACGCTGTACCAAATCCTTAGGATTCTGTGCCATATTGTCGCGCAAGTAGTCGAAACCGAACTCATTGTTGGTACCAAACGTGATATCCGCCTCATAAGCCTTGCGACGAGCCGCGCTATTAGGCTGATGCTTGTCAATACAATCTACGCTCAATCCATGGAACATATAGATAGGCCCCATCCATTCAGAGTCACGTTTAGCCAAATAGTCGTTGACAGTTACCACATGCACGCCATTACCAGTGAGGGCATTGAGGAAGACGGGAAGTGTAGCGGTCAGTGTCTTACCTTCGCCCGTGAACATCTCGGCAATCTTTCCCTGATGCAACACGGTACCTCCAAACAACTGCACATCGAAATGTACCATCTCCCACTTCAGGTCATTGCCACCTGCCACCCAATGATTGTGATAGATTGCCTTGTCGTCCTCTATATCCACGAAATCGTGGGAAGCCGCCAAGTCACGGTCAAAATCATTGGCAGTAACAACCACCGTCTCGTTCATGGCAAAACGTTCTGCCGTACTCTTCACAATAGCAAACACCTCGGGGCGTGCTTCATCCAAAGCCTTCTCCAAGCGTTCAAGCACATCCTTCTCCAGTTTGTCTATCTGAGCAAAAATGGGAGCACGATCTTGAATCTCTGTTTGGGGGATGCGTGCCTTGAGTTCATCAATCTGCTGACGCAAATCCTGCGCCGACGCTACTATCTGTTGTCTTATTTCCTGGGTACGAGCGCGCAATTCGTCATTACTGAGTGCCTGCACCTTAGGGTATGCCTGAATAACCATCTCCACCAAGGGGCGATAGGCCTTCAGATCTCGGGATTTCTTATCACCGAATAGTTTTACGAGTATTTTGGATATATCCATTATGTGTTATTTTTTCTAAGTTAATCAATAGTTCAACGGAGCCAAGGAGCACGCATTGGGTGCCCTAATGCGCATGAACTGAGCAATGGTAGGTGCCACACGATCAATGGAAACAGGCGTAACCACCTGCTCGGTCTTGACATTGCAACCATACATAAAGAGGGGAAAACCAATGTAAGATTCCCTGCTTATGGTACGTTCAAGAGTCGTTTCGTTCTCCAAGGTCCATCCAGGAGAGACCTGAATAAGGATATCCCCCGAGCACTTAGGATTGTATGCATTGCGCAACTGGCTTATACCAGGAGTCCAAGCACCGTTTGCCAAACGATTGCTGGTATATATGTCGCGTACGCCACTCAGTTGAATCAGGAAATCCGAACTTCTCTCAAGTATTTCCGTGAGGTTCAAGTTCTGGTTCTCTATCAGTTTATGATTGAGGAACAATTCATTGCCAAAACAAGTATCCACATACTGCCCTTGCCCATATACAGCTATCAGATACATATTCAGCAAGAGTTGGGCTTTCGTGATTGAGAACGTTCCCGTAGGAATGCGGTACTTGCTCAGGTCATTCAAATCATCTGGCTCAGCGCTGCCTGTACTCGTCACCACATAGAGAACACGTCCCTTGCCTACCCTACTATCGAGCAATTCGATAAGATCAGCCAATGAACGATCCAGACGTACATACGTATCTTGCATCTCCATCGGACATTCGGCAATCGATTTATGGTCGTAATTGCCTGCATAATAGGAAACATTCAGGATATCCGTTACCTCATCACGTCCCAATGGCACGCTCTTGGTCAGATGATCCACGAATTTATTCACCTCGTCATTGACCAGGGCGCTGGCCTTGAACTCGATATACTTTCTGTCTCCCTCGAAATCATGTTTGAACGGTTTGCGTGCATCATCGGCAGACATGAAATAGTTGAACTTCCCTATCAGGTCGTTGATAGGTTCCCACTGTATCTTCTTGATACGTTTTTCTAATGATTCCTTGGAGTGGTTGTATTCTGTCACCCATTTTGGGAACTCGCCATAGAAGGAACTGCCACACCACTGACCTGTGAAGTCGCTTAGCCACAGAGCCTCATCAGCAGCATGACCTGCCAATAGAACAGCTGCCTCGCGATAGGGTGCCACGGCATATACCAAGCCCCCACCCTCGGTAGCCACCTTCAGTTCATCCGTCAGGGTGGAAACAGACAGGTTGCGAGGCGAAGAGCCATCCGACGTGCCTTCACCTGCAAAGTCAGAATCATCGACACAACCTACAGGCTGCAGAGTCTGACGATTGAGCCAACGTTCACCGACGATACCGTTCTCGTATGGACTGGTACCCGTCATCAAACAGGCGATTGAGCTTGCACGATCAGGTCCTTCGAATGGATATTCAGCTTGGGTATAGAATCTACCATCACGGACAAGACGCATGAAGCCATAGTCGCAATATAGCGGAGAGAATGCCTCCATGAAATCCGAGCGCAATTGATCAATCACGATATTCACCACCAAGCGAGGAACTTCGGGAGCAGTTTGCGCTTCAGCACCCACGATAGCAAGCAAGGTGAGCAAAGTGGCAGAAAGCCTATATTTTCTTGTTGTCATTTCTTTTTTCTCTTTTTAGTCTTCGGTTGACGAGTCTTGTTATACCTGTAATACAGGTGATAACTAATAGGCCTTGTCAACAAAGCCAACGCCAAAGGTACGATAATTTCACCAAAATTCTGTGGAATCCAGGCAAGAAATACAAGAAATAGTGAAATAATCGCAAAATTGATACCGTGCCAATAGGTTCGCCGATGTCCTAAAGCTGCTTTTACGACAAATGGGAGTCCTACAAGCGGCAATGGATTGAATATGCATACCAACCAGTTGGAATCTACCGCAGGATGCTCGGAGAAAAGAAAGGTAAAGAGCAACAAGGTGCCTACAATCCCCTGCACCGACATCAGCAGGACATCCCACAGCCAGAACTGGCGTCCCGTAACACGCTCGAGACATATCACGAGAATACAAGCAATGAGAAAGGCGAGGAAGAAGAGAAACGGCGGGACGGGAAAGCCTGGCGTGTTATCCACTTTACCAGGATGTACCAATTCTTCCGTCTCAGCCACCAGAGGCCGAAGATTCCCCTTGGAATCACGTATCTGTGCCTTGGCTGCATAGCGCATCAGATTCTCAGGAGCAAACAGGGAGGCTCTCAGTGTCAGCATTGTATCAACGTCAGCTCCCAGCATAAAATCATTTCCCTCGCGAGCCCAGGGGGATAAGACGGTGTATTCGTGAATAATCTGACGATAGGTCCGCTGTTCCCAATTCTCTGGATATTCGAGAGTACCATTTATCGCCGCCTCTATCTGGGAAAGCACCTGCGTAGTACAATTGTTGTAAAGAAAATTGTAGCGATACTGACAATTCGTAGGACGGCAATTCACCACCAGATTGAAGAACAGGCGATTTGCTTCCTCGGGAGTCAGGTTGAGCGTCTGAGACGTAATACTTGACCCACGGGAAATATAGTCCTCCGGGAAGTATTTCCAATCTATCCCTTGCACCATGTAGTCACATTTCCCCTGCACGAAGCGCCATACGAAATGCGGTTGCTCAAAAGTAAACACGCCATAGTTGAATACGCAATCCACTCCTCGTGTAAAATTGCGGCAGCGGATAGCTGTATGACCATAGAGCTGATACACCTCACCTCCAGGCGAGCAAGTAATCAAACTACATTCCACCGCGTCTAAAGGCGCCTGGGAATACAAATGGGAGAAGCAGGCCAAAAAGGCCCAAAGTATCCAAAACCTTTTCATTGGCTGCAAAATTACAATTTATAAATGAATATTAAGATAAGGATGAGGAAATTATGGAAGGATTTATCGAGGTTTTGCAATTAAAACCGAGAATGCGCGCAGTGATTGGCGTTTTTTTTGTACTTTTGCGCCGTGAAATTGATTATCGACATAGGGAATACGGTAGCCAAGTTGGTTGCATTCGAGGGTGATGAACCATTGGAGGAAGTCAAGACATCCAACGAGACGCTTGAGGGACTCCAGATGTTCGTCAGCAAATACTCATTCCAGCGAGGCATTGTAGGGAGTGTGCGAGACTTGAGTGCACAGGTACGACAATCCCTGGCAAGCCTTCCCTTTCCGGTTCTGGAATTTACCCCAGATACACCCATTCCCATCCACAACCGCTACAGGACGCCTCGTTCATTGGGCGCAGACAGATTAGCAGCTGCCATAGGAGGCACAGTGCTTAAGCCAGGAAAAGACCTGCTCATCATTGACGCAGGCACCTGCATCACCTACGAGGTGGTAGATGCACGTGGAAACTACTGGGGAGGCAACATCGCGCCAGGAATGCAGATGCGCCTACATGCCTTACACGAATACACAGCCCGTCTCCCTCTGGTTTCCCCCGATGGAGAAGTACCTGGTATCGGGTATGATACAGAGACAGCCATCCGCAGTGGCATTCTCCGTGGAATGAAATACGAAATAGAGGGCTATATCCGTTCCATGATAGCCAAATTCCCCCACCTTTTGGTGTTTTTGACAGGTGGAGACGGGATAAATTTTGACAATACAATAAAAAATATCATCTTTGCAGACAAATACATTGTCCCACGCGGGCTGAACAAGATATTAGACTATAACTATGGTCAATAGAAAAAGACTTATCAGCACAATTCTGTGCATACTTATCTCTTCCCCCATCCTACTGGCACAGACAGGCGGAAGCAATTCATCCTATTCCCGTTTTGGCTTAGGCACGCTCAACGATCAGTCACAAGGCTTCAACATGGGTATGGCCGGTGTAGGATTGGGAATGCGGTTCGGCAACCGGCTCAACTTCTCCAACCCTGCGTCCTATTCAGCTATCGATTCTCTGACCTTCCTTCTTGATGTGGGAATGAGAGTTTCCTCGGGTCACATGAAGAACAGCACCTCCAGCATCAACGTACTCAATACCAGTTTGGATTACGTAAACTGTGGTTTCCGATTGGCACCGCGCTTAGGTCTCACAGCTGGCTTCGTACCCTTCTCCACCATCGGCTATGATTTCTCCACCGAGAGCAAAGTAGGTTCGGATTACACCACCACCCAATCCATCGTAAGCAAAAGTACCTACGCGGGGGAAGGTGGAATACACGAAGTATTCCTCGGCATAGGATGGAGAGCTGTCAAGGACTTGAGTATCGGTATGAATGTCGGTTATATGTGGGGAAAATGCTATCATGCTCTCCAGCAATCCTTCACCGAAGGGGGCGTAGAGTCCTCCAAGTACAGCAACCTATATAATGTGCAGGAGACTCATATCCATACCTACAAGATTGACTTCGGAGCACAATACCCTCTACGTATCGACAAGCAGAATATGCTGACCATCGGAGCTGCAGCAGGTATTGGACATACGATAAACAGCGATGCTGTCCTCACCCGTTTTACCACCGTTGGCGATAGTACACAAGTCACTACGCCCAACGCCTTCAGCCTCCCATTCTCATTTGGTGCTGGCGTGGCGTGGAATCACAACGCCAAGTGGACTGTCGGAACTGACGTGAAGCACGAACGATGGGGCGATTGCAAGGCGCCAGTCATGAAAAATCAGTCGGACGGCAAAATCACTTATCCTTCTCAGAAGGGAAGTTACATGAACAGGACCAAGGTAGCTGTAGGCGCTCAGTTCATCCCCAACCTCGCATCACGGGGATATTTCCAGCATATTGCGTACCGCTTGGGTGCACACTACTCCACCCCCTATCTGAAGATCAACAATCAAGATGGCCCTTCGGAATATGGCGTGACAGCAGGAGTGGGATTACCCATCAGCAACAACATCAGCAAGGGCACTGTCATCAATGCCTCCCTGCAATGGTTGCGTCGCGACCCCAAGGTTCAAGGGATGATTACCGAAGACTATTTCATGCTCAATTTAGGCGTCACGTTCAGCGAGCGCTGGTTCATGAAATTCAAGATACAATAAGGTTTGTACGCGCATAGGATGGAGCACCATCAGGAAAACAATCATCCGACAACAGGACACTGTAGGAAATCGAGAACCGCATACGGATTCCTCATCATTGTATGCCTGCATTGTATGATGATGTCGTTATTCTCCTGCCAAGGAGCTGTGGAACACTTGGCCGAAGCAATCCACGACGAAGACTCCATTCCTTTCATGCGTTCCCGGGGTATCAATACGCTCATTTCGGATTCTGGCATGATGCGCTATCACATGGTGGCAGAGGAGTGGGACATCTGCAATATCGAGGGAGAGTCCCAGACAACATGGAGATTCAAGAAAGGGCTCCTCATGGAACGTTTCGACAAAGATTTCCATATCGACCTCTTTGTACAGGCCGACACCGCCTATCTGCACAAGCAAACCATGTGGGAACTAAGAGGACGAGTAGTGATACGGAATGTCAATGGTGATATTTTCAAGACAGAGGAACTGTTCTGGGATATGGAGAAGCACGAGATGTGGAGCCACAAATTCATGCACATCATCACCCCCGACCGCGAACTCCAGGGTACCGAATTCCGCAGCAACGAGGAGATGACCAAATACTCCGTAGCCAATTCCGCAGGAGCATTCCCTGTTTCCGATACAGAGAATTCCCAGGGTGAACCATCCGACACTATTCAATCGTCCAATCAGGATGCCTCCTCCGGGACATCTCCTTCCGACAAGAAACGTTTCCCACCTGCACCGGAGAAAGAAAAGCAACCACTAAAACTGCGATTTTGAATACCGACCTCATTTTACAAGCACTCATCGTATTACTCTTTTCCGCCTTCTTCTCGGGAATGGAAATCGCATTTGTCTCCAGCAGCAAACTGCGTTTCGAGATAGACCGCGAGAACAAGGGATTTACCACCAGGCTGATAGACAGATTCTATCTCCACCCCAACGATTTCATCTCCACCCTACTGGTGGGCAACAACATCGCATTGGTCATTTTCGGTATCCTCATGGCACGTATCATCAACGATACAATGCTTGTACCATTGGGTATCCACTATCCCGAAGAGACCTGTCCCAATGACGGCATCTGCTTGCTCATACAGACCCTCTTGAGTACCCTTATTGTGTTGGTGACAGGAGAATTCCTGCCCAAGACATTGTTCCGTCTCAATCCTAACCGCATGATGCACATCTTTGCTTTGCCAGCCTACATCATATATTTGGCATTGTGGCCCATCAGCAAATTCACAAGCGGTCTCGGCAAGATACTTCTATCCCTCCTCGGACAGAAGGTAGAGAAGAACGTCGTAGGACGCTCCTTCACCAAGGTAGATCTCGACTATCTCATCCAGAACAACATCGACAACATAGAGTGTGAAGACCAGATCGAGGACGAAGTGAAAATATTCCAGAATGCATTGGATTTCAGTAGTGTAAAGGTCCGCGACTGCATCGTGCCACGTACAGAACTCGACGCAGTGGAAGACAACACATCACTGGAAGTACTGAGAAGTCATTTCATCGAGAGTGGTCATTCCAAGATTGTAGTGTATCACGATGACATAGACAACATTTCCGGCTATATCCATTCCTCCGAATTGTTCCGACTCAAGTCTGGAGATGACTGGAAAAAGAGCATCCGCGAAGTACCCATAGTCCCCGAGACAATGAACGCCAAGAAACTGTTGGCCACCTTCATGAGCCAGAAGAAATCCCTGGCAGTCGTAGTGGATGAGTTTGGCGGAACCAGCGGCATCGTCACCCTGGAAGATCTCGTGGAAGAGATATTCGGCGACATTGAGGACGAGCACGACATCACCCATTATACGGCCAAGGATTTAGGGAATGGCGAATACCTCCTCTCCGCACGCATGGAGATAGAGAAAGCCAACGAAGCCTTGGGGCTCGACCTCCCCGTCAGCGAGGAATATCTCACCGTAGGAGGACTTATTCTGAAAGAATACCAGAGTTTCCCCAAACTGAACGAAATCGTGAAATTCGGACATTGGGAATTCAAGATAATCCAAAATACAACGACGAAGATTGAGTTGGTAAGACTCAAAGTGACAGAATAATCACACTTTTTCATACTCTTTATAGGAAAATATGGAATTATTATCATATCTTTGTGCGATTTTACTGATAAAAACAAAATAAAACATAAACAAAATGGCAACATTACAAAAAATTCGTAGCAAAGGCAAGATACTCATTGCAGTAGTAGGTCTGGCCTTGTTTGCATTCATCGCCGAGGAGTTTGTACGCTCTCTATCCTATACTCAGAGCGAGAGTCGTCAGCGCATCGGAAAGATTTACAGTGAGAAAATCAATGTCCAGGACTTCAACGCACAAGTGGACGAGTACGCCAACGTAATCAAGTTCACCAACGGACTCAGTTCCCTGTCCGACGAGCAGATGTCCATGATCCGCGATCAGGTATGGCAGACCACAGTCAACGAGAAGCTCATCGAGCACGAGACAGACAAGTTGGGTCTGACCGTCACCGACGAAGAACTGCAGGAAATCATCTCCAAGGGTCAGAGCCCCATGCTTTCACAGACCCCCTTCCGCACTCAGGCAGGTGGATTTGACTACAACGCCCTGAAGCAGTTCCTTTCACAGTACGACGAGATAATGACCAACAACGAAGTTCCCGTCGAGACTAAGGAACAGTACAACCAGATGTTCGGTTACTGGAAGTTCGTCGAGAAGAGCATCCGCAAGCAGGCCCTCATCGAGAAGTATCAGAACCTCCTCACAAACGCCATCATGAGCAACCCCGTTGCAGCAAAGCAGAATTACGAGGGTCGCATCAACGAATCAGACATCCTTATGGCAGCTATCCCCTACTCCACCATCAAGGACAGCGAGATAACCATCGAGGATAGCGAGTTGAAGGCAAAGTACAACGAGCTGAAGGAGACATTCCTCAACATTCAGGAGACACGCAACTTCAAGTACATCGACATCGCAGTCAAGGCAAGCAAGGAAGATATCGAGGCTTTGGACAACGAGATGAATGGTTATGCACAGGCTTTGGCCGAGGGTGCTGATCCTGCCAAGACCATACGCGAAGCTGCCAGCCTGGTATCCTACAGCAGTATGCCCATCAGCAAACATGCACTCCCCCACGACATGGCCGAGGCTCTGGATTCTATGAGCGAAGGCAGTCAGGTAGGTCCCTACTACCACGAGCATGACAACTCAGTGAACATCGTACGCCTCATTTCCAAGGTGTCACGTCCCGACTCTATCGAAGTACGTCAGATAGGAGTACCCGGAGCTACTATCGAAGAAATGCGCAAGACAGCCGACAGTATCATGGTAGCCCTCAACGGAGGAGCCGACTTCGATACTATCGCCAAGAAATATGACCAACCTGCTGCCAAGAACTGGATTACCAGTGCACAGTACGAAGGTCAGACCCTCGATGAGAACAACCGCATGTTCCTCGAAACCCTGAACACCGCAGCAGTAGGTGCCTACAACAAGATAGAACTGGATAACCAGGGCATCCTCATTGCACAGGTAACCGACCGTCGCAACATCATCGACAAGTACAACGTAGCCGCCATCAAGCGTACACGTGATTTCAGCAAGGACACCTATGGCAAGGCATACAACGATATCAGCGCCTTCTTGGCAGGCAATCCTACTCAGGAAGAGATAGAAGCCAATGCACAGCAGGCAGGTTACACCGTACAGAGCCGCGAGAACATCAGCAGCTCCGAGCACTATGTGGCCAACGTAAGCAGTACCAGAGAGACCATGCGCTGGTTGTTCAACGACAAGACCAAGGTAGGCGATGTATCACCCCTCTACGAGTGTGGCGAAAACGACCACCTCTTGGTAGTTATCCTCACAGGCATCAATCCAAAGGGTTACGGTACATGGAATCAGGAGGATGTCAAGTCACGCCTCACCTCCGAAGTTATGAAGGACAAGAAAGCAGCCCTACTTCTTGAGAAGATCAAGGATGCTAAGAGCATCAGCGACATCACCAAGATAGAAGGAGCAGTCAGCGACACCGTCAAGCACATCAACTTCACCAGCCCCGCCTTTATTTCCAAGGTAGGTTCCAGCGAGCCCATTCTTGCAGGTGCAGTCAGCAGCGCAAAGCAAGGCGACTTCAAGACAGGCATCAAGGGCAACTCCAGCGTCTTTGCATTCCAGGTATTGTCTCAGAACAAGTTGAGCACACAGTACGACGAGGAAAAGGAAAAGAAGCAGTCCATCCAGACCGCAACACGCTTCCTCGGCTCATTCACCTCCGAGCTGTACAAGAAAGCTGACATCACAGACAATCGCTACATCTTCTATTAATAACAAAGAAGCACCTATATATATTATATAAGGTATAGGGGAGACCTCCAGCAGGCCTCCCCTATTTTTTTTGTAGATTGTTACTAACTTAGTATGTCAATCCCACTAACCAAATAGGCAATTTCTTTCCAACTGGAAATTCCATAGAGTCAGCAAGGATGTATGAATCTGGAACGTCTGCTATCTGGTCGAACGATTTGTCAGCTCCTCCCACTTCAATTGTTATCTTACCATCAATCTTGAAATCGCCGATACCCCTGCCATATTCCACAGAATGATTCACAGCAAGCTGGTTCACTACGAAACACTCTCTGATTGTTCCTATCACCATGTCTTGAGTCAGGGCGTAAAGCATATTCGTATTGTGCAGGAATATCTTGTCAGGTTTTTGCATCTTTGTCACCGACTTATTGTCCGTATAAAGCAAGTGCAGCAACTCAGCCCTCTGCATACGGCTTAGGTATGACAACACGGTATTCTTGTTCAGTTCCAAATAGGAAGAGAGTTTTGCGATATTCACCTCGTATGGCAGATTACCAGCTAAGAACAAAAGCATAGACTTCATCTTGCGGGTAAAAGCAGGATCTACACCGCAGAACTGGGTCAGTTCCTGTTCGAGGATAAAGTTGATGACATTTTCTATCCTGCTGTAGTATTCCGTTTCATTTCCATCATAGAAAGGGTAGTAACCCACACGCAGGTATTCCTCGAACATTTGCTGTGGACGGCATACGGCATTCACCTCCTCGCAGATACTGTCTGGATGATTCAATATCGCTTGGAGTGAATGAACAGGCAGTTGGATACCTTTGTAGAAATGAAGATACTCACGAAACGACAACCCCTCCATGGTATAGGAGAGAACACGCCTGGACAGGTCTGCATCTGCATTCAGAATCTGTAATAGGGACGATCCGGTAAACGTAATTTTCAATTGGGGGTAGAGATCCGTTATCTCCTTCAGCTCCTTGCTCCATGTAGGGTATTTATGCACTTCGTCGAGAAAAAGGTGTTTTCCCCCTCTTATGTAGAATTTCTCAGCCAAGTCCAATAGCGAATGAGTTGTGAAGTAGATACTGTCCATGACACAGTACAGACTCTCACCAGGCTGCACCCCGTATGTTTTCTTGATATATTGTCGCACCAAAGTAGTCTTACCCACACCTCGCGAACCTTTGATTCCTACCAGTTGCTTCTGCCAGTCGATTTTATCCATCAACTCGCGAACTATGCCCATATCGACTTGCGATATGAACATGTGGTGTTTCTTAAACAATTGCTCCATCTGTATCCTTTGTTATTGAAAATAGATTGCGAAGATACAAACGCTTATTGAAATAACCAAAATATTCACAAAAAAGGTTATCGTAATAAGCGATTTTCACCAGAAAACGGTTATTGCAATAAGCGAAAACTGATGAAATCATCCACACCACCCCAGCACCCGTTACTTCGCTATAGGCTTCCCATGATGTCAAAGATCTCCGTTTGGTGCAACTTTGCGCCACATCTTTCCCCTCATCCGCCCAAGCCACGCCCCCTTCAGGAGGAATCGGAGAAATTCTTTGCCGTAATCCGTCAGCTCTTCGGTAGTTCTTCGGTAGCCCTTCGTAATTTCCGCGTCCGGAAACACCTCGGGAGTTAGAGAACCGATAGACTGATGCATCACATACAATTATACGCCGTATGCCCCAAAATCGGGTTTACCGTATATTTACCGCGTATTTACTTTTCCACCTGTATTTATCGGAATATCAGCATGTTCACAACACCAAAAATACATGCATTTCTTTCATTGGACAACACACAGACAGCCATTGACAAGCAGAGAAC
>DCHV01000051.1 GCA_002314945.1 Prevotellaceae bacterium UBA1743
GAACTCTTCCAGTCGAAGTATGCCCGCGTATTGATATTGGGCTTGTTCATCGCAGTATTCCAGCAATGGTGCGGCACGAACGTGATATTCAACTACGCAGAGGAGATATTCAAGGGTGCTGGCTACAACGTGGATGGTATGTTTATCAATATCGTCATCACGGGTATTGCCAACGTGCTCTTCACCATAGTGGCACTCTACACCATCGAACGATGGGGACGTCGCACCCTGATGCTGATAGGCGCTATAGGATTGGGCTGCATCTACCTGACATTAGGCACCTGCTACGCCATGAATGTGCATGGAGTATGGATGGTGGTACTGGTAGTGGCTGCCATCTCCTGCTACGCCATGACATTAGGCCCCGTGACATGGACCTTGCTGGCTGAGATCTTCCCTCACAGAGTGCGTGGCATAGCCATGGCTACGTGTACCTTCGCATTGTGGGTGGGATGTTGCACACTCACGTTCTCCTTTCCCTCGATGAATGCAGCCTTAGGTTCGAGCGGCACGTTCTGGATCTATGCTACCATCTGCCTCGTAGCCTTCCTGTACCTGCTGAAATATTGCCCGGAGACAAAGGGAAAATCACTTGAAGAATTAGAAAAGGAATTGGTGTAGAATCAACTGATTCACACTTACTTATTCTAAATCAAATCGGATAGGAATCGGGATGTGTACCCTATCCCGCTCTGAGCAAGGGCCTCGGGTGTTCCCTCGAAGAGAATCTGACCTCCTCCCCGTCCTCCATCAGGTCCCATGTCTATCAACCAATCCGCACGCTTGATGACATCGAGATTGTGCTCTATGACCAACACGGTATTGCCACGTTCCACCAGACGATTGAGCACCTGAAGCAAAATGCGTATATCCTCGAAATGAAGCCCCGTGGTGGGTTCGTCCAGAATATAGAAGGTACGTCCCGTGTCCTTTCGGCTGAGTTCGGTAGCAAGTTTGACACGCTGGCTCTCGCCGCCTGACAAGGTAGTACAGGACTGTCCGAGGCGGATATACCCCAAACCCACTTCCTGCAACACGCGTATCTTGTGCAGAATATTCGGTTGATTGGCGAAGAATTCCACAGCCTGATTGATAGTCATATTCAGGATGTCTGCAATACTCTTGCCACGAAAACGGACTTCGAGTGTCTCACGGTTGTAGCGCATCCCATGACAATCCTCACACGGCACATACACATCGGGAAGGAAATTCATCTCTATGGCTTTGTAGCCGTTTCCGCCGCATGTCTCGCAACGCCCTCCCTTGACATTGAATGAGAAACGCCCTGGCTTATATCCCCGTATCTTTGCCTCGGGGAGTTCCACAAAGAGATTACGGATATCGTTGAAGACACCTGTATAGGTAGCCGGATTGGAACGTGGTGTCCTCCCCAGGGGTGTCTGATCCACACACACCACCTTATCCACATGCTCCAGTCCCTCTATACTGCCATACGCAAGAGGATCCTGCAGCGAACGATAGAAATGCTGGCTGAGAATAGGATATAGCGTATCGTTGATGAGGGAACTCTTGCCACTACCACTCACCCCTGTGACACAAATCATACATCCCAAGGGGAAACGTACCTCTACATGGCGTAGGTTGTTGCCACAGGCATCATGCAGGACGAGGTATTGACCATTCCCCGGACGTCGTACAGCAGGCATCTCTATCTGCCGTGTACCATTCAGATACTGACTGGTGAGGGTGTCTCGCTTCATCATCTCGGGGTAGGTGCCCTGGAAAACGACTTCCCCACCCTTGCGACCTGCCATAGGGCCTATATCCACAATGTAATCTGCATTCTCCATCATCTCCTGGTCGTGCTCTACCACGATGACGGTATTCCCCAAATCGCGCAACTGCTTGAGCGACTTTATGAGGCGATGGTTATCACGCTGGTGAAGACCAATACTGGGTTCGTCGAGAATATACAAAACATTGACCAACTGACTACCTATCTGGGTGGCGAGACGTATGCGCTGACTCTCTCCACCGGAGAGACTGACGGAAGTCCTGTTGAGGGACAGATACTCGAGACCTACATCAAGGAGGAAACGGATGCGTGTACGTATCTCCTTCAGTATCTCGGGCGTAATGAGGCGCTGGCGCTCGGTGAGCTGCTCATCCAGATTCGCCAGCCAGTGATACAATTCCTGGAGATCCATTTCGGCCAACTGCGAAATATCCTTCCCGGCAATACGGAAATGCAGGGCAATCTGATTGAGACGCTTGCCATGACACTCGGGACACACATCTACACGGCTGAACTGATCAGCCCATTTCTGAGCACCTGCCGACATCTCTTCATCAAGCATCTGACGGATGTATTTCGCCACACCCTCGAACTCGGTATAATAATCATTGGTGGTATGACACACACTGGCTGGAATGCGCAGGCGCTCGGAACTGCCATTGAGTATCTCGTCTATGGCCTCTTCCGGCACCTCGGAAAGCGGGGTATCAAGCGTACATCCATATCCATCCAGGAGAGCAGCCAATTGCCAGAATATCATGGTTTGACGTGCCTTTCCCAAAGGGGCTATACCTCCATCTCTGACACAAAGCGTGCGATCGGGAATCACTTTATCCACATCTATCACATTGACATACCCTAAGCCCTTGCAGCGTGGGCAGGCTTCCTGAGGACTATTGAAAGAGAAATCGTGTGGAGCTGGGTCCTGGTAGGAAATGCCGCTGGAAGGACACATCAGACGCTTACTGTAATGACGTACCTGTGCGGAATCCACATCATAGACCATCATAAGTCCGTCACCTTGCGCAAAACAGGTTGCCACACTCTGGGTAAGACGTTTGTCATCCTTGTCCTGAATAATGAGGCGGTCTATCACTACCTCTATGTCATGATTGCGGTAGCGGTCCAGTTTCATCCCAGGGAGTATCTCCCTGATAGCTCCATCCACACGCACATAGAGATAACCCTTGCGCTGGATGGTCTCAAACAATTCCTTGTAATGTCCCTTGCGGTTCTTCACCAGGGGAGCTAGGAGATAGACCTTGCGTCCTGAATAGTCATTCAGAAGGAGTTCCAATATCTGCTCCTCGGTGTATTTCACCATAGGCTCTTCCGTGACGTAGGAAAACGCATCGGCAGCACGTGCATAGAGAAGACGCAGGAAATCGTATATCTCGGTAGTAGTACCTACGGTACTTCGTGGATTCTTGTTGGTAGTCTTCTGTTCAATACTGATGACAGGGGATAAGCCCGTAATCTTATCTACATCAGGACGCTCCAGATTGCCCAGGAAATTACGTGCGTATGCGCTGAATGTCTCTATGTACCTACGTTGTCCCTCGGCATAGATAGTATCAAAGGCCAAGGAAGACTTGCCACTTCCGCTCAATCCAGTAAAGACAGTGAGAGAACGACGCGGGATCTCCACATCCACATTTTTCAGATTGTGGACACGGGCACCCAATACCTTTATTTTGGGCTTGGAATCACTCATTTTCGCCTGTACCTCCTCCGGACGACGAACCTTCACCCCGTGAATGAGTAAGCACTGAGATGGTCTGCTTTATATTGAATTTACGGCCATCCGCACCCTTGGCATGTACAACCAGGAAGTAAACACCATCACGCACTACCTTGCCATTGTACTTTCCATCCCATTTGCCTGCCACGTTGTCCCAGGAATAGAGTTTGGTGCCCCATCTGTTGAAAACAGCCGCCTGGAAGGACACAATACTCTGGTATCCCTCCAAAGGCTGTAATTCATCATTATATCCGTCGCTGTTGGGGGAAAAGGCATTGGGAAATTCCAGTTTACTCTGAGATATGCTGATGACAATAGGCGTATTCTCATCCTCGGTAGGATAGGTAATAGTGTCGTTACCCAAGATGAATGTAGCATACAACTGTACGCAGAAAGTACCGGATTCTGCAAAAGTGAAATCGAGTTCTTCGTCAAATCTATGTACCAACAAATCTGATTCATCCCCCTCGCGCCAGGCTTTCCATTCATAACGGGCAGAATAGTTACCTACATTGGTGGGATTGGCATAGAAATGCGCTTTGAGAGGGGCACTCTGACTTTCCGTCAACTCCGTGAGTTCCTCACCATCTACAGTAATATAAAGGGCAGAGGGGGCAACCTTGGGAAGATCAGTTTGTGCACATACCAGCAGAGGGAATAACACAGAAAATACAATCAACAATCTCTTCATCATCATGAATATTTTTGCAAAAATAGCAATTTTCCTATTAACAAGCGTATTTCCGACCTAAAAAGACACCAACGGATGAAAAAAAACAGTACCTTTGTATCGATGAAACATTTATTATTGATAATAGCCCTATTTGTCTCCATCCTGACATGGGGGCAAGGAACCCTCTCTACGCTGCAAAATATGCACAAGGTAAAAAAGGGCGAAACCATAGAAAGTATAGCTACTCAATACGGTATCAGCAGTTACGAATTGCGCAAGGCAAACCCTGA
>DCHV01000077.1:0-189 GCA_002314945.1 Prevotellaceae bacterium UBA1743
TCATCAAGCGTGAGGTGAGCGATGGGGTGATTGCTCCTGGATATACGGAAGAGGCGTTGCAGATCCTGCGTGAGAAGCGGAACGGTACGTACAACGTGATTCAGATGGACCCCTCGTATCGCCCTGCTCCTATCGAGCGTAAGCAGGTCTATGGTATTACCTTTGAACAGGGACGCAACGAGGTGAAGC
>DCHV01000077.1:236-359 GCA_002314945.1 Prevotellaceae bacterium UBA1743
TTTGAGAATATCCCCACTGCCAACAAGGAGTTTCCCGAGGCTGCCCGCCGCGACCTGATGATTGCCCTCATCACCCTGAAATATACACAGAGCAACAGTGTATGCTACGTGAAGGATGGTCAG
>DCHV01000077.1:385-16563 GCA_002314945.1 Prevotellaceae bacterium UBA1743
CAGCAGAGCCGTATCCACTGTACCCGTCTGGCTGGCAACAAGGCTGACATCTGGTGGCTGCGTCAGCATCCGCAGGTGATGAATCTGCCTTTCCTTCCAAATATCCGTCGTGCGGATCGCGACAACACCATAGATATATATATCAGCGATGATTATATGGATGTACTGGCCGACGGCGAATGGCAGAAGTTCTTCACCGAGCAGCCCGCTCCCCTCTCGCGTGAGGAGAAGAAGGCGTGGATTGCCAAGAATACGGGTGTGGCATTGGGCAGCGATGCGTTCTTCCCCTTCGGCGACAATGTGGAACGCGCTCACAAGAGTGGCGTGCAGTACATTGCTCAGGCGGGTGGTAGCGTGCGCGATGATCATGTGATCATGACGTGCGACAAATACAATATCGCTATGGCATTCACTGGCGTGCGTCTGTTCCATCATTGATTCCTCTTTCTCCCTTCTCTCTCTTGATATGAATTCATTTGGAGGCGACGACATAGATGCGGTTATCCAGCATGGGATTACTTTCAGCGGGAAACCGAAGAAGGAGGCTAATGCACGTGGAGGCCAGGTGAAGACCAAGGCTAAGAAGAAACAGTATATCACGGGTGCCCATGGCTCGGGGTCGGCCAAGATGAAGGCTGACATCCGGAAGAAAAGGGCCAACAGACACAAATCATAGAAATAAGGAAATAAAAAAAGGGACTCATCTGAGCCCCTTTTTATTTGCTGTCAAACCGAGTGACTTAGTTGTTCTCGGGACGTAACTTGCGAACTACCTCGGCTGTGCGCCACATCTCGCTCTCGCGCAATGCGGCAAGTTCCTTCTCCAGACCAACACGGTAGTCGGGCTTGGAATTGGAGTCGATGGAGATCTGTGCCTCGTTGCCGCACTTTACGCTGGCATAGAGCTGTTCTACAACGGGCTTGATGGCATCGTGGAAACGGGGATACCAATCCAGGGCACCACGCTGTGCTGTAGTGGAGCAGTTGGCGTACATCCAATCCATACCCTTGGCTGCAAAGAGGGGCATGAGGGACTGGGTGAGTTCCTCTACTGTCTCGTTGAAGGCCTCGGAGGGAGTGTGGCCGTTCTCGCGCAGCACTTCGTACTGTGCCAACAGCAAGCCTTGGATTGCGCCCATCAAAGAACCGCGTTCACCTGTGAGGTCGCTGGTTGCTTCACGCTGGAAGGTGGTCTCGAACAGGTAACCGCTACCGATACCGATACCTAATGAGAGGGTGCGCTCGAGTGCCTTGCCTGTGGCATCCTGATATACTGCATAGGAGCTGTTCAAGCCACGGCCTTCGAGGAACATGGTGCGCAGGGAGGTACCTGAACCCTTGGGAGCTACCATGATGACATCGATATCCTTCTGGGGAACGCAACCTGTGCGATCGTTCCATGTGATGGCGAAGCCGTGTGAGAAATACAGGGCGTTGCCGGGCTGCAAGCACTTCTGCAGGGTGGGCCATACGCTCATGACAGCTGCATCGGAGAGCAGACACATGATGATGGTTCCCTGGGTGGCTGCCTCCTCGATAGAGAAGAGGGTCTTGCCTGGTACCCATCCGTCAGCTACTGCCTTGTCGTAGGTCTTGCCTGGACGCTGGCCAACGATTACATTGAAGCCGTTGTCACGCAGATTGCATGCCTGACCAGGACCCTGTACACCATAGCCTATCACAGCAATAGTCTCGTCCTTCAGAAACTCGCGTGCTTTCTCCAGAGGAAATTCCTCTCGTGTCATCACTTCCTCGATGACACCACCAAAATTCATTTTTGCCATTGTTTTGTGTTTTGTTTTAATAAACTATTATTCTTTTATCTTGTGTTTTATCTTTCTCGTGGGGTGAAATGCAGAGTGGATTGGCAGGTCACCTCGTTGTCGTTCTTGCGTACCTCGATGAGATAGCAGAGCGGGGATGCTTCCTCCATGTAGAATGCGAGTGTGTCTCCGTAGTGTGCCTCGGCCTTGTAGGCAATCTCTATGCGTCCTACCTGATGTGTGCGGTATCGGTCGCAGGGGAAGAGGTCGAGCATGTGGTTGATGCAGCGGATGCTGTTGATATGCCCGTTGATATCCACATCGCTGTACTGGGTGTCGATGGTGCGGACGTGCTGCAGGTTGCTGGCATGGAAACGCCCGTAGCCCTGGATGGGGCATACGTTATCCTCCTCTGGTACGACATGATGCAGGATGTCACCGTCGAACAAACTGAGCAGGTCGCATGGTTTGCGCGTGTCGAGGTCGATCATCGACCATACGCTGCGTGCGTAGCCTAAGGTGGTTCCATCTGCTCCGTGAAGAGCGAAATTGCGGTATGTGAACAGGCGGATGACACTCTCTACCCATGTGCTGATACGGATATCCTCTTGCTGAAGGGGATAGGCGGATAGTTCGATACACAGACGGCTGAGCACCCATGTGCGATTGACACCATCCAAGGCGTTCAATCCCCAACCTCTACGCTGGGAATGACGCCCTGCCACGTCGAGCAATTCGTTACCTAAGAAACCCAAGGTGGCGTGCCCCGTGAAATCCGTCTGAAACGGTTCGACGTGAATGGGATATATGTCAATCTGTCCTGAACTCATTTCAATCGTTGGCTCTCTCTCTCCTCCAGATAACGGTCGAGTTGTTCTACCGGGCTCTTGGTGACTACGATACGTCCGCTACGGACAAATTGCAGGACTGCCCCACGCTCGTCGAGCTGCTGGAAAAGGCTCACAATCTCCTCGGTGAGGCCTTTTTTCTCGATGATGCTGTAGGTGGGGTTCACTTCTACGATGCGAGCTCCATGCCTGCGTACTATCCTTCCTATTTCGGAGTCTTTCAGCATCTGGGAGGTGCTGACCTTGATAAGGGAACATTCGAGGATGAATATTTCCTCGTCGGTGAAATAATGGGCCTGCAGGACGTCTATCTTCTTCTCTATCTGCTTGGTGAGCATGATGACCATCTCCTCTGTGCAAAAACAGGTGATGGTGTATTTGTGTACGCCAGGTGTGCTACTTGCACATACGTTGAGGCTCTCGATATTGACTTGCCTGCGTGTGAAGACTGTCGTAATCTGGTTGAGGATACCCGCTACGTTCTCGCTGTAAACGAGAATGGTGTAACAGGTGCGGCCCTCGGGACAATCCAATGTGCCACACTTTCCGCAAACCTTGCAATCGCCGCATTGCGACTTTGTCATTTCTTGATTCATTGTCGTCGTTACTTTATTTCACTTCCAGAAGCATTTCATCCACATTGGCTCCAGGAGGTGTCATGGGGAGCACGTTGTCCTCCTCCTTTACCGCGCATTGCAGCAGGAAGGGACCCTCTGTATCTATCATCTCTTGTATTGCTGCATCCAGCTGCCCGCGTTCTGTCACGGTGCGGCACGGGATGTCGTATGCCTGGGCTATCTTCTCGTAGTCGGGATTGACCATAGGCGTGAAGGAGTAGCGCTTGCGGAAGAACATGTACTGCCACTGGCGCACATTGCCAAGGAAATTGTTGTTGAGAAGCACAATCTTGACTGGTGCACGCTGTTCCATGATGGTACCCAATTCCTGAATCGTCATCTGCAGGCCACCATCGCCTACAAAGAGGCATACGGTACGATCGGGGGCTCCGAAAGTGGCTCCGACTGCAGCTGGCAATCCGAAGCCCATGGTGCCGCATCCTCCGCTGGTGACAACGCTACGGCCCTGGGTGAAACGGAAATAGCGGCATCCGAACATCTGGTTCTGACCTACGTCCGTCACGAGGATTCCCTTGTCCTGTGTCGCTTCGGACACGCGGCGAACGACCTCACCCATCAGCAGAGGGCCTTCTGTGGGATGAATCGCGGGTTGTATCACCTTGACATCCTCCCTGTCTGCGTACGGCTTGAAACCATCCACCCATGCTTGATGCGTGGTCTTTTCCATCAGACGAGTGACTTCTGCCAACGTATGCTTGCAATCGCCCACTACGGCCAAATCCACTTTCACATTCTTGTTGATCTCGCTCGGGTCAATATCGAAATGGATAATCTTTGCTTGTTTGGCGTAGGTCTTCAGATTGCCTGTGACGCGGTCGTCGAAGCGCATACCGACAGCAATGAGCAGGTCGCACTGATTCGTCATCACATTGGGCCCCAAATTGCCGTGCATACCGAGCATACCCATGTTGAGGGGATGATCGGATGGAAGGGCTGACAGTCCCAAGAACGTACATCCTGCTGGAATCTGTGCTTTTTCCAAGAATGCACGTAGTTCCTCCCTCGCGTCGCCTAATTCCACACCTTGTCCGACCAAAACAAACGGTTTCACGGAACTGTTGATGAGCAGAGCGGCTCGTTCGATGTCTTCCCTGAAAGGTGATGGCGTAGGCTTGTAGCTACGGATGAAATCTACTTTCTGGGGATGATACTCTGTCATACTGGTCTGGGCATTCTTCGTAAAGTCGAGCACAACGGGACCGGGTCGGCCGCTGCGTGCGATATAGAAGGCACGACTCACTGCCGTGGCTACATCGTCGGCATGTCGTATCTGATAGGCCCATTTCGTGATAGGCTGGCTCACACTGATGGTATCTACTTCCTGAAAAGCATCTGTGCCAAGCATGGCTGCTCCCACCTGACCACATATTACCACGATGGGCGTACTGTCGATCATGGCATCTGCCAATCCCGTGATGGTGTTCATGGCTCCTGGGCCACTTGTCACGATGACACAGCCCACTTTTCCACTGACACGTGCATAGCCCTGTGCTGCATGTACGGCGGCCTGTTCGTGGCGAACCAGTATGTGGTTGAGAGTAGTCTTGTGGTCATATAAAGCGTCGTAGGAGGGCATAATGTTGCCTCCAGGATAGCCGAAGAGAGTATCTACCCCTTCGTTCTCCAATGCTCTCATCAGTGCTTCCGCACCGCTTATCAATTCATTGTCCATAGGAATTCCGTCAATCTTCGTTTTGTGTGTCAATCAATCACTCTCACTCCTCCCTTGTCGGCCGATGCTACGCTCTGAGCGTAAGCCCTGAGTGCCTTGCTCACGACACGGGTACGCTTGAGGGGTTGCTGGGGGCGTGCTGCCAGTTCCTCGTCGCTGATACGCACATTGATGCTGCGATTCGGTATGTCGATGTCGATGATGTCGCCATCCTTCACCTTGCCGATGTTGCCTCCGTTGGCTGCTTCAGGACTGATGTGTCCTATACTGAGGCCGCTGGTGCCGCCAGAGAATCTGCCATCGGTGATGAGTGCGCATTCCTTACCCATGTGCATACTCTTGATATAGGACGTGGGATAAAGCATTTCCTGCATTCCTGGGCCACCCTTGGGACCCTCGTGTGTAATAACCACCACGTCGCCTTTCTTTACGCGGCCTCCCAAGATGCCTTCGCAAGCATCCTCCTGGCTGTCGAATACAACGGCAGGGCCACTGAACTTCCAGATGCTCTCATCCACGCCAGCCGTCTTCACTACGCATCCGTCCTGGGCAATGTTGCCGAAGAGGATGGCCATTCCACCATCCTTGGTATAGGCATGTTCGATGTCGCGGATACAGCCGTTGGTGCGATCTGTGTCGAGGGTGGGGTACTGGGTGTTCTGAGCACCAAGGCGGTTGCAGAACACACCTGCTGGCGCACTCGAATAGATACGCTCTGCCTCGGGGTCTATGATTGTTTTCTGTATATTGTATTTCTCTATATCCTCTGCGAGGGTAGCTCCGTCCACGCGATAGCATGATGTGTCGATGAGGCCTCCTTTGGCCAATTCACCTAATAAATTGAGCATACCACCTGCACGACCACATTCCTGTACGCTGTATCGCTGGCTATTGGGGGCCAACTTGCATAGGAAGGGAGTCTTACGGCTCAAGCGGTCAATGTCCGACATGGTGAAATCCACCTCTGCCTCCTGAGCCACAGCCAAGAGATGCAGCACGGTGTTGGTGGAAGCACCCATGGCAATGTCGAGTGTCATGGCATTGAGGAAAGCCTGACGCGTGGCAATGCTACGTGGCAGGACACGCTCGTCTCCGTCTTCGTAATAGGCAAAGGCATTCCTGACAATCTGTCGTGCGGCCTGCTTCATCAGTTCTACCCGATTGACATGAGTGGCGAGGATGGTGCCATTGCCAGGCAAGGACAAACCGATTGCCTCGGTGAGGTTGTTCATGCTATTGGCTGTGAACATACCACTGCAGCATCCGCATCCGGGGCAGGCACGATTCTCTACCTCTGCCAGTTCCTCGTCGCTGACAGTCTTGTCCGCTCCCTTTACCATAGCGGCAATAAGGTCGAGGTTCTCCCCTTTGTAAGTACCAGCCTCCATAGGTCCTCCGCTCACGAAGACAGCAGGGATATTGAGACGCATAGCGGCCATCAGCATACCTGGGGTGATCTTGTCGCAGTTGGAGATGCATATCATGGCATCAGCCTTGTGTGCATTGCACATATATTCCACGCTGTCGGCGATGATGTCGCGGCTGGGCAGGCTATAAAGCATTCCATCGTGTCCCATGGCTATGCCGTCGTCGATGGCAATCGTGTTGAACTCGGCTGCGTAGCATCCCATTCGCTCTATCTCGGCCTTTACAATCTGTCCTGCTTCATGCAGGTGAGTGTGGCCAGGTACAAACTGAGTGAATGAGTTTACAATGGCTATGATGGGCTTTCCGAATTGTTCGCGCTTCATGCCGTTGGCTACCCACAGCGCACGCGCTCCAGCCATACGGCGACCTTCCGTGCATACGGCACTTCGTAATGGATGTTTCATATTGGTGTTGCTAACTATTGTCCTGTTTTTGTTTCAAGCCGCAAATGTACGACTTTTTTTACATAATGTTATAGATTTAGCCGCATTTTCTGTCACATAGTTAATAAAATGCATATTGTGCTTGCATTTTTTCTGTGTATATGGACAAATAAAAATATCTTTGTCACCAGTAATTTTGAAATTCGTAGAAATATGCGTACTAAAATTTGTGTTTTTCTGGCTTTGCTGAGCCTTCCGACCTTTGCCGCGGATTATGATGTGACGTTCCCCTCCCTGCTACGGGATATGACAGATCCAGCAGCTCATACACGATGGGAGAAACCTTCCTACCGATGCAGTCAGTCTTCCAGTTATTCACGTGAGTCGGTGACTCCTGCTACTGCTGCCGAGGATGGAAAATTCCGTCCCGAAAGTGGCAGGGATTGGGGTAAAGGATGGTTTGAGAATCATGATTTCTCCAATTTCGTGAGAACGGAGGAAGTAGATGGGCAGACAGAGTATGTGATGCATTACCAGGAGGGTCCTGGATGTCTGGTGCGTATGTGGACGGCCGTGGGTGGTCCCAGTGATGAAATAGGAGGTCTCATCAAAATCTATCTCGATGGTAGTGAAACGCCTGTGATAGCGATGGATAGCAAACGATTGTTGGGAAGCAATGGTTTGGTGGGCTATCCCTTTGCCTTCTATGCTCCTGCCAAGTCGGATAATGATACATGGAGAGGTAACAACCTCTTCCTGCCTATTCCCTACAACAGTGGATGCAAGGTGAGCTACCGCCCTTACATGGTGGATGGCCGTGCCACAGCGGAGTTCTTCTACTATCAGATCAACTACCGCTCCTACGAAGCAGGAACACGCGTGGAGAGTTACAATGGCGAGACTCTGAAAAAGTATGCCAAGGAACTGTATGCCTGCAGCACGATGTTGACAGGTGCACAGGATGTGCAGAAGGATGAGCAGGCCAAGGCTCGTCCTGGTACCTTGCGTCCTGGCAAAGCAAAAAGCTTCCGCGTGAAGGGTGAGAAGTGCATCACGAGCCTGAACGTGCAGATCAAGGCGGAGGATACCTCGAAAGCGTTGATGGGTACTATGCTGCGCGTGAAGTTCGATGGGGAGCAGACCGTGGATTGTCCCGTAGGCATGTTCTACGGCATAGGCCCCTTCCAACTGCCTAATCATACGTTCTATGTGCAGACATGGCCTGATGGCATGATGACGACGTATTGGGTGATGCCATTCGAGAAAGAGACCACGGTAACCTTGGTGAACGAGAGTGATGAGGATGTCGATGTGGAATGTCTGCAGGCTACGGTGCGTGAAAGTGACTGGGATGACGACAAGTCGATGCATTTCTATGCTTCGTGGTGTTCATCAAAGGGTATCGACTCCAATACGAAATTCGACTACAACTATGTGAGCATCAAAGGAAAAGGTCGGTATGTGGCCGACGGACTTTCCGTCTATAACTATTCTCCTGCCGAGAGAGGCGATACGTGGTGGGGAGAAGGTGACGAGAAGATCTTTGTCGATGGAGAGAGTTTCCCCTCTCATTTCGGAACAGGTACGGAGGACTACTACAGCTATGCCTATTGCCGTCCTCAACCCTTCTCGCATCCCTTCATCTCGCAGCCTATCGGCGATGGTAACAAGACACCTGGGCAGAGTATGGACAACCGCTACCGTCTGCTGGACGATATCCCATTCGAGAAATCGTTTGACTTCTACATGGAGATATGGCATGCCTACTATGATCCCATGGACTATGCTCCTGTCACTTTCTGGTATGCCTTCCCGGGGTGCAAATGGTCACATACGAATCCCTAAGCCGATTGTAAATGCGTACCCTGCACGTAGAGGATATTGACTTCATCGTGCTGAATTTAGGTTATGCTCAAACCAGCATTCACTGGGGCGATACAGACATCTCCTCGTCCTTTGCCCGTATCTACTATGTGAGGAAAGGAAGGGCTTGCCTGCATCTGCCTACGGGGGATGTGGAGGCGACACCGGGACACTTGTATCTGGTACCTCCCAATGTACCCCATTCATACGAGTGCGAACCAGAGTTTGGATTCTATTACCTCTTTGTCAACCCTCGTATGAGGACGGATATTTTCGACTTGTACGAATATCCTACCGAAGTGGCTTCCAACGAGGCTGCACAACTCCTCTTCGATAACTATTGCCGTCTCTATCCCTCGTTTCATCTGCCTACTCAGTCGGTGCACGACTTCGACACACACCCGATGTATAGCGGGTATGCGAATGCTTTTGCACAGGTGGAACCCTACGAACAATTACAATTGCAGGGACTCGTCCTCATTATCTTCTCCTACTTCCAGAAACGGGCAAAGTGGAGGGAACAGGTTACTGATCCTCGAATGATGGATTTGGTTACCTATATCCAAGAGCATGTGCGTGAACCGATTTCCATCGATTCCCTTGCCGAAAGAGCCTGTCTGACGAAATCCTATCTGATCAGGGCTTTCAAGGAATCAACAGGTGTCTCACCCTTGCAATACATCTTACGTAAGAAGGTACAGGAGGCACAGTCGTTGCTTCTCACTACGCCCCTCAGCGTGGCAGAGGTGTCACATACGCTTGGCATGAATGATGTGTCCTATTTCATCCGCATGTTCAAGAAGGCACTTGGCTACACTCCTATGGAATACCGAGAGAAACTACGATAGGACATTACATTCCAGGAAATAGGACAAAATAGGCTATTATTGGTGATAATACCCATTTTTTATAGGATTTTATTTGTCGTAGTATCTTTTTGACCTACCTTTGCGGTGCTATTTCAGAAAACAACAAAGAGTATGAAGAAAAAGATTCTATTGGCTGTCCTCGTGACAGTATGTATGAGTGTGGATGCAGTGGCAGGAGGTCTGCTCACCAACTCCAACCAGAGTGCATCTTTCCTGCGTAACCCCAGCCGTGATGCGGTTATCGACATTGATGGTATGTATGTCAATCCTGCAGGTGTCGTTTTCATGCAGAAAGGATGGCATTTCGGATTGACAGGAATGAATGCGCATCAGTCGCGCGATATCGAAACAACGTTTGCTCCCCTGGCTATGAATTATGAGCATCTGGGTAATCCCACTCATCTCTACAAGGGGAATGCCTTGGCTCCTGTAGCTCCCTGTCTGCAGGCTGCCTACGTGGCTGATCGTTGGACGGCTGGTCTGAACTTCGCTTTCGGTAGCGGTGGTGGTAATTGCGAGTACCCCGATGCTGTCGCTGATTTGGAAGGTGCCTATGCGTTGCTGATGAAATCAACTCTTGGAGCAAATATGGATGCCTATTCCATGGATTCCTACCTGAAGGGTGGCGTGTATCACTATTGCATTTCCCTGGGTGGTGCTTACAAAGTACTGGACAATCTGAGTGTGGGAGGTGGTTTGCGTGGCGTAATCGTTCGCAATAACTACGAAGGATATTTGCGCAATATACAGATTTACAATATGACAGCTACAGGAATGCTATATAATCCGAACATCAGTGGTATGATGCAGCCTTATTATCTCAACCTCGATTGCACTCAGAAAGGCTTCGGCTTGACTCCCTACCTGAGCATCGACTGGAAACTGAACGACCATTGGAACTTCGCTGCCAAGTATGAGTTCAAGACCCGCTTGCGCTTGGAGAATGAAACGGAATTTGCAGGCCCTGCTCAAGCTCAGGCTATGCTCGGCCAGTTTGCAGATGGCACTTCCGTGGCAGACGACCTGCCTGCTATCATCACATTAGGTGCTCAATACACCCCCATTCAGACAGTACGTCTCTCGGCAGGCTTCCATCACTATTTCGACAAGCAGGCAACCAAATACGCCGACCGCCAGAAATATGTCAACAAGGGTACTTCGGAATGTACATTGGGTGCAGAATGGGATTGTCTGAAGTGGCTTACTGTGAGCGGCGGCTGGCAGTTCACTCACTACGATTTGGCTGATGAATATTTCTCCGACATGAATTTTACCATGTCCAGTCATCTTATCGGTGGCGGTTTCCGCTTCCATGTCCTACCTATGCTCAGCATAGACCTCAGCGCGATGAAGAACTTCTATCAGACACGCGATGTTGTCACGACTTTGGCTGGATATGAGATGAAAGATCACTACATCCGCGACAATTACACCTTCGGCCTGGGTGTAAACCTGAATTTCTGAAAAAAAATAGCGGTCGCAATTTTGCGGTTCGGCTAAATGATAGTATCTTTGCTCCAATTATGAGAACAAAGATACTTTTTTTGCTCCTCTTCGTAGCCACTGTAGTGGTTGCGCAGAACCCTAAACGTGAGTTCCGTGGAGCGTGGATTCAGTGTGTGAATGGACAATGGCAGGGTGTGGGACGCGATCAGATGCAAGCTACCCTGACCTATCAGTTGGACGAATTGCAGAAGGATGGTATCAATGCCATCTTCTTCCAGGTACGAGCAGAAGGTGATGCCCTCTACGATAGCGCTCTGGAGCCTTGGAGCCGCTATTTGACAGGACAGCAGGGACGTGCTCCCGAACCTTATTGGGATCCCCTGGCATGGATGGTGGAGCAGTGTCATGCACGTCAGATGGAACTCCATGCATGGATCAATCCTTTCCGCGGAAAGACGGCTGGTACAGCGCAGCTTGCTTCCAACCATCAGTATGCACAACACCCCGAGCGATTCTTTAGTTACAAGGATCAGCTTATCTTCGACCCTGGTTTCCCCGAGAACCGTGATTTCATCTGTCAGGTGGCTTGCGATATAGCAGCACGCTACGACATCGACGGCTTGCATATCGATGATTATTTCTATCCCTATCCCGCTGCAGGAATGCCTATCCCCGATGACGCATCATACGCATCATACGGCAATGGAATGGACCGCGGCGACTGGCGTAGGCAGAATATCAACCAGTTCATCCAGCAGTTGCAGCTCAGCCTGCGTGCAGTGAAACCCTGGATGAAGTTCGGTGTATCACCTTTTGGCATCTACCGCAATCAGGGAAGTGATCCTGATGGTAGTAATACACGAGGACTGCAGGCATACGATGATCTGTATGCCGACGTGTTGGCATGGGTGAACAATGGATGGGTTGATTACAACATTCCTCAGATCTATTGGGAGATTGGACACAAGGCGGCCGATTACGAGGGACTTATCCAATGGTGGAGCAACCATACTGGCATACGTCCTCTCTATGTAGGACAGAGCGTGGAGCGTACCGTACGTGCTGCCGACCTGCAGAATCCTCAGATTCATCAGATGCAGCGTAAGTACACTCTCCAACGTTCACTTCCTGGAATCTATGGCAGCTGCCAGTGGTATGCCAAGGCCGTAGTGGAAAACGAGGGAAATTATGGCACTACCCTGCGTCAGGTCTATCACAATACACCTGCTCTGCAACCTATGATGCCTTGGATAGACAGCAAGGCTCCCAAGAAACCGCGTAAGTGCAAGGTGGTGTGGACCGAGGATGGCCCCGTCTTGTTCTGGTCTGCCCCTCGTGGCAGCAGCGAGATGAACAAGGCACGCCAGTACGTAGTATATCGCTTTGTTGCAGGAGAACCTATTGATCTGGAGAATAGTGCCAACATCTTGTGCATCACCAGCAATACGTTCCTGAGTCTTCCCTACCAAGGTGGCACTACCCCCTACGTGTATGTGGTCACGGCACTTGACCGTCTCCACAACGAGTCTAAGGCTGTGAAGAAGATGGTGCTATTGTAATCTCCACCACTCGATAACCCATCGTGCGGAAGAGAGCCTCCAACTGAGTGCGGGCGTTCTCTTCCGCACGTTTTTTATTCTCGGGAGTCAGACAGCGGGCTTTCATGCGCGTCTGAGCACGTTGGTACATTTCTTCGCGTTCCTCGGCACTCCATTCTCCCCGTTCGAAGAAACTGCGCGAACGGGCCTCGTCGATGAAGTTCTGGTCAAGCAGGTCGATGGCAGGGAGCGACAGGATGGCAGAGTCACCCAAATAGGTAGCCCACAGTGAGTCGCACTGGTCGAAGTTGATACCCAGACGTAGCGTGCCGCTGTAGATGCGTGCTAATTGATCGCCGGGGCGGAAAAAGTGTTTCTTCACTGTATCTACCAGTTCCTCGTCGCGGATGCTCAGAAATTCCCATTCACCTATTTTTTCCATGTGTATGATGTGGGCAGGCGTCTTGTCGATGGCTTTGTTGTGATACAAGCTAAAGGGAATCTTGGCACCTTTACCGAGCCACGTCAGAATAAGGTACATAGCCACCAGGAAGGCGATGTAGAGGATGATGCGTAGATAGGGCCTTTTTTTCATTGTGCTTTCTTAGGGTTGTGTGGGATAGTTCAGCAGGATGGTTCCTCCTTCCATGGGAGTTGGCACAGGGCTCGTCTTCTCCAAGTCATTTCGGAAAGTGATGACGATATGGTCTGCCTCGTACCCCATACGTTGTATGATAGGCATGAGCAGGGTAGCCGCATTCTCTCTTGCTTTCTGAATCAGTCCCATTTCGGGGAGTGATTGTATGATGCTCTCCACTCCCTGTCGTGTGAAGTCGCTCATCTCGCTGTCCGAGTATCGTGAGCGTAGGAAGCCTGTGTATTGCCTTACCTGCTTATGTTCCACCTTCGAGGCTGTCACTTCCACTTCTGGGTCGGGTAGGGTGATGTGGATGAATCCGTCCTTCTTCTCCACATTCCCCTCATCAAATGACGAGAAGTCGATGTAGGCTTTCAGAGTCACGTCGATAGGAATGGCTATTTTCCGATCTCCCAAATCAAGGGCGTGGTCATATTTCATGCCTAAGATACTACCCTGCAGACGCAATACATCATCGTGTGTCACTATTTTGTGCACCAAGCATTCAGTCGTGTAGAGACGGCTCTGTTCGCTGATGCGTTGAATCAGCAAAGTTGTGTCATCCTGTGAAGTGGGCACTTCGGAGATATTCTCCTTCTGTCGGCAGGCCGTCGTGCACAGGAGGGTTGAGAGAACGAAGTATTTTATGCTTCTCATGATGAACTGTTTGGCAGGGGAGAAGGGGGATTACTGTTTGGTGTATGGTTTTCCTGCTTCCAACACGAAAGTTCCTCGGGCAGGGATTGTGATGGCAGACGGCATCTTGTCGAAACGAGTCTTCTTTCCATCTGTATCGTGCAGCACAAGCCCAGATTTAGCTAAAGGTGCAATTTCCTTTGGCAGAGTTACATTCAACGTGTAAGGCGTATCTGTGTAGTTGGCCAGAATCACGATAGCGTGCTTCTTGTCGTTCATGCGCCAAGCACTGGTCAATACGGATGGATTTTCGATAGGAGTAGGTCCGTGGAAGACCCATTCCACCTCGCATACAGGATTCTCGCCTCTCAGCGCGGGTGCATGTACCATCTCTCCATTATAGAAATACGCGCGGAACTTATAGCGGAGTAGTGCCAGTTGCTTCAGGTAGCCGAAGCGCTCCTCATCCTTCGTGATGCTGGCACTCAACCATCCCAACTGCTCCCCGAATACCAGTGACTGAGCCAGTTTCATACGAGTGGCCAGCAGAGATTCCTGGGTGAAGTTGTTGCTCCTTCCGAAGAGTTGGATCATTCCTCCATACACTGCAGCAAAGGCAGGTACCTGATGATTGCTTTGGAATTGCCAGGTGAGGAAACCATCCATCACACCTGTATAACCATCGGCATTACTCTCCGTGGTAAGCATTTTCCCCTCAGGCATTTCCTTGCGTATTCCCTGCAGTAGTTTCGTGTAGGCAGGCACCCACCAATCCGAGCTTCCTTTTTCATGAGGGTGGCTCTCGTCCCAACAGGGAGCAGGGGGAGCAGCAGCTATCTGATCCATATATACGGCATTTACGCCATATCCTCCCTTGTCCGTGGGAGAGAGCAGGGTGAGAACCACCTCCTTCATTTTATTCTGCCACAGGTCGGTGCTGGGGCACATCACGGCTAATTTCACGTTCGACCCATCACTCTCCTTGCTTCCGTAGTCCTCGATGTTAGGATTCCCGTTTTCTCTTGTCTTAGTAGCGGCAGGCAGGGCATAACTGGTGAAGAGCGAGTCGCTTGTGCCGTGGTCGTGCGTATCCCATAGTCGGCCGTTGATGTAGGGCATCACATACACACCCTCCTCCTGCAGAGATTTCACCTTTTCTGCAAATTGTGCGCGTGCGGGGATGTAATGTGGGTAATCGTTGTCGAAAGGAATCTGGTGCCAGTTATACCAGTGAAAGCCTACTGGAATGCCTATCGCGCGGCGGAAAGCTTTCACCTCCTCGTCGCTTCCCATTGCCCAGATGCATAGTTCCTTCATCCATTGTGGTGTGTCAGTACGTCCATTCTTTCCCCATTGTACCTGCTCATGCCAGTATGAATTCTCCTTCATCCATTTCTTGTAGATCATGGCAGCATCAAACCAGTCTCCTTCGTAGGGACGCAGCACGATGTCGCATGGCGTCAGGGTAGGACGGCTTCCCGAGGGTTGGTAGGCAGGGCAGTTGAATTCCATCTTCGCGCTTCTGTCTGCCTGCAATTTCATATTCAGCGTCTTCATGCCTGCCTTGGCGCTGAGGGCTGCATAGTAGAGACCCATTCCCCTGTCGTTCCATAGAGCAAACCAAGGCATTGAGGCACCAAAGCCAGCAGGGTATATCGCACTGTCTTCCCTGCTGTCTTTCTCGGGGTCATACACGATGCCGCTGGCGTATGGGTAGAATACCTTCGTGCCAGAGGAGAGACCGCGTATCGTAAGAGGCATCAGTACCGAGGAATAGAATTCCGCCTCGGTTGGGAAAGAGCAGTTGCCCCATCTCACGTGCATCTCCTTCGCCCAGTCGAAGCACACCTCCACGGTATATCCTTCTTTCCATCGGAAGGTGAACGTGGCATTCCTCTTCCCCTGCTGCAAGTCCATTTCGCTCCATCCTTCGGTAGAGGTGATGGCACGATCCGAGAAATAGAGGATGAAGAGGGACTGACGCTCCGCCATCTCCCATTGTACTCCATGCCGAGGGTCGCAGAGTGATTTCAGGAAAGCCGTTCCAGCCTCCTTGTCATAGCACACCTCAGCATGGATATGTTTGTCGCCCAAGGTAACGCACTTTGTCTCAGCTCGTCCCAGAATCGTGGCACATAGCAGTGTCAGCAGAAGAATTGATTTTTTCATATTCAATGTTTATATATTCGTTGCAAATGTACGTATTATTATCGGATAGTGAGTCATCTGGTGCGAAAAAATAGAGGATAGAGGGGGCCACCTGCAAAAACGTGTGTTCAGTCATTGTTCACCGTCACTAAACATCTCAAAAATATGAGGCTAAACAATCGTTCAAAAGGGTGGTGACCTAAACTAACAATAGGCAAACAATAAACTAACAATAGGCTAACAATAGGCCAACAGCATAAATTCAGATAACTCCAAACTTTATAGAACCTCAAATCCGCAACTAAACTC
>DCHV01000034.1:0-2071 GCA_002314945.1 Prevotellaceae bacterium UBA1743
CCTGTCGTTCGATCTGCACTATTATTCACAGCCGTACTCCATCGGTCGGGAAGAGTAAGGTCAAACCCGCCCAAAAAGCTGGCGGCAAAAAGAAGGAGCATGAGGAAAAAGAAAAGATTGAAAAAGGCATTTGTACTAAGGGAATTGAGAGTGCTGGCACCAGACAAAAGGGTTACTATCAACCCCAGCGTGACATATATTATCACAATACAAAACCCATAGATGGAAGCATCGAGAATTCCACGATGTGTACTTTGGCTACGCTTCAGAAAGAAACTGACCGTCATAGGGATGATGGGCCAAACACACGGAGTAAGCAGGGCCAACAAACCTCCTACAAACCCCAGAAAGAAAATATGCCACAAACTCGTCTCTCCAACCATTTCGGAAACAGTGAAATCGGAAAGGGATTCGGCGGCTGGAGCCCACCACTCGGGATGAGTTCCTGATAGCGTCGAGGCTGCATCTTCGGAAGAGACACCGTCAGAAATGGTTTGGTCGCCTCGATTAAATGAAAATTCCACCCTTGTGGGAGGAATACAATTCTCATCATTACAAGCACCATATGTGAAATAACCTGAAAGAACATACTTTTCATTGGTCACATCAAATGATTGTATAAAAGTTGCTTCATTTTCTATATAAGGGACTTCCATTCCAAACACGGCATCAAAGGTACGGATAGGTTCTTGCTGCAAGACAAGGGTACCAGATGGCTCCAAGCCATATATCTGTTCGAAGGTGACTTGGGTCGGAGTAGGACCACCTTCAGGAACATCCACCCCATAAATATGCCATCCAGGTTGAATGGATACACTAAACACCAATTGTGCTTTCTTCTTTTTTACATCAAGATGAACGTCCAACTTCACCACAGGATCTTCCGACTGAGAAAAAGCTGCTCCAAGCACACCCCAGAGAAACAGCCATAAAAGGAGCATTCTACGCAATGAAATACCTATTATATTTTTCATTTTATCACATATTTTCGCCAAAATTAGGAAAAAGAACATTCACAAGCAAGTTTTTGAAATGAAAAATAATCAGAGAGATTCCGAAATCCACCATAAATTGTGTCAATGGCAGAGATTCCCTCATGTATTAGTTCAGAGCATAGTGATTCTTCGTTCTACCTTAGTCAATCAACGTAGGCAGAACGTAGGATGCACGTAGGATACTCGTTGAATCATCAATGTGTTGGTGTACACTTCACACATACATGCACAATATAGCACAATATGTGCATAATAAAAGTTAATATGTGCTATAATTCCATATTATCTTCAACGTATTTTTGGCCAAAAAATGAAAATGTCATTAACTTTGTGGCCTATTTGAAAAATAATAAACGTAATTAATTAAAGAACAGAACTATGTCAGAAATTGAAGCAAAAGTAAAAGAGATTATTGTTGACAAACTGGGTGTAGATGAAGCAGATGTCACTCCTGAAGCAAGTTTCACAAACGACCTGGGTGCAGATTCTTTGGACACCGTTGAACTGATCATGGAATTGGAAAAAGTGTTTGAAATCACCATTCCCGACGATAAGGCAGAAAAGATCTCCACAGTAGGAGAAGCTATTGCTTTCATCGAAGCAAACAAGTAATCACATTTTCTCTAATCAAATAAATAAATAAGGGAACGAATGGAGTTGAAAAGAGTCGTAGTGACTGGCATGGGAGCCATCACGCCATTAGGCAATTCTGTTGAGCAGACTTGGCAGAATATGTTGGCAGGTGTGAGTGGCGCAGCTCCCATCACTCACTTCGATGCCTCGATGTTCAAAACCCAATTCGCCTGTGAGGTAAAGGGTTTCGATGCCGCTGATTACATCGACCGCAAAGAGGCTCGCCGCATGGACTTGTATTGCCAGTATGCCATGGCTGCTGCCAAAATGGCGGTAGAAGATTGCGGCATGGATTTGGACGCCACCGACAAAAACCGCATAGGTGTGGTATTGGGAGTGGGAATCGGAGGTATTCATACCTTTGAGGAGGAAATGACCAATTGGGTAAAGACAGGCGATAAGATTGGCCCGAAATTCAACCCATTTTTCATTCCTAAAATGAT
>DCHV01000034.1:2225-15538 GCA_002314945.1 Prevotellaceae bacterium UBA1743
GCCATCCTAAGTGGAGGTGCGGAAGCAGCTGTCTTTGTGGTCGGAGTAGGTGGATTCAACGCGATGCATGCCATAAGCGTACGTAACGATGAACCAGAAAAAGCCAGCCGACCATTCAGCGCAAGTCGTGATGGATTCGTGATAGGCGAAGGCTCCGTTTGCCTGATGCTGGAAGAATTGGAACATGCCAAAGCACGTGGTGCCCGTATCTATGCCGAGTTGGCTGGAACTGGCATGAGCGCTGATGCCTTCCACATCACAGCCTCACACCCCGAGGGATTGGGAGCTTGCTTGGTGATGCGAAATGCTTTGGAAGATGCAGGAATGAAGCCGGAAGATATTGATTACATCAATGTTCATGGAACTTCCACTCCCGTAGGCGATATTTCTGAAGCCAAAGCAATCAAAGAAGTATTTGGAGAACATGCCTACAAACTGAACATCAGCAGTACAAAGTCGATGACAGGACATCTACTGGGAGCAGCAGGTGCAATCGAAGCAATGGCAAGCGTACTTGCTGTGAAGAACGACATCGTGCCACCCACTATCAATCACGAAGAGGGTGATGACGATCCTGAGATTGACTATAAGCTGAACTTCACGTTCAACAAAGCTCAACAACGTACCGTACGCGCTGCCTTGAGTAACACGTTCGGTTTCGGCGGACACAATGCATGTGTCATCTTCAAGAAGTACACAGAATAGTGGTCGTGACATTCCACAATCTGATAGATACGATAAAGTTCCCTTTCCGCAAAGACAGGGAACTTTATCGTTCCTTTTTTCATATTTTAGGGTTTTACCCCAACCACATCAGTTACTACAAAGAAGCGCTGATGCACAAGTCTTTGGCAAAAAAGAACAAAGAAGGACATGTCATCAACAACGAAAGGCTGGAGTTTTTGGGGGATGCTATTCTTGATGCCGTAGTGGGCGATATTGTCTATCGGCATTTTAGCCACAAGCGAGAAGGATTCTTGACCAAGGCACGCAGTAAAATCGTACAACGAGAAACTTTGGGAAAACTTGCAATAGAGTTGGGGCTTGACAAGTTGATTATGCGTAACGACACCTCTCAATCTCACAACAACTATACAATTGGGAACGCCTTCGAAGCAATGATAGGAGCCGTCTATCTGGACAAGGGATATGAAGGGGTCATGCGCTTTATGGAACGACGCATCTTTGGAGAGTTCATCAACATCGACAAGATCTCCTATAGTGACCAAAACTACAAGAGCCGACTTCTGGAATGGAGTCAAAAGAATCGCATCAGCCTAACGTTCTGTCTTGCAGATGAAAAACGTGACGAATACGGGAATCCCATATTCCAAAGCAAAGTCATGTTAGGAGGAATACAAGGCTGCATGGGGAAGGGATACACGAAAAAAGAAAGTCAGCAGAATGCGTGCAGGGACACCTTGAAACGATTAAAGAAAGACCGAGATTTCCAAACGCAGGTATTATCAGCAAAAGAAGAGGAAACAGAATCAGAAAATTCAGAAAATGAGTCTAACTAACTTCATACGTCCCCTTTTCCTGAATCGTCAACACCAATTGGACGCATATCAGGACAAGGCAGAAATGCTGCAGACAGATGTATTACTGAAACTTACAGGAAAAGCAGCTGGTACTGAATGGGGCAGGATGCACGGATATGACAAGGTACACACGTACGAGCAGTTTGCACAATCGACCTCAGTAAACACCTACGAGGAACTGAAAGGTTTCATAGACAGAATGCGTCAGGGCGAAAGGGATGTATTGTGGCCAGGACAAGTGCGTTGGTATGCCAAGTCAAGCGGAACGACCAACGATAAAAGCAAATTCATCCCCGTAAGCAAAGACGGTTTGCACGACACGCACTATGCAGGAGGACGAGATGCTACGGCTTGGTATCTGCGCAATTATCCCAAGAGCCACATTTTCGATGGAAAAGCGCTCATTTTGGGAGGGAGTCATGCCCCCAATTACAACCTAACCAATAGTTTGGTGGGCGACTTGAGCGCCATTCTGATTGAAAACATCAATCCGTTGGTCAATCTCGTCAGAGTACCCAAGAAAGAAACTGCACTATTGAGCGATTTTGCGCTAAAACGTGACAGGATAGCCCATGAAGCACTCCACCAGAACGTGACAAACCTGAGCGGAGTACCCTCGTGGATGCTCTCCGTATTGACCCGCCTGATGGAAGTATCAGGCGCCACTCATCTTCAAGAAGTATGGCCAAACCTGGAAGTATTCTTCCACGGAGGAGTGGCTTTCACTCCCTATCGCAAGCAATATCAGCAACTCATCACCAAGGAAGGGATGCACTATATGGAGACCTATAACGCCTCGGAAGGTTTCTTCGGATTACAAGACGACCCATCGGATATTGCCATGAGTCTGATGGTCGATTATGGTGTGTTCTTCGAATTTATTCCCATGGATGAACTTGAATCGGAAAGACCAAACATTGTACCCTTGTGGGGCGTGGAAACTGGACGTAACTACGCGATGGTCTTCAGTACCTCCAGTGGCTTGTGGCGCTATATGATTGGAGACACTGTACGCTTCACACAAAAGAACCCCTACAAGTTCGTTATCACAGGACGTACGAAATTCTTCATCAATGCCTTTGGTGAAGAACTGATTGTGGACAATGCCGAAAAAGGGCTTGCAGAAGCCTGCAGCAAGACAGGAGCACAGGTACTCGAATATACCGCAGCGCCCGTTTTCATGGATGCACAAGGTAAATGTCGTCATCAATGGCTTATCGAATTTAGTGTTGAGCCTACCAATTTGGAAGAATTCGCCACCCTATTGGATAACGCGCTCCAGAAGATAAATTCCGACTACGAAGCCAAACGTTACAAAGACATCACCCTACAGCCATTGGAAATCATCCCTGCACGAAAAGGTGTGTTCGACGATTGGCTAAAATTGAAAGGAAAACTGGGTGGACAGCACAAAATCCCTCGCTTGAGTAATCATCGCAACACCATAGAGGAAATACTGAAACTTAACGGATGAAACGACGACACATTTCCTATCTGGCAATCTTGGGACTACTGGTAACAGCATGTGCCAGCATCGGCAATCCTGACGGAGGCATCTTTGATGAAATTCCTCCCAAAGTGGTAGATGCCTTTCCCAAGGACAGATCGGTAATGAATGACAAGAAAAAGATCAGCATTCTATTCGATGAATACATCAAATTACAAAATGCCAGCGAAAAGGTTATTGTTTCACCTCCCCAGATAGAAGCGGCAAATGTACGTGCCGATGGAAAGAAGGTTAAAATAGATCTGTACGACACATTACAAAAAAACACAACCTATACAATTGACTTCAGCGACGCTATTGAAGACAATAACGAGGGTAATCCTATGGGTATGTACACTTATTCGTTCAGTACGGGCGAAACTATCGACACTATGGAAATCAGCGGTACTGTATTGAATGCCGCCGACCTGGAACCTATAAAAGGAATTATGGTAGGGCTTTTTCCTGCAGATTCAACATATAGTGATTCACTATTTACCACCCAAGCTTTCAGTAGGGTGTCTCGCACCAATGGTAGCGGACGTTTTACGGTAAAAGGTGTCAAGCCAGGACGTTACCGCGCATTTGCCTTGAAAGATGCCGATGGAAATTTCCGTTTCAACCAAAAAAGCGAAATAATCGCTTTCGACACAACTATTTGGAGTACCTCTTGCCGTCCTGATGTGAGGATGGACACTATTTGGAGAGATTCCACTCATTACGATTCCATTCGGGTAATTCCATATACGCATTTCTTTCCTGACAATATCGTACTCAAGGCATTCCAAGAAGGAGGGCAAGATCATCATCTCCTGAAAACAGAAAGACTCGTGCCTGAATGCTTCAAAGTATTTTTCACATCACCAGCCGACACGTTACCCGAAATCAAAGGACTAAATTTCGATGAATCCTGTCTCTATGTAGAACATACGCTCAAATTCGACACACTCACCTATTGGATTACAGACACGCTATTCAGTTATGCCCAAGACACCCTTTCGTTATCCATGACCTATTTGGATACTGACACGCTGGGAAAACTGGTACCACGAACCGACACATTGGATATTGTGCCGAAACTGACTCGCGAAAAGCAACGAAAAGAGCGGGACAAGAAAATTGAAGACTGGAACAAGGAACGGGAGAAAAAACAGAAAAAGGCAAAAGAGCCACTTCCTCCAGAGAAAAACCCATACGAAATCACATTCTTGGAAATGAAGGGAAAACCAGCCGGATCACTCGATCCAAATCAGAATGTACGATTTACGTCAGCCGAACCAATTGCACAATTGGATAGCACAAAACTACATTTTTATATAAAACAAGATTCCGACTGGATACCTGCCCCCTTCCTTTTCCTTCCAGAGACGGGGCGTTCCTCAAGTTATATCTTATATGCGGAATGGGAACCTAAAAAGGAATACCGTTTTATGGCCGACAGTTTGGCATTCACAAGTGTACTGGGCACCTTTACCCGTAATATAAAACAAGAATACAAAGTGCGTGATACCGAGGAATTTGGTTCACTCTTTATTCACGTCAATCTACCCGACAGCAATGTCATCGTCCAGATTTTAGGTCGGAGTGACAAGCCTATGCTCGAACAAGAAATTGACTCCTTAGGAAATGCCGATTTCTACTACATGAAACCTGGGGAATATTACATAAGATGCTTTATCGACAAAAATGCAAATGGCCAATGGGACACTGGAGATTATGCCTCTGGATTACAACCCGAAGAAGTCTTCTATTTTCCCAAACCGCTTACTGTCAAGGCACAATGGGATATAGAACAGGATTGGAGTCCCCGTTCCATAGAGACCACCAAACAGAAGGCTAAAGAAATCACTAAGCAGAAGCCCGACAAGGAAAAGAAGGTGAAGAGCAAGAACAAGCAGCGAGAGGAGGATATGCGTAATGCAAAATCTGGCAAAAGCACCTCCTCAAGTAACGGATCCACCGGAAATGGAAAACGTAGTGCCACGCCCGCCGGACGCCGACAAATATCGTCTAACATGTCATTGTAGAAATGAAACGACTTATCTTGTTCATACTTTGGTTGACATTTGCAACACCCGGAATGGCACAATGCCCCACAACAAATACAGCATTCAAGTCGGGGGAGACACTCACCTACAAGTTGTTCTTCAATTGGAAGTTTGTATGGGTGGGAGCAGGTAATGCAGTCATGAGCACTACCAAAGAGGAAGGAAAAGGCTATCGCAGCAGTTTGATCACCCATACCAGCAAACGCATCGATCGGTTTTTCATGATGCGAGACACCTTGCTTAGTATCGTTGATCAAGATATGGTGCCTCAATACTACCGTAAGGCTGCCAACGAAGGAGGCAAATACTACGTGGATCAGGTTTGGTACAATTACAAGAACGGACAGACCCATTTGAAACAACGCTACCAAAACCGAAGAGGAGAAATATCTGACACGACCTACCAAAGTACATCTTGCATCTACGACATGATGAGTATGATGCTACGGGCACGTTCCTTTGACGTGACAAATTTCAAAGAAGGGCAGAAGATTCTATTTCCGATGGCAGACGGGGATCAAGTTGAACAGGTAACCCTCATATATCGTGGGAAAAAAACCTACCGAATGGAGGAAACAGACATACGATATCGTTGCCTCGTGTTCTCCTTTGTGGAATATGAGGATAAAAAAGAGAAAGAAATCATCACCTTCTACATCACCGATGATGCCAATCATGCTCCCGTTCGTCTTGACCTCTTCCTTAAGTTCGGAGTAGCCAAGGCCTACTTAAGTAAAGCAGAAGGTCTGCGCAATCCCCAAACGTCCATTATAAAATAGGTTTCACATTTATCTTCGTGACCTCCTTGAACTATAGAGAGTGATTCATCCCTGACATGTAGATTTGAGGGGGGTACCATTCGTCAAACCACAGACAATTTCCGAATGCAAGAATTAGCAAGGGCTATCGAAGGGCTATCGAAGGGTTATCGAAGGGTTATCGAAGGAATTCCGTCTGAAAAATCAACTTGACACAGAGAGGGCAATGCATATTCCATATCACTTTTTCATGGTATATACTTGGAGAATCCAACATAAAATTGTAATTTTGCAATGCCGATAAAGGACAAGTTGAATCGTCCCACAACATAGTAAAGCTAACAGGATTTGGCATAGCTTAATTCTTTGTGCTTCGGCCATGCGTATCGGCCCTCTGCTCTTGCGAATAATTGCATGAGGTTTTCCATAGATTGAAAAAAACATTGATATGAAAATCGACAAAATACTATTTGACAGCCTGACAGAACAGGCAAAGGAAACACCTCGACTGAGGATGAACTATGATATGCGAACCTCGTCAGAAGACAGGTCGCAGCGGATGCTGAATGCGTTGTTACCAGGAACTCCACTGCCCATCCATCGGCATAGAGAAACCACAGAGACGATAGTAGTGCTTCGTGGTCGTATGGAGGAAATATATTATGAGGTTTCTGAAGAGAAGATAGCGCGTGAAACTGAACGGATTTTGCTGTCGGCAGATGGGCCAGTACAGGGTTTGAGCATTCCTGTGGGACAGTGGCATGGGGTGAATATCCTGGAACCAACTGTGATACTGGAGTGCAAGGATGGGAAATACGAACCGCTGTCGGATGAAGATATAGTGAATACACAAAAGTAGATCGCTTAGGAGCATACGAAAAAAGAGTCGATAACATAGTTATCAACTCTTTTTGATTCGGTCGGGATGACAAGACTCGAACTTGCGACCTCGCGCCCCCCAGACGTGTGCGCTACCAACTGCGCTACATCCCGTTCCGTTTTGCGAGTGCAAAGATAGCACGTTTTTTTGTCACCACCAAATTTTTTTCATAACTTTGTGCCAAAATTTACAAAAACATTGTTTTTCGCATGAGGTACTGCATTAAACGAGATGCCAAACTACGCGGAACCTTGATACTTCCTGCAAGCAAAAGTATCAGCAACAGGGCTCTGATGATGATTGGGATGCACAAAACGCTGAACAATGTTTCCCATTGTCATGACACCGAAATTTTGGTCGATGCACTTACTCATCTCCACCCTACCATCGACGTGGGGGCGGCTGGTACTGCTATGCGTTTTCTTACAGCATACCTAAGTCTAAGGAATGGCGAAGAGCACATCCTGACGGGAACTGAGCGAATGAAACATCGCCCAATTCGTCTCTTGGTAGATGCATTGCGTCAAGTAGGTGCTGACATTGCATATATGGAGCAGGAAGGATTTCCCCCTCTCTGCATCAAAGGTAAAGACCTATTAGGAGGTGAGCTATGCATGGAAGGGCATATAAGCAGCCAATATACCAGTGCTTTACTAATGGCTGCCCCATACATGCTAAGAGGTATCACGCTTCGGCTGACCGGAGAGATAACCAGTCGTCCATACATCGAGATGACACTCAGAATGATGCGCGCATTCGGAATAAAGGCGGGATGGATTTCCGACAGGGAAATCCGAGTTCAGCCAGGCACATATCAACCCATACCTTTCCATATAGAGAATGATTGGAGTGCCAGCAGTTATTGGTACGAGATAATGGCCCTATCGCACGACGTAGATGGTTGCCTGCATCTACCCGGATTATTTCCTGACAGTATGCAGGGAGACCACATCGTGGCTAAACTATTCGAGCCTTTAGGCGTACTAACAGAATATACCAGCGAGGGAATCACCTTACGCAAGGGACACCTATCTCTGCGGGAAGCCGAGATGGATTTCAGCAACTGTCCGGACCTCGCGCAAACAATGATTGTAACTACCGCTATGTTGGGGATTCCATTCCGATTCACTGGCGTGCATAATCTCCGAATCAAGGAAACAGATCGGATATCTGCCATAATATGCGAAATGGCACGATTGGGGTATATCCTCAACTCACCCACAGATGATGTCATCTGCTGGGAAGGCACTCGGGGCGAAAAAGAGATACGCCCTATCATTCACACCTACCAAGATCACCGCATGGCCATGGCTTTAGCACCTGCTTCCATGTTGCATGGAACCTTGGAAATCGAAGATCCTCAAGTCGTAAGAAAATCCTACCCTAACTTTTGGGATGACCTTTTCTCTATTTTCCCCTCAAACTGATTTCTATGTATTTCTTTCTATATACGATCATCGCCATCTTATTTTTAGGGTGTATAGCCGCCTCGATATATAAGTACAATGCCAAGAACTCCCCCAATCCGCCAACTGTAAATCCTGCTGATATGGAATGTTGCGGTCAGCATGAAGTATGCGAAAAGGAGAGTTTGCTGGCAGCTGTAAGCAAACAGATAGAGTACTACAATGACGAGGAATTGGACAGGTTCCGAGGAAGGGAAGGAGATGAGTATAACGAACCAGAAACCGAAGAGTTTCGAGATGTTTTGTACACCATGCGTAGCGAGGAAGTAGCAGGATGGGTACGCAGTCTTCAATTAAGACAAATAAACCTTCCCAATGACCTAAAAGACGAGGTTTTCCTCATCGTAGGAGAGAGAAGAGAATAAGAATAAGAATAGACACTACCATAATGAATCACAATATGAAGAAATCAACCCTCATGCTGGCAATCATGCTACTTGTTGCAGCCTGCCGCCCCGTCGCCGAAAAAGAGGCCGTGGATTACGTAAATCCATTTATTGGTAATATCAGCCATCTGCTGGTTCCTACCTATCCCACCATCCAATTACCCCATTCCATGCTACGTGTCACAGCCAACAAGGGAGACTACACCTCAGAGTTACTCGAGGGTTTCCCTCTCATGCAACCAAGCCATCGAGGTGGGAAAGTATTCACCCTCAGTGTAACACACGAGATTCCCTCTGTACCTGTGGTGAGCACAACTTATGACCACGAAAAGGTAACGCCCTATTCCTATGATGTGGATATAGATAATAGCCTCACTCACATTAGTTTTGCTCCTTCTCACCAATCTGCCATCTACCAGATAACAACAATGGCCGAAAATCCCTTAGTGCTGACCATTCATGCTAATGATGGTGAAGTGAATAGCGATGGGAATAGCATAACAGGATGGGAAAATATCGGGAATAGCGGAAAGGCATATTTCTATATGGAGGTAGAACAGAAACCACAGGATATAGCAAAAAATGGCCAAAATACCGTATTTCTCACTTTCGAGGAAAAAGACTTGAGTATTCGCTATGGAATCTCCTACATCTCTACGGAACAAGCACAGAAGAACCTACGCAGAGAAATTGCTGACTACGACATCAAGGCCGTCACTACCACTGGGCGCAAAATATGGAACGAGGCATTAAGCCGTATTCAGGTACAAGGTGGCACAGAAGATGAGCGCACCGTGTTATACACGTCCTTCTACCATACTTTGGAACGTCCCATGTGCATCAGCGAGGACGGATACTACTGGAGTGCATACGACGGGCAAGTACACAAAGACGAGGGTAAGCCCTATTTCGCTGACGATTGGTTCTGGGACACTTTCCGAGCCGCACATCCCTTGCGAATTCTCTTCGACAGTCCAATGGAAGAAAACATTCTGACATCCTACCTGCGTGCAGGTCAACAGAAAGGGAACAACTGGTTTCCCACCTTTCCTGGTGTAACTGGCGATGAAAACCCCATGAACTGCAACCATGGAATCATCTCGTTGCTTGACGCTTTGACAAAAGGACTCGACATTGATAAAGACCAAGCTTATTTATCAGCCTTGACCACTTTACAAGAGAAATCACTCATTCCCTGGACAAAAACGAGACAAACACGCATTGATTCATTCTACTGGGAAAAGGGATTCTTCCCTGCTATCCCAGTCGGCGAAAAAGAAGATATACCAGAAGTGACCTGGGAAAAGCGTCAAACCGTCCCCGTCACTTTAGGCACCTCCTATGACTGTTGGGCAATGTCAAAACTGGCAGAAGCAACTGGACATACCGATGAAGCGGAGCAGTATCGCCTATGGTCGTTCAATTTCCGCAACCTCTTCAATAAAGAGACCGGCTTTTTCCACCCCAAAGATGCACAAGGCGAATTCATTCCCAACCTTGACTATACATTTTGCGGGACAGAAGGTGGGCGAGAATACTACGACGAGAACAACGGATGGATATATCGATGGGAAGTACAACACAATGTACCTGATCTAATCAACCTCATGGGAGGGAACGAACAATTCTGCAAAGCACTTGACCAAATGTATGCCACTCCCCTTGGACGTTCCAAATTTGATTTCTACGCCAAATACCCCGACCACACAGGCAATGTAGGACAATTCTCCATGGCCAACGAACCCGCTTTCCATATACCCTACCTCTACAACTATGCAGGTGCTCCCTGGAAAACGCAGAAACGCATTCGTCAGATGTTGGATACCTGGTATCGCAATGATCTGATGGGCATTCCCGGGGATGAGGACGGTGGTGGAATGACTGCATTCGTAGTCTTCTCCGCATTGGGTTTCTACCCCGTCACACCAGGTGAACCCATATATTCCATCGGAAGTCCTCTCTTTACCCGTTCAGAAATGAGGTTGACCAATGGGAAAGTATTTACCGTAGTGGCAGAGGGAGCATCCCACGACAATAAATACATTCAATCAGCCACATTGAATGGTGAGCCATGGAACGAGCCTTGGATTACCCACGAAGCCATCATGAAAGGCGGAACCCTACAACTCGTGATGGGACCAAAGCCGAATATGACATGGGGTACCAAGTAGTAAGGATTCACAACATACGCACAAAGAATTGGTTCTTTTGTTGGGATTCGCCGCTCTGAAATTTGGAAAATCTCCCACATAGTCGTAACTTTGCACGCATTTTGAATATAATTACACGAAAATAACATATTTAGAACAATGAACATTTCATTCGAAAACGTTGACAAGACCAACGCACTGCTTACCATAACTTTTGGTAAAGCCGACTATGAAGACAACGTAAACAAGGCGCTGAAAGAAATGCGCAAGCAATCTAATATGCCAGGTTTCCGTCCTGGACAAGTTCCTGTGACTCTTCTAAAAAAACGTTTCGGCGTAGAGGTTTTGGCAGACGAAGTAAATAAATTGTTAAGCAAGGAGGTTTTTAAGTATATTCGCGAACAAAAAATCAACATCTTGGGTGAGCCCATGCCTAACGAGGATAAGCAGCCCAAACTGGATTTTGCCACAATGGAGGAGTTTACGTTTGTATTTGACATTGCTTTGGCTCCCGAATTCGATGCCAAGATCTCCGACAAGGACACCATAGACTTCTACACAATCAAGGTGGAAGATGCCATGGTAGATGAGCAAGCGAAGGCCTATGCACAACGTGCCGGCGAATACAAGCAAGTGGACGAGTATCAGGACAACGATATGGTCAAGGGTCTGTTGGCTCAGTTGGATGCAGACGGGAACACCATGGAAGGTGGCATTCAGGTAGAAGGCGCAGTAATGTTACCTAACTACATGAAGAACGATGAGGAGAAAGCAAAATTTGCAAACGCAAAAGTAAACGACGTACTTGTATTCAATCCCTCAAAAGCATACGAAGGTAGCGAAGTGGAACTTTCCAGTCTCCTAAAGATTAAAAAGGAAGAAGCTGCTGAGATGAAGTCCGACTTCAGTTTCCAAATTGCAGAAATCACCCGATATGAGGCCGCCCAAATGAATCAAGACCTCTATGACAAAATTCTCGGTGAAGGTGTAGTAAATAGCGAGGAAGAGTTCCGCGCTAATATTCGCAATACGATGGCTAACCAATTCGCAGTAGATAGCGACATACGATTCACACAGGACTTGCGCAACTATATGCTTCAACGTGTCGGAAAACTCGACTATCCCGAGGCAGCCTTGAAGCGTATTATGCAAATGAACAACAAAGACAAGGATGCTGATTACGTAGAGAAAAATTTCGAAGGTAGTTTGGTAGAACTGACATGGCACCTTATCAAAGAACAATTGTCTGACCAGTTGGGCGTGAAAATAGAACAGGCCGACGTTCTTGAAACAGCGAAATCCGTAGCTCGCGCACAGTTTGCCCAATATGGCATGATGAACGTGCCAGAAGATGCGCTGGCAAACTATGCCAACGAGATGCTAAAGAACCAACAACAAGCCGAAGGTTTGGTGGCACGTACAGAAGAAAGCAAGATATGCAAAAAAGCGCAGGAGGTGGTAACCTTGAGCCAAAAGGAAGTGACACTGGAGGAATTCAACAAGCTCTTCGAACAGCCTAATGCAGAATAAAGCAACAAGCGTGCAGATATAGACAGACATTTTTTTAAGGTTCGCGTGCACGCATATGTGCACGCGAACTTGTTTTTAAGGATATAAAGTTTATGGAAAACGATTTCAGAAAATTTGCCACACGTCACTTAGGCATCAATAGTCAAGTATTTGATGATGTCGTCAGTACCCAAAACCAGTATCTCAATCCCTACATTTTGGAGGAGAGACAACTCAACGTGACACAAATGGACGTGTTTAGCCGTCTGATGATGGACCGTATCATTTTTTTAGGGACACAGATCGACGATTATACAGCCAATACGTTACAAGCACAATTGTTGTATTTGGATAGTGTAGATCCCGGAAAAGACATCAGTATCTACATAAATAGCCCTGGCGGGAGTGTACATGCTGGATTGGGCATCTATGACACCATGCAGTTTATCAGTAGCGACGTAGCCACCATATGCACAGGTATGGCTGCAAGCATGGCAGCTGTTCTTCTGGTAGCAGGAGCTGAGGGAAAACGTAGTGCGCTGACACATAGTCGTGTGATGATACATCAGCCAATGGGTGGAGCACAAGGGCAGGCGAGCGACATCGAGATTACTGCACGTGAAATCCAAAAGTTGAAGAAAGAATTGTACACTATCATTGCAGAACATTCACATACTGATTTTGACAAAGTATGGGCCGATAGCGATCGCGACTATTGGATGACAGCCGATGAAGCCAAAGAGTATGGAATGATTGATCAGGTACTAGCACGCAAGAAAGGATTATCGGAATGAGAAAAGAACGGAAATGCTCATTCTGCGGGCGTGGTGAGAACGAAGTGCGGATGCTCCTTACGGGAATAAACGGATTTATCTGCGATGAATGTATAGAGAGGGGGCAACTCATCATACAGGAACATCTCAAGAGTGACAAGCAGACAGATGATTTCAAACTAAAGAAACTGCCAAAGCCACAAGAGATCAAAGCCTATCTCGATCAGTATGTCATTGGTCAAGACGACGCAAAAAGATACCTTTCGGTAGCTGTTTACAATCACTATAAGCGTTTGATGCAGGAACATGACGATGA
>DCHV01000038.1:0-518 GCA_002314945.1 Prevotellaceae bacterium UBA1743
GCTCCGGGCATGAAGCGTTCAGACAGGTTCTTGGCACCATCAAACAGAGGGAATAGGTACTTCGTATCTCTCGTCACACGATAAGCCTGACCGAAACTGCAGTTCAGCATAAAGCCGATGTCATGGTTATCCTTGAAGTTTCGAGCAGGTTCCACCCTTTTCGTGTACATCTCGGCATAGCGTCGCAATTCCTCGTTTTGGGGGAACTGCTCGCTGAGCATCCACAGCGTGCCAGGGAAAAAGCCACACACCCATCCTTGATAGGAAGTCGTGCGTACTTTGCCATCGATAAAAGAAGTAGGCAGGGCTGTACTATCACCCTCGAGATTCTTGGCCAGTATGAGAGCCTGATGAGAAGCCCGCTCCAGAATGTCGTCGATTTTTTCTACGGTCCATCCTGAAACTTCATTGTCACTCTTGGCGCTTGTGTGAACAGGGATAGCCAGCCACAACGCGAATGAAAAAAGTGAATAATAGATGTATTTCATATATTGTCTTATAATGTTTGACGTTATTTG
>DCHV01000038.1:678-4942 GCA_002314945.1 Prevotellaceae bacterium UBA1743
ATATGCTCCTAGAAAAGAGTGAGAGACCTAAACTAAATACCGGCGAAATACCAGACATATACCAGACAACGGATAATAGTCTCAGTCTCAAATCTCAGTTGCAAAACAGAGATATCACTTTTCCCCCTCTTATTATTATATATATTTAATTATTAATTAGTTATAATGTATAAAAGAAGAAAATATCAAAAAAAACGAATCCATTTCTGCAACTGAGACTGAGATTTGAGACTGACCTCCTTTATTTACGATCTCCTTTCTCTACCAGGCAAAGTATCTTTTCCAGCAGACGCGGGATGGCATAGTGGGAACGTTCCGTTTCCGGAATTACAACGCCCCAATCGGGAAGCACATCCACTTCTGCCAGATAGCAATCGGCATGAAGGAGCTGATGGCTGAGTTGATGAGTGATTCCCGAAGCCATGGAAGAAATACGCGCCTCGGGACAGAGGGCCGAGACTTGGGATAGCGTGAGAGGTTGGGACGACTCAAAGAGCGGCCATTGATAGAGACCTTGCCAAATATCGCCCGCTCCACGACGTTGCAAAAGAATACGTCCCTGCGTGTCTCGCAGATATAAATAGGTAAAATATCGGTCACGCACCTTCGTGTGTCGTGACTTACAGGGAAGGGCCCCCACCAGACCTTGCGAAAACGCCAAACAGCCTTCACGCAACGGGCAAACAGCACAATCCGGATGCTGTGGCACGCATTGGAGAGCCCCAAAATCCATTATGGCTTGATTGTACATCCCAGGATGGTTGCTATCCAGCATTTCATCGGCCAAGGCACGAAACTGCTTGCATCCTTCAGTTGTGTCAATAGGCGTTTCAATAGCGAAATAACGGGACAGGACACGATATACATTACCATCGAGGACAGCAAGGGGCAGGTCGTAAGCAATACTGCCTATAGCAGCTGCTGTGTACTCCCCCACTCCAGGAAGTGCCAATAAGGTTTCACGCGTGGAAGGGAATGCACCTGATTCCACTACCATACGTGCTGCTGCATGAAGATTGCGTGCTCGGCTGTAATACCCCAACCCTTGCCACATCCGGAGAACTTCATCCTCGGGAGCATCCGCCAGCGAACACACATCGGGAAAGCGGGTCACGAACCGCTCGTAATACTCCCACCCCTGTACGACACGTGTCTGCTGAAGGATAATCTCTGATATCCATATCTTATAGGGGTCTTTCGTCTGACGCCAAGGTAGAGAACGACCTTGTTCCTGAAACCAATTTTGAATAGTATATGAAAAAAAACAATTCATATCAACAATTTTTAATAACAAAGATAGCCAATAATATGATAGAAAATATGCAAAAAGAGACTTTTTTCTTAAAAAAAACAGGGAATCCTTTCGATTTACATCAAAAAGTAGTACTTTTGCACGTCCAAAATGAGAAATATATTAGTATTAACCCTATAAAGAATTAAAACATTATGCCAAACGGAAAGAAGCATAAAAGACACAAGATGTCTACTCACAAGCGTAAGAAAAGACTGAGAAAGAATAGACATAAGAGCAAGTAAGATCACTTCTCAGAGAAAAATCGGCTCGGTGACTCACTTAAAAATAGGTAAGTGCACCGAGTTTTCTTTTTATACATCAAAAACGAAGAATGACAAGCGAATTATTCATTGACGCCCAACCCCAAAAGATATCCATTGCCCTGACGGAAGACAAGAAATTGGTGGAATACCAAGAAGAGATGCAATCGGAATCCTATGCGGTGGGAAACATCTATTTGGCCAAGGTACGCAAGTTGATGACCGGGCTGAATGCATGTTTCCTGAATGTGGGCCACGAACGCGATGCCTTTCTTCATTACCCGGATTTAGGAATCCAATTCAATTCCTTAGCCAAATACATTCATCAAGTCCGTTCCGACAAGAAGAACCTGTATCCGTACGAAAAAGCATCCATCCAAGTGGATCTGCCCAAAGATGGAAGCGTACAGAACACTCTGCAACAAGGGCAGGAGCTTCTGGTACAGATTATCAAGGAGCCCATCAGCACAAAAGGGCCGCGTCTCACTTGCGAAATCACCTTCCCTGGACGCTATATCGTACTCATTCCCTTTGGAGACAAGGTGAATGTGTCGGCAAAAATCAAAAGCGCAGAGGAAAGGGCAAGACTCAAGCAAACCATCCAAAGCATCAAGCCAAAGAATTGCGGAGTAATCATCCGTACCGTGGCTGAGGGAAAAAGGGTGGCAGAGTTGGACAACGAGATGAAGGTTCTCACCAAACGATGGGAAGAGACTCTGAGACGGGCTCAACAGGCCAAGGAATGCCCCACTCTCGTGTACGAGGAGACAGGCCGTACAGTAGGAATGCTACGCGATCTCTTCAACCCCAGCTACGAGAACATCTACGTCAACAATCAGCAGGTCTTCGAGGAGGTAAAGGACTATGTGTCACTCATCGCGCCTGAAAGGACTAACATCGTAAAACAATACCAAGGCAAGCTTCCCATCTTCGACAATTTCGATATAACGAGGCAAATCAAATCCGGTTTCGGACGTACCGTTTCCTACAAGCACGGAGCATACCTCATCATCGAGCATACGGAAGCCTTGCATGTTGTGGACGTAAACAGCGGCAACCGCGCAAAGAACAAAGACGGACAGGAAGCCAACGCGCTGGACGTAAACTTAGGTGCAGCCGACGAATTGGCAAGACAACTGCGACTACGAGACATGGGAGGTATTATCGTGGTCGATTTCATAGATATGAAACTTGCCGAGGATCGACAGACACTCTACGAACACATGTGCGAAATCATGAAGCAAGATCGTGCACGTCACAATATATTGCCCCTCACAAAGTTCGGCCTGATGCAAATCACTCGACAGAGAGTACGCCCTGTAATGGACGTGCAAGTGGAAGAGGTGTGTCCGACCTGTCATGGGCAAGGGAGCATCAAGAGCAGTTTCCTCTTCGACGAGATGCTGGAGGGAAAAATCAAGATGCTCGTAGAAAAAATCGGCATCAAGAAGTTTACCCTACACGTACACCCCTACGTTGCCGCATATCTGAACCAAGGACTAATTTCCATCAGGCGAAAATGGATAATGAGATACGGACGGGGAGTGCACGTCATACCCAGCCAGAAACTCGCCTTCCTGCAATATGAGTTCTACGACGACAAAGGACAGGAAATCAACATGAACGAAGAAATTGAAATAAAATAACAAATCCGGAAAAATGAAAAAGACAATCAAAAGAATCGCTCTTTGCTTTGCAATAGGAAGCATGGGGCTCACAATGGGAAGTTGCGACGGCGACGATATCACTAACATCCTCTCTATTGTCCAACAACTCATTAACATGAACGCAGGAACTAACTACGTGTATTCAGGCACAGGTTCCTCTCAGAGCCTTGTGAAAAGTGGAGAAGAATACCAAATCGACGGAAATGATTCCATCGCAGCACAATGTCAAGTATCGGTCAGCAGCAATGGAGCAACAGCAAATCTGGTTTTGCCAGCAATCACATGTGGCAACTTCCAAATGAGCCAAGTGACATTCAATAGTTTGGCACTTTCTGTCAAGGACAACTTGAACTACCTCTCAACAGGAGACAACACGACAGCAAATGGAACCTTGACCTACAACGGAAAGACCTACGACGTAAGCAATCTCTACATCGTATGCTCGCTGAACGATGCACAGATTGCCATTTCGGAAATGTCCATCTACTTCGGAGATGACCAGTATGCTTTGAATCTGACATTCAACGGAAAAATTGTAAGCCAATAAAAAAATAATGTCCCATATTTTTTGCTATTAAGCAAGAATATAGTAATTTTGCAGCCGATTTATGCCGTAGAGGCTCAAAGAAGTGGATCACGAGTTGGTTCCGCCCCACGGTCAAAACCCGTTTAATAAAAATAAAAATGTACGCAATCGTAGAGATTAACGGTCAGCAGTTCAAGGCTGAAGCAGGCAAGAAATTGTTTGTTCACCACATGGAGGCAGAAGCAGGCCAGACTGTTGAGTTTGAGAAAGTGTTGTTGATTGACAACGAAGGTAGCATCACCGTAGGTACCCCCACTATCGAGGGTGCAAAGGTTACCGCCGAGGTAGTAAGTCCTCTGGTAAAGGGTGAGAAAGTATTGGTATTCCACAAGAAGCGTCGCAAGGGCTATCGCAAGCTGAACGGTCATCGTCAGCAGTTCACCGAGTTGACAATCAAGGAAGTTATTGCTTAACAATTTAATTCAGGAAAAGAAATGGCACATAAAAAAGGTGTTGG
>DCHV01000038.1:4986-17592 GCA_002314945.1 Prevotellaceae bacterium UBA1743
CAGCTCAAAGATTAGGTGTTAAGATATTCGGTGGCGAGAAGTGCATTGCAGGCAACATCATCGTACGCCAGCGTGGTACACGTCATTATCCCGGTCTCAATGTAGCAATGGGTAAGGATGATACCTTGTACGCATTGGTAGATGGCACCGTACAGTTCCGTAAGGGTCGCCTCAATCGTAGCACAGTCAGCGTTATTCCCGCTGAGGCATAATAAATAGATTAGATTTATTTCAAGTCAGAGAGGCTGGAATCAAAAAAAATGATTCCAGCCTTTTTGGATTAGGCACATAAAAGTATATTTCAACAATGAAGAAAACCATCCTCATGAGCGGTTTGGCTGCGACAATAGCTTTGTCAGTTACCGCAAAATCAAACGAAGAAACGCAGAAATTGGACACCATCTATCTGCACTATCCCGAGACGATAGATTGGCACGTGACACCGCGTCATGACTACGGCCATACGTTGACGAGCAAGCTGTTCCTCTGTCAATCGCATTTCGATGACCATTTCAAGCACAGGGACAACGGCAAGAGTACCGTGTATATGAATTGCGAACAGGCTGTGGAGGCACTTCGCGCAATGGACAACATCACCTTAGGGATGCCCAAGATCATGTATCTCGTAGGGTGGCAATACAACGGTCACGACAGCAAATACCCTGCTTTCTTCGAGGGAAACAAGGCCATCATGCGTGCCTGTGACAGCGATCCTCTGGAGAGTATTCGTTGGGTGATGCGTGAGGGTAAGAAATACCACACAGACGTGAGTGTCCACATCAACATGTTTGATGCTTTCGAGGACAGCCCGCTGTTCCAGAAGTACCTGGAGAACGACGTGTTGGCACGCAACAAAGTGGGTCAGCTCATCAACGGAGAATGGGGATTCAAGGTGAGTTACGCCCAGGAGTGGGACAAGGGATTCGCACAAGAGCGTCTCGACAGCCTGTGCAAGATCCTGCCCCTCGCCGAATCAGGCACATTGCACATCGACGCCTACCATCTGACTATCCCCGAAGGTTATCTCGATGAGAACGGCGAACCGAAGGTACGCTTCATAAATGATGTGGTCAGCCCCTACCTCAAATGGACCAGGGCGGACGAGAAGGCTGCCCAGTGCAACATCATCACGTACCTTGACCAGAAGGGGATTGACATGACGAACGAGGGCCCTGATGGGATTGACGGGCCCGATGACCCGTTCTTAGGTTATCACACCATGGTCTTCCATTATCCCACCCACTACTATTTCAAGTACCTGCCTTCACAGGTGTGGGGTGGTGACAACTATTCAGAGTGGGGACGTGTATTCGGCAATTGCACCAATGTGGAACCCATCTTCAAGGAGAACCTGCACAATTACGAGCGACTGAAAGCGGAATTCTGCAACCGTTCGCTCATTTGTGATTACTTGAGTTATTTCAATCGTCTCTACGCCTTGGAGGGAGAGAACTACCATGCCGTACAATACGAAAAGAAGCTGAAGGCTGAACTAAAGGGTAACGACCTATTCATTACACAAAATGGTTGCACGCTGGTAGAAGGAAACGATATCCTTATTCCGGCCAGATGGATGGAAGGAAAGAACCTGGTGGCCTATAGCCAAGATGGTTATGAAGAGAAAACATGGCGCTTGACAAAAGACTTTCCTTCAAGCGGGAAAGTTACTTTATATGAAGTGACAGCAGAAGGCAACAAGCCTATGGGTAAAGTAAGCTACTCAGGACGGAAGTTGAAACTATCCCTCAAACCTGGACAGATGCTGCAGGTGGCATTCACACGCTGAGCACCTCCATCTGGCAATGTCGGCAGTCGAAGTGAAGGCGAAACTTTCTGCCATCCTGCGACTGAAGATACCAGGGCTCGGGATAGGGACTACGCACTCTATGATGTGTAGGACAACAGCCCAATTGAAAACGGATACAATGGCGGCAGGTCATCAACAAGATGTCCTGCCGTTGTGTTTTTTGTATCTCTAATGCAATTTCGTCCTTTACGCCCTGTTCTTTGCAGAAATCACGTGACATACCATTGGCAACAAGTACTGAATCCGGCATGGATACAGTATCCTCACCCCTCACAACACGTTGTACTCGTTGCGGTTCCTCCACTTCTTGCATCACCATACGTCTCCATGTTGCCAACTGGCTACGAGGAATGAACCAAGGTTGGCTGAATGCTATCTCCACAGCCGTAATCTCATACACGGTATCACCCATGCGCGACAATTGCTGTCGGATGCCCTCACTTTGATCCGTACGTGCTAACTGATGCTCATAAACAAAGGATTTTGAACACACATAACCATCTTCACGATAGAAGGTAAGCGTAAAACCATCTGCTATTTCTTCCATACGCCACGAGGCATGAATACGTCTTTCGGCAGAGGGACGGTTCAAGATACGTTCCCATTGCTGATCTTGGTTGCGATAGAGTGGCGTACGGGGAGTTATCTGCGGCATTCGGTCGGGATACAGATGATTTCCCTCCACGCGCGAAGCACGAAATCCACAGAGTGTTCCTTGTGCGTCCAGATAACAGAAACCATCACCATTTGCGAATGAGGAGGTACTTGCCACCACGATACAATCGCGACGTACATCTTTCACTACGCCCACCATTTGTCCTATACTCTTGGGAGTATCCCATGAGGTAATATCGGGGGTGCGTCCTTTCAGAAAATAGGAAGTGAAGCCACGCGAGAAACTGCGTGAAGGATCCGGCTCGAATGTGTATGTTTCGTGACCTAAGGAGGCACGCACATATTCCGGCCGTCGTTTCAGGATAGCATCAATATGTTTTCTATACCAAGCCGTCACATTTTTTACGTAGGACACATCCTTCAATCTACCCTCTATCTTGAAAGAACGTACACCTGCATCCATCATCTCTTCCAGAGATTCTGTCCTATTCATATCTTTCAGAGAGAGCAGATAACGGTCACGGAGGATGAAATTGCCATCGGCATCTGCCAACGAGAAGCGCAAACGGCAGAACTGCGCACACTCTCCCCTATTTGCCGAACGACGAAAACAGTACTGAGAGGCATTACAACGTCCACTATACGAAACACACAAAGCTCCATGCACAAATGCTTCCAACGGCATATCGGGAACTTCCTGATGAATGGCACGTATCTCATCCAACGACAATTCACGGGCAAGCACCATCTGGCTAAATCCCATAGACTGCAACCAACGTGCCTTTTCGGGAGAACGGTTGTCCATCTGTGTGCTGGCATGGAGTTCGATAGGAGGTAAATCCATCTTTAGCAGAGCCACGTCCTGCACTATCAAGGCATCCACCCCAACACGATACAATCTCCACACGAGTTCACGCGTCGCCTCCAGTTCGTCATCATACAACAACGTATTTACCGTCACATATACCCGAGCACCATATTGATGGGCATACTTGCAGAGGGTATCTATGTCCTCCTCCGAATTTCCTGCAGCAGCTCGTGCGCCAAAACGTTCTGCACCCAGATATACAGCATCAGCTCCATGGTCAATAGCCGCTATGCCGCATTCCAGGTTTCGGGCAGGACTAAGCAATTCAATGGATGTCATTGATATCGTATGGTGTCTCTTGATATACGTAATAGTTCAGCCAGTTGGTAAAGAGCAGATTGCCATGTCCGCGCCAGGACACCAAAGGTCCCTTTTCGGGATTGTCGTCAATATAGTAGTGTTCAGGAACATGAATAGGAAGTCCCTTCGACAAGTCTCGACGGTATTCCGCATCAAGCGTCATGGGAGAATATTCAGAGTGTCCTGTGATGAAAATCTCCCTTCCTTGCCGAGCCATCACCATTGAGACACCACCTTTTTCCTTTCCTTCTGCTATAACCGTCAATCCAGGCACCCGTTCCACATCTTCCTTGCGAATCTCGGTATGCCGACTATGTGGCATTTGGAACACATCGTCAAATCCTCGGAAGATGGGTAGCCGAGGACTAAGCGGTACCTGAGGGAATACTCCGAACATTTTCTCGGGCAAAGGATACTTGGGCACACCATAGTGATAGTACAAACCAGCTTGTGCTGCCCAACAGATATATAGGGTACTTGTCACATGATTGCGTGCCCAGGAAAAAATCTCTGTCATCTCCTTCCAATAGGACACCTCGGGGTAATCAAGATGCTCCACGGGAGCCCCCGTGATAATCATGCCATCGAATTTCTCATTTCGCATTTCCTCGAAATCGCGATAAAAGGCTTGCATGTGTTCCACAGGTGTGTTTTTGCTGGTATGCGCCTTCACCTTCATCAGATGGATTTCCAGCTGTAGCGGGGTATTGGAAAGGAGACGAATCAAGTCCGTCTCGGTTGTTATCTTCAAGGGCATCAGATTAAGAATGACAATACGTAACGGACGTATGTCCTGATGCGAAGCACGAGAGGAGTCCATCACGAAGATATTCTCCTTCTTCAGTAGCTCAATAGCTGGTAATGTATCTGGTAATCTTAATGGCATAATCTTATGAATTATATTCCATATAGGCGTTTTCCCATTCTTCTTCCGCTTCCGAAAGCTGTTTTTTCAATCGGGCATGTTTATCATAGAGCGTAGTGTCCAGACTTCCTTCCGGAGTGGACATCCGAGCTTCCACAATCTGGATAGCAGCCTCCAGTTCACTCACCCTTTGCTCTGCCTCCTGTAGAGCCTTCTCCAGTTTCTTCTGTTTCCGGGCCTTTGCCTTTTGCTCCTCGTACGACAAAGCAGATTCCTTCTTGGAAGGGGCAGATTCTGGCATGTCTGTTGATTTTGCATTCTCCGCAGAGGCATTTCTAATAGAAAGTTGAGCACCAGAAACAGCATCACGTTCTGCATCCAGTTGTTTCAGCCAATCGTAAATGCCGCCCAAATGCTCGCGCACCTTCCCTTGCGCAAAAGCATATACTTTACTTACAAGACCATCGAGGAACTCACGGTCGTGGCTCACGACTATCACAGTACCATCAAAATCCCGTATGGCAGCCTTCAGGACATCCTTGCTGCGCATATCCAAGTGATTGGTCGGTTCGTCCAAAATCAAAAAGTTGACAGGTTCCAACAACAACTTTATCATGGCCAATCGCGTGCGTTCACCTCCGGAAAGGAATTTCACCTTTTTATCCGAGGCTTCACCTCCAAACATGAACGCGCCTAAGATGTCACGTATTTTCAGTCGGATGTCGCCTTTGGCAACTCTGTCGATAGTATCGAATACGGTCAGCTCCCCGTCAAGCAATTGTGCCTGATTCTGGGCAAAATAACCTATCTGCACATTATGGCCAATCTTGCATCCTGAACCTTCGCCCTCGGCTGCAGTTCCATAGGCAGACATGATGAGTTTCACCATCGTAGATTTACCCTCACCATTTCGTCCCACGAAAGCAACCTTCTCGCCCCGTCGTATCGTAAGGTCCACCCCGGAGAAAACAGGCTCGTAGAGTTTGCCCGTAGCCTCGCTGCGGTACTGCCACTTGGCAGAGTCACAAATGACTGGATAATCGCCACTTCGCACGCTACATGTGAATTTCAGATGCAAGGCACTATTATCCACATCGTCCACCTCTATAGGTATGATGCGCTCCAATTGTTTTATGCGGCTCTGCACCTGAACGGCCTTGGTAGCCTTGTAGCGGAAACGCTCAATAAAATCCTTAATGTCGGCTATCTCCTTCTGCTGATTCTCGTATGCTCTGAGTTGCTGTTCGCGACGTTCTGCCCTAAGTACCACATACTCATCATACTTCACTTTGTAGTCGGTAATGCGTCCACATGAGATTTCCAACGTACGATTCGTCACGTTATTGATAAAGGCACGGTCGTGACTCACCAGGACAACTGCATTTGCGCGTGTGGCAAGGAACTGCTCCAGCCATCGTATGCTTTCTATATCCAGATGGTTGGTCGGTTCGTCCAGCAAGAGCACATCAGGAGTCTGCAACAGCAGTTTTGCCAATTCGATACGCATACGCCATCCTCCGCTGAACTCACTTGTGGGACGGTCGAAATCAGAGCGTTGGAAACCCAATCCCTGCAAGGTACGTTCCAGTTCCGATTGGTAGTTCATCCCACCCATCATCTGGAAGCGTTCATTCTCGTGTGCAAACTGCTCCACCAGCGCCATATACCCTTCGCTTTCGTAATCGGTACGCTGAGCCAGTTCTTCGTTCATTCGGTTCAGTCGTGCTTCCGTCTCGTGAATGTGCGCAAAAGCCTGTTCTGCCTCTTCCCTCACGGTACGACTATCACTCAACACCATTACCTGAGGCAGGTAGGCAATCGTCGCCTCTCGTGGTACAGAGACACTACCGCCCGAGGGTTGCTGAAGTCCGGCTATGATTTTCAGCATCGTGCTCTTCCCTGCCCCATTCTTGCCCACCAAGGCAATACGGTCCTTGTCGTTGATAACATAGTTCACGCCCGCAAAAAGTGGGCGTGAACTGAATTCTACTGAAAGATTGTCTATTGAAATCAATTTTCTTCGTTCTATTTTTTGCTACTCTGTCAGCAATATGGTCATACCTCTTGCCGCTTGTGCTCCATAAACCAACGACTGTTCGATATCTGCCGTCTTGGAAGGTCCGCTGATGAAAGTTCCGAATCCGTAGTCATTGAACTGTATGCGTTCGTATGCCTCATGCATATTGCTCACGATATTCTTTTTAGACACTATTAGCACCAGATATTCAGCAATAAAGCATATTGCCTTCTCCTTCATCGTCTGGGGAATCCACACGCAAGCATTCTCGGCACATGCCACCTCACCTTTTATCACACCTACGTCCGTACCATCCAAGTCCTGTGCACAAGCCACCTCATCCGGGTTGCGGTCGGCACGTATGCCTGGAACGTTACTGCTCACCACCTTTGCCTCGGGATAGGCTTGGCGTATCAGTTCGTTCAGGTCATCTTCGGGCTTCACCTCTATCAATCGTGCACCTGCCGTGGTGGTAGCTGTCTCGATAAACTTGGCCACAGGGTCGTCGTGTGTCGTCTTGGCAAAGCCAAGGTCGGGCATATCGTATGTCTCGCGCACATTAGCACGCAACCGATTTAGTATCTCTTCCTTCGTACTCATTTCTGTCCTCCTTTCTTCAGGTCCTTCCATTGTGCATGGAAAGATTTCTTGGCAAACTCAGGCATCTCATGTCCCTTGGCCCATGCGTTCATACGTACGTTTGTCATCCATCGCGGCAAGATATTGGCCATAGGTGCCATCTTCAAGGCTGTGCCATACAGAGCGGGATGCTCAAACATCAGTTTCATACCCTTCGACATAGCCTTCTTCATCGAATTGGCTTTTCCCCAACTATCCAGACGTTGCCTCCAGCGGTAAATCTGCGTAGAGAGGTCAACCTTGACAGGACACACGTTATCGCACGAGCAACACAGGGTGCAAGCCGATACATTATGGTAGTTGGCGTTTCGGTCCTTCAGCATACCCAGATTGATACCGATGGGCCCTGGTATGAAGTAGGTATAGCTATAGCCACCACTACGGCGATATACGGGACAAGTGTTCATACAAGCGCCACAACGCATACACTTGAGCGTCTGCCAATGTTCCTCATCACCCAGGATGCTACTACGGCCATTGTCCACCAGTATGATATGCATCTCTCCTCCGGGTCGCGGTTTGCGGAAATGCGAGGTATATACGGTAGTGGCCTGACCTGTACCACAACGAGCCAACAGACGATGGAACACGCCCATTGCCTCGTAGTTGGGGATAAGTTTCTCCAATCCCATCGACACGATATGCAGTTTGGGTACGCTGGTACTCATATCGGCATTACCCTCGTTGGTACATACCACCACGTCGCCCGTTTCAGCAATACCGAAGTTCGCACCCGTCATGCCACACTCAGCCGTCATGAAGTTATCCCTCAGATGATAGCGTGCGCAACGGGTCAGATAGGTAGGGTCGTAGTTTCCCTTCTCGGATTGAATCTGCTCTTCGAAGCAATGGCCCACCTGTTCACGTGTGATGTGTATGGCAGGCATCACGATATGGCTCGGAGCCAGTTTCATCATCTGCAGGATACGCTCGCCCAAATCGGTCTCCACCACCTCGATACCATGCTTTTCCAGATGCTCGTTCAGATGGCATTCCTCTGTCAGCATCGACTTACTTTTCACCACCTTGTGTACCTGATGTTCGGTAAGTATCTGCATCACGATATCATTATACTCTGCGGCATCCTTGGCCCAATGTACATGCACGCCATTTCGTGTGGCATTCTCCTCGAATTTCTGCAGGTAGTCAGCCAGATGGGTTACCGTATGTTTCTTTATCTGGCTTGCAGCCTCGCGCAGGTCCTCCCACTCGCTCAAGTCGTGTGCCTGAGCGTCACGTTTGGCCCTCACGCTCCAGAAGGTCTGGTCATGACGCGTCACGCGATTGCTATCCTGGATGAACTTTTCTGCTGCCAAAGAATGTTTCGTACTCATAATCCTGCTGCTAAAATTTCCACTATATGAATAAACTTGATGGGCAGTCCCTGTCTCTTGGCCACACCCTGCATGTGCATCAGGCACGAAGAGTCGGGTCCCGTCACATATTCGGCACCTGTGGCGATGTGACGATTCACCTTCTCGGTACCCATGCGTGTCGATACATCAGGTTCCTCTACCGAGAACATACCGCCAAAGCCACAGCATTCGTCAGGCCTCTCCGGTTCCATTACCGTGATGCCTTCCACCAGACCCAGCAAATCCTTGATTTTCGAGAAGGGGGCTATGTTGCGTTCCGAGGGAGAAGACAAGCCCAACTCCCTCACTCCGTGACAACTGTTGTGTACACTCACCTTGTGAGGGAAGCGTCCAGGCACCTTATCCACCTTGAGCACATCGTGCAGGAATTCCACCACATCCATCGTCTTAGCTGCAGCCTTGCACGCATGATTCGTGATGTCGGGATGGAAGAATCTCACGTATGCGGCACAACTGGCCGAGGGAGCCACCACATAGTCGTATTTCTGAAATAGAGCATCGTAGTTCTCTACCAGCTGATGTGCCATAGTCTGGAAGCCTGCGTTGCCCATAGGCTGTCCGCAGCATGTCTGCTTCTCGGGGTAATCCACATCCAATCCATAGTGCCTCAGCAGTTTGTAGGTAGCCACTCCCACCTCGGGGTAGAGAGCATCCACATAGCAAGGCACGAACAATCCTATCTTCATGTATCTTAAACAAAATTGCTTCTCCACATCCCTGTGCAGGACATGGAGAAGCGGGTAATCCATCAGTCAGTTCACTTATTTTGTCTGCAGGTAAGTCACATGGGTCGAGAGGTATTCCTCCACGCCATGCTTACCGTCAGCACCACCGATACCACTCTTCTTCACACCTGCATGGAAGCCCTGGATAGTCTCGAAGTGAAAACGGTTCACGTAGGTCTCACCAAACTCCAGTTCGCGGCAGAAGCGTGCAATCAGGTTGATGTCGTTGGTGAATATACTGCTTGCCAAACCATACTCGCAGTCATTGGCCCATGCCAGTACCTGGTCGGCATCCTCAAACTCGATGATGGGCAGTACGGGACCAAAGGTCTCCTCGTGAATGATATCCATGTCCTGCGTACAGTTGTCCAGCAACGTAGCGGGATAGAAATAGCCCTTGTTGCCTATGCGGCTACCACCACAGAGCACCTTGGCACCCTGGGCAACTGCCTTGGCCACCTTGGCCTCTACGCTCTCCAGAGCACGCTGTTCTACCAGCGGACCCATATCGACATCGCCCGAGAAGGGGTCGCCCACCTTTACAGCCTTGAACTTCTCCAGCAGTTTGGCGGTCAGAGCCTCCTTCACATCCTTGTGGATATACAGACGCTCCGCGTTGTTGCAAATCTGGCCATTGTTGCCGATACGGCTGTCCAGAATAGCCTGAGCTGCCAAATCCAGGTCGGCATCGGGGAATACGATAACAGGAGCCTTGCCACCCAATTCCAGGGAAACCTTGGTGATATTGTTGGCAGCAGCCTTCATGATGCTCTCTCCGGCACCCACGCTACCTGTCACACTCACGATATCAATCTTGGGACTACCAGCCAGGGCGTTACCTATCACGCTACCCTTGCCCGTCACCACGTTGAACAGACCAGCGGGAAGACCCACCTCGTCCACCACCTTGGCAAACTCGGTACAGTTCTCGGGAGTCAACTGGCTCGGCTTTATCACGATGGAGCAACCTGCTATCAGGGCAGCTGCAGCCTTGCGTGCAATCAGGAAGAAGGGGAAGTTCCAGGGCAGGATACCAGCAACCACGCCGATAGGCTTCTTGCTCAGCAGGATGCTCTCGTTACGGTTGTCACTCTGGATGATTTCGCCCTCGATATGACGAGCGAAACTTGCCATATAATCAAAGTACTCGGCGGTAACAACCACCTCGATGGTAGCCCAGTTGCGAGTCTTTCCCTGTTCGCGCATGATGATTTCCACAAACTCATCCTGACGTGCGCGTACGCCTGTTGCTATCTTCTTCAGGTATCCGGCACGCTCGCAGGCAGGCACCTTGGCCCACTCCTTCTGTGCTGCCTTTGCTGCATCCAAAGCAGTTTCCACATCCTCTATTGTACCCTCGGGCTGACGGCTGCAAACCTCCTCTGTAGAAGGATTCAGTACGTCAATCCACTTACCATTGCTACTCTCAACGAACTTACCGTTGATGTACATTTTCAAGTCTTTCATACGCTTAATTCATTTATTTTTGTTACAAAAGTGATTAAAACTTTCCAAAAGTACACTTTTTTTCTCATTTCACAAACAATCCGCCTTTTTTTTTGAAAAAATTCACACACGCAGGTGTGTACTTCATCCCTCGCTACGGACACACAGCACGTACAGACCGGCCGAAGAAAGGGCGATAGGCATAGGAATCCCAGTATCGGATACCGCCAAGGAAGTACATGCCATAGGCAAAGTTCTCGCCATGCTCCTCGAGCGAGCTCGACCAGCAGCAGCCATACGTACCCGCGCCATCGAGCGCATCTCCCCACCATCCACCGGCGGCAGGCAGGAAGATGGAATTCCCATTTGTCCTGGAAGACACCCTGTAGCCTCTTGTACCCTTCTGGACGGTCAACGTCCACGTGCACTTCGTGAGCAACTCCCTCAGCTCTGCGTAGGTCGGCATACGCCACGTGCCTCCCCAGTTGGCCGTAGCGGCATCATCCTCCGGTTCAAGCAGCTTCTTACCTCCCCGGTTGTTGTATTTCTCCAAGAGCAAGGAACCTCCGCTGGCAGAAACGAAATACGTATTCCAGTCGTAGCACGATTTCGGTTTCGTCTCGCCCCAGGCAAAGTAGTCGCCATACTCCTCGGGCGCAGAAGCACCTATGTTGCACGAAGCCCACTTTACCGACAGGCCGAGCTCGACAGCCTCGCCCGCCCCGGACGAGGACGCCTCCTCCGGAGTAAAGTTCCGCACACCCCGGGCATAGGAACCAGCCGAGCAGAGGAACATGCCGAGGAAGGAAAGCAAATATACAAATTTCATTTCGAGAACTGATTATGAGCCAAGTCTATTGTTCGTCGTGATATCCTATCATGAATATCACGTGCAAAGATAGAATATTCCCATAGATTACACAAGAATCTACAAGGTAGCATGTGTGATTTTACACATTTTTGATAGATACGCCTTGTTTTTTGAGTATGTTCAATCTGGAAGAATGAGACGGAGTTTGCAGTCCGAATGTCATTGCGTAACCTTCAGTATCGGGATGGTCTGCTGAATCTCCCACTTACATTGGCGGACAGAATGACGGATTACATAAAGTAAGTCGCAACAGGGGGGACATTAAGGGAATAATGTATTTAATACAGGAAACAATTCACTTAATGCAGATACTATTAAACCGACAAATGAAGAAAAAATGATAACGTCGATAAACGTAATGACAAGTCCTACTATTGCCATTCCGCGAGGGGAGTAAAACAATCCAAAAAAACATAGGACAAAACCTAAAAACCAAATAAACCAGCCAACAACAGGAATCCATCCTAAAACGAGACCAAGTATAGACATGACGAAACCAGCAGTTGCAAGCCCATTAGATTGGTTTCCAACTACAACTACAGTTTCGTTCGGTTGTTGAGGTGGTGAAACAATAAACTGGGGAGATGAGACAGGGACTTCTCTTACTCCCATGGGATAGCCACATTTGGGACATGCTTTCGCCTTGTCTGAAATTTCAGCCCCACATTCTTGACATTTAATAATAGCCACAATATTTACTTTTACCAATAGTTCCTCTTGGCATAAAACAATATTATACAAAAAAGGTGTGGGAACCATAGTGTTTCCTCACCCTCTATCAGGCTCCTGGTAATGCCTCACTGTAGGTCAGAAAACAATAGACCCACACAGTTAGCATATACCATCCCTCTGGGGATTGAATATACAACAATTATGGGTGCTATTGCCCATCATCCCTACAGTTTAGAATCTTACCAGGATTCGATAGATGAGATGATTTTCAATACACACCTGCCGACATTTTTAATGTACGACGATGCAAGTATACCACTTTATTTTTGATTGCAAAAGAACAAAACGAATATTTTTCTAAAAATAGAATTAACATTTCGTATTTGTATATTCTAACTTAAAAAT
>DCHV01000057.1:0-1295 GCA_002314945.1 Prevotellaceae bacterium UBA1743
GGTATTTGCTCTATATCCGATGGATTAACTTGGGTTAACTCTAAGAACAGGAGAAGGATTCTACCTGAACTTGGCAAAGGCTTACCCCCTTTCCTTTAGGAGAGGACTGGGGAGAGGCTTACTTATTTTGATTGTATAATCTAACCTGAATTATTCATACTACTTCCTACTGCAAGATCTAACCGGCAGCACCTCAGCCTAATGCTCGCTCTTCCTCTTTGAAAGTAGGGGTTACTACATTCTGCATCGTCATCGCTGCGCTTGGGCTGATGCACAACCATTTAGCTCTTTCGTAACGGAATAGTATGAATAATGCAGGCTAATCGACACACACTTTTTCCAGTGATTCGTGATTTGCCTTTCTGTGTGTTCAGATTATGCAAAATCGTTGGATAATCTCACACAAGAAATTTCAGGTGACTCCACTTTTCGAAATTCTTTATATATTTGCAGCCAGAACCTGATAATTTGTATATAATAATGCGTATTTCTCTTACTATTTCCATCATGCTGTCCGCTTTGATTGGATTTTCCTCTTGTCAAAGGAGACCGAAAGACAGTTTGGATGTGAGCGGCCAATGGATGGTTTCCTTGGACAGTTGCCAACAAAATCCCTGCACTATCCAACTACCTGGCACTACCGATCAGGCGGGTATTGGTACTGCCAACACGCTAACACCAGGGTTGACTAAACCACAGATTCTGCATCTCACACGCAAGCACTCTTTTATGGGAGAGGCTGTTTATACCAAAGAGATTCAGATTCCTGCACAGATGGCAGGAAAGCCTCTGCGTCTCGTCCTGGAACGTGTACTCTGGAAAAGCACCCTGTATGTGGACGGAAAGGAGATGGGAACGCCCGAGTTGAGCCTTGTCACCCCCCATTGTCACCTGATTTCTGAAGGACTGACGGAGGGCAAGCACACGATGGAATTGCATATCGACAACCGCAAGATGATGGAAATCTCAGACAGGGAACAGGGTCATGCCTACACCAACGAGACTCAGGTGATATGGAATGGGGTACTTGGAGAGATGACCCTGTCCGTAGTACCTGAAACGGAAATAGAGCGTGTGGAGGTGTATCCCGACGTGAAGAAAAGACAGATTGCGATACATACCTACCAGCAAGGAACCATACGTGAGGAACTTGCCTATTCATTGGACGGGAAGAGAGTTGACGTGCTTTCATCCGAGCAGAAGGACGGGAAGACAATCGCCACTATTCAATTGCCAGATAACGTAGGGGAATGGAATGAGTTCCATCCAGAGCTGCACACCATCGAGGTGGCAGG
>DCHV01000057.1:1368-11673 GCA_002314945.1 Prevotellaceae bacterium UBA1743
CTATGTGTCAATGGGAAACCTGTTTTCCTTAGAGGGACACTGGAATGTTGCATCTTCCCACTTACAGGAAATCCTCCTACCGACGAAGCAGGATGGGAAAAGGTGATGGGTACTGCCAAGGAATGGGGACTCAACCATCTGCGTTTCCACTCGTGGTGTCCGCCAGATGCAGCTTTCCGTGTAGCAGATCGCCTGGGGCTCTATCTGAGCGTGGAACTACCTGTGTGGTCACTGAGGATTGGAGACGATCCTGCCGTGTTCCGGTTTATGGAGGAGGAATACGAACGCATCGTGCGCCATTACGGCAATCACCCCTCGTTGTGTATGCTCAGTTGCGGCAACGAGCTCATGTACGACTTCCAGTTCCTGAACGGGCTGGTAGCAAAGATGAAGCAGAGAGACCGCCGGCATCTCTACATCACGACCTCCTTCACCTTCGAACCTGGGCATGGGGGTAAGAATGAACCGGAAGACGAATACTATGTAACCCAGTGGACGGACAACGGATGGGTGAGAGGACAAGGTGTGTTCGACGAGCAACCCCCTTCGTTCAACAAGAACTATGATGCTTCCATGGGATGTCTGACAGTACCCCTCATCTCGCATGAGATAGGCCAGTATGCCGTCTATCCCGACATGAAGGAAATAGACAAATACACGGGTTCGCTCCTACCGCTCAACCTAATGGGTATCCGGGACGACCTGGAGAAAAAAGGTCTTCTCGACAAGGCCGAAGACTGGCTTCACGCCTCGGGACGACTTGCCGCCATCCTGTACAAGGAAGAATGTGAACGCGCCATGAAGACCCAGGGATTCAGCGGCTACCAGTTGCTCGGATTACAGGATTTCCCAGGACAGAGTACCGCTCTCGTAGGACTCGTCAATTCGTTCTGGGATTCCAAGCACGTGGTGGAAGCCGAATGGTTCCGCCAATTCTGTGCTCCTGTAGTACCTCTGGCCAACTTTGAGAAGGCCGTATGGAGGAACGATGAGACTTTCACAGGCATGATACAAGTGGCCAATTATACGGAAGAATCCCTCAAGGGAAAGACCGTGTCGTGGCACATGTCAGATACCAACGGAAACATAATATCGGAAGGCACAATTCCTACCGAGGAGATTCCCTCGGGCAATGTATCTGCAATAGGTTCCATTTCCGTCCCGCTCTCGAACATCAGCCAAGCCGGACAATTCACGATCGGACTCACGATAGACGATACCTCCTATCACAACGAATGGAACATCTGGGTATATCCACCTGTAACTTTGCCTCAGGGCATACACGCGACACACGATACCAAGGAAGCTATTGCTCTGCTGGAACAGGGAGAAAAGGTGTTGCTTTCACCTCGTTTGGGTTCAATTGAAGGTCTCGAAGGGAAATTCCTTCCCGTATTCTGGAGTCCTGTCCATTTCCCCAAACAAGCTGGTACCATGGGAGTCCTGTGCAATCCGGAGCATCCAGCCCTGAGCAAGTTCCCTACCGAGAAATGGAGTAACTGGCAATGGTGGCGGTTGGCAAAACGTGCTACGGTGATAGTTACAGACTCTTTGTCAGGCATCACGCCTCTCGTGGAAGAAGTGGACAACTTTGCCAACAACCGGCAACTGGCCTTGGTTTTCGAAGCAAAATGTGGAAAAGGTTCCCTTCTGTTCTCTTCCATCGACTTGCTTTCCGAGGGAGCAGAAAGTCCTGAAGTCCGCCAACTCTTATACAGCCTCGAATGCTACATGCTATCTCCCTCTTTTTCACCACAGGGAGACCTCTCACCCGATGCATTGTCTTCACTCATAAAAGAAAAACCTGACATTTCACAAAGTTCACCCACAGATATCTACTGATTTTATGACTACTATTTCAAAAAACAGAACTCCCCGACTGACTGTTTGTGTAGTCGGATTCCTTCTTGCCTTGTGCGTCCAAGCACAATCGGCCGTCTCTATCCTGTCCTGTGGTATTTCACCCACCAACACCCCTGAAGAGAACCGTTCAAAACTGCAAGAAGCCATCGACCGTCTCTCACCCATAGGAGGTGCTCTATACATAGATCCTTGTGAAGAGGGCTATCCCATAGCCACTGGACTTATCCTGCGCAAAAACGTTTCTCTGCTGGGTGTACATGGCCCTACTGGACGTGGAACAAGTAGTGCAGACGGGACACATCCCGTAGGTTCACTTTTCCTGATTACCGACACTATACAACCTTTTATCACCGTGGAATCTTCCACACAGATCCGAGGCATCCAATTCTATTACCCCCAACAAGCCTGGAATGATGCAGACAAAATCATACCCTACAAACCTACTATCCAGATGTCGCAGGAGTCGGTGGTAGAGGGTGTCACCCTCTCCTGCCTCACTTTCTATGGTGAATACATGGCTATGGACTTTCGTTCAGGCGCACAGAACATCTGTGAACAGATTCTTTTCGAGCATTGTTACGGATATCCCTTGAGTGGAGAATTCATCGCCATCGACAAATGTTACGACATCCCACGCATCCTGCATTGCCATGTAAACCCAGCCAACATGCGACTCTTTGGACGTTCCTTCAGCCGTCAAGTGATTGACTCGGTAGTGAGCCGACATACTTTCACTTACTGGATTGACCATACCGACAATGCCCAAATGATGGATCTTTTCACTTTCGGAGTATATGGAGGCATCTATTTAGGGGATGAGACCTACGGCCAACTTACCAATTTCAATCTGGATTGCGTGAATACGGGACTCTACAAGAAAGGTACGAATACCAAGAATCGCAACTGGCAGATAGCACAAGGCTCTATCATTGCCAACGTAGGTGAACGGTTGGAGGACATCCACCCCATCATCGTAGAAGGGACAGGGCATACGGCTCTGAGTAACGTAGAATGTTTCTCGGGAGAAAACGGAGCATTGACGACCCTCGGCAAATGCTACGATTTCATCACGATACGAGGCGACCAACCTCTCACAGTAAGTATGTGCGGATGTCGTATGCAGGGTTATTCGGCCGAGAATCCCATCTCCCAACTTAATCCAAAGGCACAGATACAGATGACAGGATGTCTGACAGAGAAGGATGGTTTCATCCAGTAGAGAGGCTTCCTCAGATTCTGCGTCCTGCCAACACGACACCTGCCACTATAGCGACCGAACCTATCGCCGAGAGAAATGTCATCCGTTCTCCCAACAGAAGTACACCAGCAACCAAGGTAAAGAAGGGGTTGAGGTACACATAGTTGGTAGATGTGACATTCCCTATACGAGCCATCACCACATTCCAGCATACAAAGCACACCAACGAGGCTATCACGCTCAGGAAAAGCAGATTGAATATCACTTCCCTATCGAGGAATATCTGAGGGTCGATATGTTGTACACTACCCTCCCCCCAGATAAGCAGAGGAGCGATTGTCAGAAGCCCATAGAAGAACACTTTACGAGTTGCCAACAAAGTGCCGTAGCGCATTGTCATCTGCCCCATCAAAATGCTATAGAGTGCCCATGTAATAGCTGCTCCCACAGACAACAGGTCACCACGGATTGAGAAATGGAACTGTGACTCAGAGAAGATGACCAACCCCATACCTACAAAGGTGACAATCGTTCCTATTACCAGGGAAGGTGTCACACGCACATCCTCCAATCCTTCCGACAGGAATCCGTGAAACAAACGCTTGTAGGCAATGGTGAGAAGGGTTGTGATCAAAGGGGTACTACACACGATGAAGGACACATTGCAAGCCTGAGTGTAGCGGAGCGCTGTGTTCTCCGTGAGGAAATAGGCAGAACCGCCCACTACTCCCAATAACAGGAAGACAGCCTCATCTGCCCAGGAGTGTGCAAACAGGCGTGTCCTGTGTATCAGGCAGAACAATATCATTCCCGCGTAGGCTATGGCGAAACGAATGGCAAAGATAGGAGTGGGATGAAGGCCATGAGCAAGGAGTACCTTGGTGGAAATGAACGTCACTCCCCAGATAGCCACCACGACAAAGGCCAACACATGATATAAGAATGTACTTCTTTTCATTCCAATGCGGTTTCGGGGTGCAAAATTACACAAAAAATACTGGCATTATTCAAAACGGCCTGTCCTTTTTTGGGAAAGACAGGCCGTTGTACGTATTCTCGTATAGACAAGTTCTTACTTGTAGGACTCCTCCAGCACCCTCACTATCTCTTCGTGAGTGAGAGGTTCGATATCCTGTTTCCAGAGGCGTTCCATCACGACCTGTGCATTGGTGGCCATGTCTGCAAACTCCTCGGGACGTATGCCATAGTCGCTCATCCTGAGGTTATCGACATCACACTCACGTTGGAGAGCCCCTAACGCGAGCAGGAAGTCCTCTGGTTCCTTGGCATCCTCCTTGCCCATCCACTTGGCCATGCGCACCATTCGTTCGTCGGCCACATGCTTACGGATGATAGTGCCAAAGAACGCCTGACTGATCATGATGAGTCCTGCTCCATGAGGCAGTTCCTCGTGATAGGCAGAGAGGGCGTGTTCTATGGAATGTTCCCCTGTGCAGGTACTTGCCACCATCGAATAGCCCGACATCGTACTGGCAAAGGCCAATCGACTGCGAGCTTCCATATCACTCCCATCTCGATAAGCCACAGGCAGATAGCGTGCCACATTGGTGATGGCAGCCTCCTGAATCATATCGCTGAAGATGTTGCGTGTCTTGCATATCTGTCCCTCCAAGGAATGGAAGAGAGCGTCGAATCCCTGCAATACGGTAAATCGTGGAGGTACGCTCACCATCAGTTCTGGATCTACTATGGCATATTCAGCAAAGACAGAGAAGATGCCTAATTTCTCCTTGGTGGCAAGGTTGGTGATGACACCTGCTGCATCCACTTCCGAGCCTGTCCCAGCCGTCGTGGGGATGGCAATCCAGGGAAGTGGTGTGTGAGTCACTGGCTTGCGCAATCCTGTTCCACTCATCACATAATCCCACAGATCACCTCGGTTTGTAGCATTCATCGACATCACCTTGGTAGCATCCAGCACGCTTCCTCCTCCGAGGGCTACAAAGAAGTCGCATCCGCTATCCAGAGCCTTTTGCGCGCCGGTCTCTACACACTCCTTGGTGGGATTAGCCTGCACCTCGTCGAATATCTCGTATTCCACACCAGCCTGACGTAATTCTCCCAACGTGCGCTCCAGGGCACCATTCTCGCGAACCGACTTGCCATTGCTGATGACCACCAGTGCTTTCTTGCCTGGCATGGACAGGGTATGCAACACATCCAGTTTACCCGCGCCAAAGAAGACGCGGGTACTGGTCAGTAGATTGTAGGTTGTGGGTGTAATCATTTCTTCTGTGTAAAGGAGAAGGCCAAGGACTCTGCCTTCAGATTCTTGGGCAGTGTGACAATCACCTTGTCACCCTTCACCTCGTACTTCACCTGCTTGCCATTGGCCAGCAACGTCATCTTACCTGTGGGAATGTTCTTCGTCCACTCGATAGTAGCAGGCAGTTGCTCTCCCTCGTTCAGGGCATAGAGTGCATAGAGGGTCTTTCCGTCCTTGTCTGCATTGAACCATACCTGTCCGTCGTTGTAGTGTTCTGCCGTCACTGTGTTGTAGATAGCCTTGCCGTTCTTCTGCATCCATGCACCTACCTGACTCAATCGTTCCTGAGCTTGGTCGTCAATCTCGCCCATAGGATCAGGGCCGATTCCCAACAACAGGTTACCACCTTTGGCTACTACCTCTATCAGCAATGTGATGATACGGCTGGTAGATTTGTACTGAGGATTGTATTTCCATCCCCATCCATCCAGTGGCATACAGGTTTCCCAGGGGATGTTGCGTTGCTCGGGTGGAACAAGGCCTTCGGGTGTCTGATAGTTCTCATTGTGATTTCCACGTGCACGATCCACACTGATGAGGCCTGGGTTACGTTTACGAGCACCTACCAACACCTCGTCCAGACCTACTTCTCCACCATCTATCTGACCTCCATCGAGCCACAGGATGTCGATATTGCCATAGTCGGTCGTCAACTCGTTCAACTGGTTCTGTGTAAATTCCACATACTTCTTCCACCAGTCTTGATGCTTCTCACGGTTGTAGTTGGGCATACGGTCAGCGGTAGCCAACATCGGATTCCAGTAGTAGGGACAATGCCAGTCAGGCTTGGAGAAATAGGCTCCAATCATGAAATCCTTCTCACGGAAAGCGTTGAACACTTCCTTGGCCACATTGCGGCGGGGATTGTTGGCAAAGGGACCCTTGGCAATGGAGTAATCCGTATATTTCGAATCAAACATACAGAAACCATCGTGGTGCTTTGTGGTGAAAACCAGATATTTCATACCAGCATTCTCCATGATGTCAGCCCATTTCTCAGGATTGAAATTAGTGGGGTTGAACACTTTGTTGAGTCCCCAGTACCATTGTTTGTATTCCTCGTAGGAAAGGTTGCGTTCCTGGCGAGGTGCATATTCCCAACTCTCGTCCTCAGATACGAGTGACCACGACTCCACTACACCAGGTACTGCATAGATACCCCAGTGGAAGATTACACCGAATTTCAGGTCGCGCCATGCGTCCAGTTTCTTCAGCACAGCCTCATCCGTAGGTACGATGTAGCCGTTCACCGACGTGTAACTATGGGCGTAACCATTCTCCTCGTACTGCGCCATACAGGTAGCGCTTCCCAACAAGGCTGCTGCCACCAAAGTCTTGAATCTCTTGTTCATCTTTTCTCTTTATTTTGAATTATTTTATTTTGTCATTTCTTCTGTATTTCAAGGGGGAAAGCCGACGATTCTCCTTGTCTTCCTACCAAATTTGATGCAAATATAAGGAAAGAAATGCAGACAGACAAGCAATCACCCTTTTTTCGGCAAAAACAGTTCTAAGCAATTGTGCCCATAGCCAGGAATTATGCACATCAATCGGCAAAATAAGAGTATATATATTCTGCCGATTAGTAGCTATTTTATTCTATTCGGCAACTTTTAGCTCATTTTTCTCCGGCTATTGGTTGTTTCCTTGTCACTCTGAAAATATCATACAGACTCTAATTCTGGGAGAATCACAGCCTCGCCTTGTGGCTTATTGCCGAGGAACATACAATAATAGACAGGGAGATAGGTTACTCCTTTTTTCTTGAATATTTTCCGCTCATTGGAAAAGACTATTGCGTGATCAATACCGTATTCAGGTGTTTCAAGGAACTTTGTGAGAGCACTATGCTCAGTATAGTCCTTTCCTGACTTAATTTCTATGGGAAGCACTGTCAGATGATCATAATCATCCACAAGAAAGTCCACCTCACCCTTTTTCTTGTTGTCGTAATAATGGAGTTTGAAACCGTGTGCTGCAAGTTCCTGAGCAACGACCGACTCGTACACCGTACCAAGGTTGATACTCTTGATGTCTTGCAATACAGCATTCACATTCAAATCATAAAGAAGGTTCGTCAGCAGGCCCACATCATTGAGATACAACTTCACCAATCTTTTTTGTTCCGATTCTGCAAGAGGGAAACGAGGATTACTGACGGCAGACACTTCCAGAGCAACACCCGAATTAGTCAGATATTCAAACTCGTCCGCATAATCGGAAAAAGTTTTTCCTTTCTTACCCTCGATACTCATATATACGATACGCTTCTTCTTGTTTTCCAAATTGCTGGGTATGAGGTCGTATATTTTGCGAATCTTTAGTTTATGATCCTCATCATATTGCGAAGCGTCAATGCGATAGAGATTGTGTATGTCTCTATGTGTCTGCCTGACACGAACCATATTTCTGTCAGCCAGATAATTATTTATTGCTTCTGGTAATCCTCCTACAAGCAGGTAGTATTGGAAACGCTTCAGCAGAATAGTATGCGTACTCTCATCCAATGCCTTCCCGTGAAGAAAACATTCTCGTATGTTGTCTATCCATTCCTTGCCTACACCTGTGGCCCAAAGAAATTCCTCAAAGTCGAGAGGATACATTTGCTCTATCGTCACACTTCCAAGCGGCACAGAAGGCGTTTCTGATAAGGCAACACCTAATTGAGAACCACTTGCGATAAACCGACAACGTGATTCCTGATTGAGAAATTTCAACATTGTCATCAAGTGAGGATAACTTTGTATCTCATCCAGAAAGACCAACGTATCTGTCTTATCACCTAAAGGAGCGGAATAATAATTACTCAACCGCATGTAGAGGTCGTTTGTTGTATGAACATCGGCAAATACCTTTTCACCTTCTATATCCTCCTTGAGATTGATTTCTATGAAATGTGGAAATAGTTTACTACCAACATATCGGATAAGATAAGACTTACCGATCTGCCGTGCACCATTTACAAGAAGAATCTTATTGGGTTCTTCTACGAGGAAGTTTGTCAGGAATGAAGTGAATTTGCGTTCAAGCATATCAATATCATTAGAAAATCGCGACAAAATTACGTCATTTTCCTCATATAGACAAGAGGGAAAATCCACTTATTCCATATTTTTATAGATATTTTTATCCACTTATTCCGTTTTTTTACGGATAAAATCGTCCACTTATTCCGTTTTTTCTATATCAATCAACCATTTCCAACATGGAATTACCTCAATTATTCCATATTCATCCTCGATAATTTTTTCTTCATCGTATGTGATTATATATCTTCGCTTACATGATAAGGCCTTGGGTAACTTCTGCAATGCTTCCACCTCTCGTCTCTCAGTCGTATCAACAGCCTCAATAGAATATGAAACCTGTATAGCAAGTTCGTCTTCTGGTACGTAGAAATCGACCTCTACATTCTGATTGTAGAAGAATACGCGTTCATTGTCCTTGTCATTTCCATATTTGCGGAAAAGAGAAAGAGCGACAATATTTTCCAGTAAAGTCGTTGTCGGTTCTACCAAGAGAAGATTTAACAAGCCGTTGTCTATGAAATAATACTTACTATTTGTCTCGCGTTCTGCAAAGGCTGCACTGACATTATGCAATCTAAGCATAAGCCATGCATCTTCACAATATTCGATATAACTGCTTGCTGTAGGTATGCTAATCTTTCCACCAACACTTGAAAGGATTTTTGCGACTCTGGAGTAGGACAATGGTTGTTTCACGCTTTCTGCAATCTTCTTGATCATCAAACGCAAAAGGTTGGAATTGCCTATCTTGTTTCTTGTGCAAATATCACCCAGATATATTTTCTGATACACAGAACTCAAGTAATTTCTCTTTACCGGAAGATGTACACTTTCTGGTAGCCCACCCCAATTCATATATTCCGCATATTCGCGGAGGAACAGAGATTTACCTGTAGTACTCATCAACGTCTCCTCATCGTATGGAATATCTCGTGAGCGTAGGAACTCTTTGAAACTGAAAGGAAACACCTCTATTGGGATATAACGTCCACCAAGTGTAGTCATTATCTCCTTGGAGAGCATCTTGGCATTCGACCCAGTAATCCAAACTGTTTTTTTACTGTCAGCCATACGACGTGCAAACTTCTCCCATCCATCAATATTATGAAGCTCGTCAAGGAACAACATTGGATTATCTTTGCCAGTCATTTCTATGTGACATTCCAGTATGGCATTAAAATCTTCATACGTGAAACCGACCAAACGCTCATCCTCAAAACTCAGATATAGCATTTCGTCCCAATCATGTCCTTCACTCAACAATTGCTGCATCTTTTCGTATAGAACGAAAGACTTACCCGCCCTGCGTACGCCAACGAAAACATAACAGTTAAAACCATCCACAACAAGATTCCTGTGAACAATCTTGTAGCTTTCTATCTCTCGACGATTGTCGAGAAGAATTTGCTTGAGTAGGGTTTTATTTACCATAAATATTAAAATGCCATTTTATATTTCTCTGCAAAAGTATAAAATATTATTTTAATAAATGGATTTTTTGGCACTTTTCACTGCTTTTTTCATTGTTATTAGTACCTTTGTCTTGTTATAGTGATAAATTCAACACCTTTATTTGAAACATAACGTATGAAAAAAGTATTTGCGACATTGTTCATGTCTTTGCTTTCAGTGTCTGCCTTTTCGGTGGAGAACGTTCGATTGGAGGTAGGAAATCGAGGCCTGAGTACCCTCATCCTGAATGAAATACAGGAAGACCGGAATCTGATAGACAAGGATCAGGTACTGGGAGAGTATCAGATGAAATATGAATATCGGGGAGAGAGTGTCTCTGCCACCAATGTGAATAGTGAAGGCAGTCTCTCCAATGAAAAGACAATACAATGGGCACAGGATGATCCGCTCTCTGTCAGCGAGACATTCGAGGCTGACGGCAGTGGCCTCGAATGGACCATCACGGTCAGCAACAA
>DCHV01000057.1:11887-19950 GCA_002314945.1 Prevotellaceae bacterium UBA1743
CCTGGCGACTGGTTCTATCTCTACTCCTCCACTTCTGTCAACAGGACAGACGAGACGTGGAGCATCCCGTCCTCGTCCAAGACACTACAGCCCAAGGAGTCCTTCTCCGTCTCGTTCCGCTTCTCCGTCGTAGAGGGACAGAAACATATCGAGGAGGCTTTGTACCAGGGTGGAGGCGTCAATTTCAGGGTGGCTCCCGGAATGGTGATTCCACGCGGGCAGGAAGTGAGGGTTGCACTGAGGTCGAAAGAGGATTTCCACCACTTCGAGCCTCAGTATCCAGCATCTACCACCCTCTCTGAGCCTGTTGCCTCTTCTATGGGATTCAGCGTGATTACCGCTTCCTTCGACAAGTTGGGGGAGAACAATATCTTTCTCGACTATGGCGATGGGAGAATGATGTGCCTGGAGTTCTTTGTCACGGAAGACATTGAGACGCTCATCAAGAAACGTGCGGACTTCATCATGAGGAATCAGCAACATACCGACACTACAAAGTGGTACAACGGTCTCTACTCGATCTACGACATGAAGTTGGAGAAGTTGCTCTCCCCCGATGATATGGGAGATCTGCGCGAACCATTTGTCGTGGGAGGAAGTGACGATCCTTCCAACAGCAAACCCATCTACGAGAGCGAGAAGAACGTGGCTTATCCCAATGCAGAGGAAATTGCTTCCCTGGAATATTACGAAGAGAATTTCGTATGGGGAAAGCTTCAGCGTACGGACAAGGAATACCCGTATCCGTGGGGTATCTACGGAAGTGAGAATTGGTACGAGAATCGTTCTGGTCAGATAGCAGGCTACAACTCAGGAGGATGGGGAAAGGAACGTATGTGGAGAACCTTCGACTACGTGACGCACATCGCCATCTACTACAATCTCTATCTGATAGCAAGGGACAATCCTTCCCTGGTGCATTATCTGGACAAGGCTGGATATTTGGACAGAGCCTATCATACGGCACTCGCCTATTTCGAGGTCCCCTACAACATCTACATGGGAGAGAGATGGGCCTTCCATGGTTGGTGCGACTGGGCTTACAAACAGGGAAACTTCCACGAACGCTACATCCTCGACTTGATCGCTGCTCTCGAAGAGAATGGCCGTCAGACAGAGGCAGACAAGCTACGTCGTGAATGGGAGAAGAAGGTCACCTATATGATTTACGAGGAAGAATGGCCTTTTGGCTCGGAGATGTTTGTGGATAGAACGGCATTCGAGAGTTCGTATTATGTGGGAGAATATGCCCTGACTCGCGATATGGTGCCACAGGAGCAGTTCTGGTACGACAAGAATCGTCAGTGCTGGTACTCCTACACCGAATACCCTCGCCAACCCATGATTGAGTTCATGGAGAATCAGTTGCGCTCCAACCTCACTCTGCGAGGTATCTACGAACCTGCCTACTACAACTGCGGAGCAGCCTGGGCAAGGAGCCACAACCTGGATTACATGTCTCAGATGGGAGGCGTAGCCCTGCTCGACTATGCCGTCCGCTTTTCCGATTCCCCAGCCGATCTGGTACGATATGGCTACAATTCACTCCTCTCGTCGTGGGCGCTGATGAATACGGGAGATGCCAGTTCCGACTATGGATATTGGTATCATGGACAGAAGAACGACGGAGCTGCAGGATGGTCCTTCTCCGTATTCCAGGACGGAAGGAATTTCGGTGGCTACATGCCCTTGCACAGAGGTTCTTGGAGAATCGACGGAGAGATAGATCATGGATTTACAGGAGGTGTACACGGAGCAGGCTGCTACCTTGTCGATGATCCTGTCTTTGGAGAAATAGCATACGGTGGTGTCCTCACATCCCAGTCCGACAGATGGGAAGTGACTCTCCTGGATGGAGTACGACGCTACGTATCCATACCACAAAAGGGGAGGTTCGAGATGAGGCTCCTCTGCAACGGCCTTTCTTCGAACCACCCCTTTGTTGTGTCCAAGGATCTCTCACAGATTGAATTCTACATCGAACGGCGCTGTGAGTCCTCCATCCAACGAATACATTTGAAAGGACTTCCTCAGGGCGATTACCAAGTCGTACAAGGCAAGAAAACACTCGCTCGTTTTTCTTCCGAGAATGACGAGGTCACCTTCTCCTTAGGAAACCTGAAAAAGCCTTTCAGGATTGAACGTCGCTAAGGTTCCAATTCAATAGGTTGGATAGAGAGGCCACCCACCTCGGTAGAGGCGTTGCCACCTTCCGGCATCGACACGCTCACGGTGTGGATACCTGGAGTCTCGAACTTCACCCATCCGATTGTACGGTATTCGTACGTCATAACAGCGAGACGGCTGTTCTCTGCATGAGAACCTTCGTCGGTGGTTACATGGAAGATAGCCTGTTCGTTGTCACCCTTCACGCGGATCTTCACGTTGTAGTAGCCGGGATCCTTCACAGCCAATGTCCAAGTCATCTTGCCACCAGCAGCCAGGTTCTTCGCTACACGCTCGATGTTCCATTCTCCGAACTTGGTTGCAAAGGGTTGTCTCACGATCTCGCATCCCTCGCCCTTGGCCAGCATACCCGAGATATGGTTGTATCCTGCATTCTTGCTTAGGGGGATAGCCTCTACCTGAGCTATTTCCTCGCTGTCCATGGTCAGTTCCACCACGTTCACCCACTTCTCAGGAGCATCGACAGGCAACTGAATCTCCGTCCATTCTCCCTCGGTGTTGTATTTCAGTTTCGAGGACTTGTTGCCCTTCAGCAGGCGAGCACTCTTGATATTGGCGCTCAGTCCGTACAAATCCAGTTGACGGCTCTCGGGCCAGTCATATACCAATAGATAGATCTTGTTGCCACGTCTTACGGCATCACCCCAAGCCAGTTGCTGTGTCCAGGGAGAAGCCTGTACATCATACACCACCTGAGGATAGCGGTGAATCCAGGTACCTGCATTGGTCAGTGTTTGCGCACACAATTCTGGCACCAGACCTCTGCCATCAGGACCGATGTTGATCATATACGTACCACCGCGGGCGATGGTCGAGAGCATACGCATCAGCATCTCCTTGGGTGACTTCCAACTGCGGTCTGCCTCGGCATAGCCCCACGAATCGTTGGACGTGTCGATGCTCTCCCACATTCCTTCCTGATTCTTCGGCAGGATATCCATGTCATCACCCGACTCAAAGTCTCCATATCCCAATCCGATACGGCTCGATACCATGGCATTGGGCTGATTCTTGTGTACCAGGTTGTAGAGTTCGCGTGTCTCCTCGTCGCTTATGCCACCAGGGCAGTCAAACCATACCATTACCAGGTCGCCATACTTCGTCGTAATCTCGTTTACCTGAGGCAGGCACTTCTCGCGGAAATAGGTGTGGAAGTCAGCACTGGGCGTATCCGTACTTCCATTCTGTTCGTAGGGCACCTTGTCATCATTCTCGTGGTTTACTACCACTTCCGTACCATTTGCCCTGGAGCCAACACCACCAGGAGCGGTCCAGTCGATGCAGTGCGAATAGTAGAAGCCAAGTCCAATCCCGTTCTTGCGGCAGCATTCAGCCAATTCCTGGATAGGGTCACGGCCGAACTTCGTATGATCTACGATATTGAATGGGTTGCATTCCGAATGATACATGGCAAAACCATCATGATGCTTGCTCGTGATGACGATATACTTCATACCGACGGCCTTGGCCAGATCCACTATCTTCTGGGCATCAAACTCCGAGGGATTGAACTCGCGTGCGGCATCGATGTAATCCTGAGCCGACACATTGGCCGTGTACATCAGCCATTCCGAGATGCCGTAGTACGTCTTACCGTTCCATACACCTCCGTTGCGCGAGGAGGGTCCCCAGTGAATAAACATTGCGAGATTTCCCTTCTCGAACAGGTCATGAGGATTCGTGTACTCATACTGCGACAGATCCGATTCCTTGTTGGAAGTGCAGGAGAGGCAGCACATCGCAAGAAGACAGAGGCCACAAGCCAAAATTTTCTTTTTCATACTCTTTTTACGTGATAAAATTGTTATTTAATATAATTTTCACCGCAAAGATAGTGTTTTTCCACAAATCCACGCGTATAGACAAGAATTTTTTATCGTTACCTACAAACCGAAATAGCGCTCGAAGAAGGCCTGAATCTTCTCGATGACGGCCTTTTTCTTCTCCTGTCTGCCGCCCCCTCCTCCGAATCTGGACATGGGAGGAAGAATTTTGTCGATGTCTGTTCCTGTGGTTCGGACCACTCCGTCACGGAAACTGCTCTCGATGAAGTTGGCCGTTTCCTCTGGCTTCAGGTTCTCACTCGCGATGAGTTCCTCCAGATCCTGTTCCTTCCTCCGCTCGATATACTCTTTCCAACTCTGTTCCACATCCGTCTCGGCATTCACTCCGCTGATGAATTCCTCGATCAGTTCCTTCTTGCTTCTCAACTGTTGGCTGGCACCTATGGCCTTTGTAATGTTTACCAGTATCTCCTTGTCGATGCAGTGGCTGTCGTGGTACTGCTGCACGAGCAGGAGGATATAGTCGATGTTGATTTCCACCTGTCGGATGAGTTCGGTCTCGAAGATGAGGTCATCGTTGATGTTTTCCTTGTCGCCCTTCCGCTTCTTTCTCCACTTGTCATATAGGTATAGGTAGTGGCTTTGGTAGTCCTGCAGTTGGCGGTCAGAGAGTATCTTCCTGTCCTCAAACTGATCAAAGGTGGAGAGGATATTGATGGACTTGAGCAGGCTGCCATAGAGGCTGATAAACTTCCTCTCTTCCTCCTCGCCCAGGATGGGCTGATCCTCGGGATAGTCCCTCTGCAACTGTTCCACCAATTCCCTGTAGCCCAGGCAATGCTTCCCGCTCTCTGTGTCGTAGCCATTGTAGTACGACCAGAAGTCCTTGAGAATGACGATGGAGTTGGCATCCTTGTCGCCAAAGAGGGCGATGGCTTCATCCGTCTCCTGCTGAAGGTTTCTGAAGCAGACGATATTGCCGAAGGTCTTCACGGAGTTGAGTATTCGGTTGGTTCTGGAGAAGGCCTGTATCAGTCCGTGCTGCTTCAGGTTCTTATCCACAAACAGGGTGTTCATGGTGGTGGCATCAAAGCCAGTGAGGAACATGTTCACCACGATGAGCAGATCCACCTGTCTGTTCTTCATCCTCAGCGAGAGGTCTTTGTAGTAGTTCTGGAATTTGTCAGAGTCGGTGCTGTAGTTGGTGGCAAACAGTTGATTGTAGTCTCTGATAGCCCCTTCGAGGAAGTCCCTCGACTGCTGATCCAGTCGTGTGGCATCTTCTGGATTCTCCTCTATCAGGATGCCATCCACCTCCTCTTCGTTGGTTCCGTAGCTGTAGATGGTAGCCACCTTCAGCCGCTGTGCAGGTGGCAGGTCGGCCTGCTGCCTCTTGAACTCGTTGTAGTAGGCCTTTGCCATGGGGATGGAGGCCACGGCCAGCATGGCATTGAAACCATTCAGCTTCTGCTCTGTCTTGTATTCTGTCGTCTCTGCTCCCTTCCTGGCACAGGCCACCTTGTGTATGTCATCAAGCACTCGGAAGGAGTAGAAACTGCTTCGCTTGGTTTTCTGCTCATAGTGGTCGAGGATGTATTTCACCACCTGCTCTATCCGCTCTGCCGATGCCATTGCCTTCTCTCTGTCGATGGCAGGTATCTGCATGTCCTTGATGCCCTCCTTCTCCTTGATGGTATTGACATAGTCGATGCGGAAGGGCAGCACGTTCTCGTCGTTGATGGCATCTACGATGGTGTAGGTGTGTAGTTTGTCGCCAAAGGCCTGTTGCGTGGTCTTCAGCCTCAGATCGCCTCCCGTGCCCGCATTCTGTGCAAAGATGGGAGTGCCCGTGAATCCAAACAGATGGTACTTCCTGAAGTTCTTGGTGATGGCGTTGTGCATCTCGCCGAAGTTGCTTCGGTGGCACTCGTCGAAGATGATCACCACCCGCTGCTGGAACACGGGATGGTTCTTGTTCTTCTGCACAAAGATAGCGAGTTTCTGGATCGTGGTGACGATGATTTTGTTCTCGCAAAGGTTCTCCAGCTGCCGTTGGAGCACGGCTGTGGAAGTGTTTCCATCGGCTGCTCCCTCCTCGAATCGGTTGTACTCCTTCATCGTCTGGTAGTCCAGATCTTTGCGATCCACCACGAAGAGCACCTTGTCGATATAGGGTAGCCGCGATGCCAGCTGTGCCGTCTTGAAGGAGGTGAGCGTCTTTCCCGAGCCTGTCGTATGCCAGATATAGCCTCCCCCGTCGATGCTGCCATAGAGCTTGTAGTTGTTGGCCACATTGATGCGCTGTATGATGCGTTCCGTGGCTGCAATTTGATAGGGACGCATCACCATCAGCATCCGTTCGCTGGTGAAGACACAGTAGCGGGTGAGTACACTCAGCAGGGTGTGCTTGGAGAAGAACGTCATGGTGAAGTCCAGCAGATCGTTGATCACCTTGTTGTTGCCGTCGGCCCAGAAAGAGGAGAACTCAAAGGAGTTGCTGGTCTTCTTGGATTTGTTCCTGCCTCCCGTCTCCTGTTCCTTCAGGTGGTTGCTGCGGGTCGTGTTGGAGTAGTACTTGGTGTGGGTACCGTTGGAGATGACGAAGATCTGCACATACTCGTACAATCCGCACCCTGCCCAGAAACTGTCCCTCTGATAGCGGTTTATCTGGTTGAAGGCCTCCTTCAGCTGGACACCCCTTCTTTTCAGTTCCACATGCACCATAGGAATGCCATTGACCAGGATCGTGACATCGTACCTGTTCAACCTCCCCTCGCCTTCTGCAGAGAGGCCGGGAGCGAGGTTTTCGTACTGATTGATCACCTGCAGAGAGTTGTTGTGGATATTCTGTCTGTCGATGAGGTAGATATTTCGGCTCTCCCCCGTATCCCGTCTCAGAACCTGTATGAAGTCCTCCTGTATCTTCTGCGTCTTGGCCGCAATATCATCGTTCTTGTTGGCAAGGTTCTCACGGAAGAAGCGTTCCCACTCCCCCTCCGTGAAATGGTAGTCATTGAGTTTCTCCAGCTGGAGTCTCAGGTTCAGCACCAAGTCAGCCTCCGTGTGAATAGGGAGGTATTCATATCCCTGCTCCTGCAGAAGGTCGATGAACGCCTTTTCCAGGTTCGCCTCTGACTGATACCTATCAATCTTGCCATACTCTGCAACATACTCACTTACTACAGTGTATTCTTCCTGTTCTGCAATGATATTGTATTGTGCCATTGATACATCGTTTACAAATTATTCCTCGTTTTTCTTTTTATCAGCCTCTTCAAGTAACATGTCAAGTCTTTTCTGCAACTCTTCACGCTTTGGCATATAAAGTTGATATTTAGCTGCAAAAAGTTGGTTGGAGATACCTTCCATTGCATATTGCATGATAATATCATTCTTCGATGCTCCTAAAACAATACCAATTGGAGGATTGTCATCAGCTTGCCCTATCTCTTTTTTAAAATAGTTGAGGTAAAGATTCATCTGTCCAATATCTTCATGTTGAATCTCGCCACGCTTTAGGTCTATCAATACATAGCATTTCAGAATTGCATGATAAAATACCAGGTCACAATAGAAATGCCTTCCTGCCAAAGGAATATGATATTGGCTGCGTATCAAAGCGAATCCCCTTCCTAATTCCAACAGAAAATCTTTCATGTTTTCAATTAGAGCTTTGTGAAGATCTCCTTCCAAATAATAAGGTTTGCTGTCTAAACCAACAAACTCAAGCACATAAGGATCTTTAATAATGTCTTCTGGATTCTTGACCGTCTTCCCTTCCTTTGACAAAGCTAATACACCTTCTTTATCCGTACTTAATGCAAGCCGATGAAACAACATACTATTAATCTGTCTCTTCAGCTCACGGCAACTCCATCTTTCCTTAACGCATTGTTTCTCATAGAAACTGCGTTCCATTTCATCTGTGCATTTAAGCAATTCTATGTAGTGGCTCCATGACAATTGTCCAGACAGTGTCTGGATTTTTGGGTAAGCTATATAGAGTTGCCTAAAAGAAAAGACATTGGAACGGCCAAAACCTCTGCCATAGATGTTTGTCAGGTCACGTGAAAGCATATCCATTACTTGCTT
>DCHV01000072.1:0-297 GCA_002314945.1 Prevotellaceae bacterium UBA1743
CAGCACGGCAAATGATATCGAAACCTCGGGTAACTTCGTACACTCTACCAAGCAGATTATCGACGACTGTTATCCTAATGCCGCAGATCTCAGCGCACCAGCTCACTACTGGTTCCTCCGTGGTAGCGTCTATATCTATGACCAGCATATCTCGGCCTACACCGGTTCTTCTGCCGCATACAAGGCCGACGCACAGATTCCCCTCACCATCACGGCCGGTTCACATGGCCGACTGAAGGTGATCGCTATCCAGCCCAACCTCTATGCTTATTACAAGCAGGGGACTACCAAACTGGG
>DCHV01000072.1:354-64995 GCA_002314945.1 Prevotellaceae bacterium UBA1743
TCTCTTACTGGGATTGGAGCAACATGAATCCTGCACAGCAGGCACTCTTCGTTCACGATACCTATATCTGTACACAGGCCTTCTCGTACGACAATGGCGGTACGCAGGTGGATGTGCCCAAGGGCTTTGTCATGCTGCAGTCTGAATACGGCAACTTGCCTGCCACTGTCACTGTGGATGGTAAGTCTGTTGCCAAGTCCGAGGCTGTCCATGTCTCCAACGGCACGAAGCACTCTACCGGCTATGCGCTCACGGCAGATATCTCCAACCCAGGTGAGTGGGATGACCGCTATATCGAGATCAACCCTGCAGACGCAGCCAATCCTGTCATCCTGACCAAGAAGGAGTATGAGAAACTGACCGATGCAGACAAGATGAAGTATGTGGCAGGTCCTTCTTACCATGCTAATCCTGGTATCTACGGACAGATGGAGTACAAGGAGAATGCCATCATCTCCAACGAAATAGTAGGTGCATACCAAAAACTCTCTGATGCAGATAAAAAAGCATTGAATGACGAGCATACACAGGCTACCGTAGAGCAAGTCTATATCACGCTCGAACCTGTCACCTACACTGTCTCAGGCAAGGAACGTGCGCTGCAGAAGGGTGTCGGTATCAGCAAGACGGAATATGATGCGGCGATTACTTCTGGCACTGTCACGGCGGACAAATTCAATACTGCTTACGTCTGCCTGGAAACGCTCAATATCGGCGAGGACTACATCGTTGCTGGCGACCTGATTTCTTCCACACGCTATGATTCCTTCTCGGATGACCAGAAGAAGAAATTCTCGGGTGCCCACGTATGTACCTCCGCTGGTTACTACGGTGGTACCAAATACGATGGCTCTATCAACTACGATGCCCTGAAGGCATGGTGTGACCTCGCTGCCGTGGATCGCAACAAGTTCACGTTCAACAACGATGCTTTCGACCTCTTCCTGAAAGATCTCGATCCCAATGCAAAAATTTCTGAGTATGACAAGGCAGGCACTGACTACTACTCACAATCTCTGCCTATCGAATATACGGCTATTGCTGTGAATGATTTCACATACGTGGACAAGGACGGTAAGACTGTCAAAGTCGCCAAGGATTCGAAATTGTCTAACAATGATTTCGAAAGCAACATTCCCAACGAGAAGGTTCACTATGCCAGCTTTACGTTCAGCTCAGCTGCAGAAACTGCCTACGTCGTGAAAAACGAATTCATGTCTGGCAACACTTCCTACAGTGTGGGTAAGCAACTCACAGAATTGGAATACAGCCAGTTGGATGACGCATTGAAAAAGGCAAACGTGACGGAAATTGCCAAGAGCAGTCTGACGGATCCAGGTGATGGCAAATACACCTATTACTATTGCCGCGATGCGTACACGGTGAACGAGGCTGGTGAAGGTGTGAATGTCACCAATGACTGTGGCACGAAAACGACCTACACCAAGGGTCAGACGGTGCCTGTGGGTACAATCATAACCAAGGACAACTATGCGAACCTGAAGAACCTACAGTTGAACTATCGTGTCACAGGTATCTCACCCGTGGAGACCAGTACCCTGTATGTGGCACGTGATGCCAGCATGAACGATGTCATCAAGGATCGTATCATCACCCTCATCTACAAGTACGAGTACGAGGAGAGCAATACCGATGGTACACAGGTTGAGCTCGTATCGGAGCGACACGTGGTGAATATCCACCTCGACTTCCGTAGCGGTTCGCCCAGCGTGGGCCGTCTGCAGGTGCCCGGTGCCGTGCTACCCGGTACGACAGTGGGTATGAAACAGCCTTCCGTAACCAAGGGTGCCTACGAAATCCTCGGTGGTGGATGGGAAATCTATGACAATGAGTCGGATGCGGTGAACCATCAGAATGGTCAGCCCTTCGGCAGCAACAATTCGGAGATCTATTTCTACCAGTCTGGTCGCTATGTGGCTTACTATGCCAAGACATATACGGGTAAGACGTACAGCAACGCCGTGCCGCTCACAGTAGCCAACTACCATAGCATCAACGATGTGATGGCTGATACGAAACACCACATGTATATCGACCATCCCGATGTACCTCGCAACTGCAAGATCTACATCGACAACGATGATTCGAAGTCGGATCCTACCAAGAACGAGCTTGACCTGCTGAAGGATCTCTACGACCTCAGCCTCACTTCTGCACTCAGGGATAATGTGAAGGGCTGTAAGAACCTCGACTTTATCCTGCAGGAAGATGTCAGTCCGAAGGCATACACCGACTGGACGCCCTTAGGCTCTTCTACTCAGTGCTTCGGCGAAGGTGGTTACTTCCACGGTGATGGTCATGCCATCACGGGCCTGAACAACCCGCTCTTCGACTACTACTGCGGTAGTATCTTCAACACAGGTGTCAAGGGTACCTTCTCTGGCCCCGGTATCGCCAAGTCGGAAGGTGCATACGCTGCCAACTGCTGGACGTGGAGTGAGAATGCAGCAGGACACGAAGGTAAGCCTATCTTTGGCAATGCTACGCCCAACATCTACAACTGCTACTACTGCGAGGCAGACGATGCTACGGATAAGTACGATGCCGCAGGTGCCACACGCAAGACGGAAGAGGCCTTCGGCAATGGTGAGGTGGCCTTCGACCTGAACCGCTACTACCTGACGAAGCGCTACACTGATCAGTTGAGCACCCAACCTGCCAACAAGTACAACTACTACAGCATCAATCCATCCAACAATTCCTTGGTTCTGCACAAGCAGGAGAAGGGCTTCGAGGATGCAGATGCGAATATTACAGTATCTTACAAGGATGACAAGGGCGTGACTCAGACCAAGAAGATGAGCTATCCCGAATTCCGACTCTGGGACGGTGACTTCGTGAATGCAGACTGTGAAATCCATTCTCTGGTGGATGAGCGCTACGACGATGGCAACTACTATCCCATCTATCCGGATGACTACCTGTTCTTCGGTCAGAGCCTGACCTACGGCTTCGTGAACGGACAGCCTCATGGAACCTATCCTACGGCCCTGGCTCGTACCAAGGAAAACCGAGTGCTGCTGGAAAACGAATCGACCAACCGCGTATATCGTGCTCCAGGCTACGAAGGTAACATGGAGAAGAAGGTGGTTCACTTCAATGCCAACTGTGTTGTTCCTGACCACTATGGTAAGGAAATATCCAGGACAACGGACAAGACGGTGAAGACAGCATCTCAATTAGGTTTTGCTATCACGATGACGGGCTCGAATATCGAAGTGACGAAGGAGACTCTCACCAATGGTAATATCAAGACGGTGACTACCACCACCCTGGATGATATGCAAGCGCAGACACGAACAATCACCACGGAGACGGTAGAGAGCAAGCCTACGGATGTATATCCCAACCTGACTGCCATCGACTTTACGGGCAAGGATGACTACGCCTATGCCGAGGGTGTTTCCAACAACGTATTCTATACGCCTATCCTAGACTACCGTACACTCATGGGCTTCGCCAACCCCGAGCAGAGCCGCAACATGCTCGTCTATGCCAACAGCACAGCCGATGCCAAGGGTTACAAGGCACTGTCCAACTACCTGTTCGAACCTACACTGAAGTTCACCAACGAGGACTACAAGAACATCCCACGTATATCGGATGCCGTAAGCAGTGCAGTTCAGGGTCACCTGATCGACAAGAACAGCAGTGGCGAGTATGTGACGGATCGCAACCACTTCCTGGTGGATGAGAATAACTTCCACTGTCCTATCGCCTACAAGATGGGGGCAGACAAGCGAATGTGGTACCAGCGTACACCATGTACCTTCGCGGATGGCACGAACAAGGGTTACGAATCCATCATCCTGCCGTTCAACGTGGAATTGGTTTCTGCCCATCAGAAGGGTGAGATCACTCACTTCTATAGCAACGACCAGGCCAACCATGAATACTGGCTCCGCGGCTTCCAGGGCTACGACTCTACCAAGGATCAGCTGAAGTTCATCCGCCCGATGGCAACAGGCGAGGGTGCCGACACACGCTACAACACGGCTGCAAAGTACGAGGTGAAGAATACCTTCCTCTACGACAACTACTATAGCAACAGTTCCAGCCAGGATGCCAACAAGGATGAGTTCCAGGAATACTACGAGGAGCCTCGTGAATATACCGACTACATCCAGATGTCGGAGAATGTGCCCTACATCATGGCGTTCCCAGGCTCGAAGTACTACGAGTTCGACATGTCGGGCAACTTCATACCTGCCAACACCTTTGCTACGATAGGCAAGCTTGAGAAGCAGAATGTATCGTTCTGCTCTGCCCCTGGTGCGACAATCAAGGTCCTCCCAGGTGCCACTACCGACTTGGCTTCTACACACGATGGCGTCACCTTCCAGGGTATCTTCCAGAAGCGTGACATGAAATCCGAAACGGACGTACGCATCCTCACGACCGAGGGTGACAAGTTTGCAGATAAAGATTATATCTACCTCGACCGTCCTGTGGGTCAGCAAGCATTGACTGAGATGCAACCCTTCCACGCTTACCTGAAGAAAGGCCCTGGTGGAGTGAAGGAATTCACCATCGGTGAGGACGCAAGCTATGTCATCGACACGGATGCCTTCACAGGCGATATACGTGTCAGTGCAGAGGATCGCACCATCATCATCGAGAACTGCGACTCCAAGGAGGTGAACGTATGCATCGTGAATGCAGCAGGTCAGCTACAGGCCGTCCGCACGCTACAACCCGAGGAAATAGTGAAGGTCCCCGTTCACGTAGCAGGAATCTATTTGGTTAATAACGAAAAGATACAAGTGAAATAAGATAGAATCATGAAATATAGCAAAAAAATGAATAAGATATCTTCTTCTTTGAAACGTGTTGTATTACTGCTTTCCCTGCTCGCTGTGGTGGGGGAAGTTTGGGGAACGAATTATATATTCAAGTCTGGGGATTACTATATGGGTGTCAGCGGAGGCTCGCTTGTTGGTAAGACAACGTTTGACTTGACTTGTATCTGGACCTCTTGTAATGGACAAGGAGAAGAGCAAAATGCGGGCACAAGTACCAGTAATCTATGTGCGTTTTATGCACTCGAGGGTTCAAAGCGTTATTATTTGGACTATGAAAGTGATACCAATCATAAACTCATCACCTCATCTTCAGCTTATAAAAAGTTCTATTTGGATGGTTCCACCTTTAAATTTATAGGTCTTACAGCTGCCACAATATATTATGTAACTTGGAATGATAGCAGATGGGAAGGAAGAACAAATTCAGGCAAAGGTAAACATCCCTCCATCACAACAGAGTCTGCTCGTGGCACTACTCAAACAGCTACAAGATCATACGAGATTAAAACTTTTTCTCTTACCCCAACAGCAGTGACTTTTTCAGAGCTGAATCAAAGTCAAACTTTTACCGCATCAGCAACAGCTGAAAAAACGGAGAGGCCATCATATTACCAGATAACGTTAGATGGTACTAATTATTACATTAATGCGTCGAATCAAGCGAGATACACTTCTGCACCTTCTTCCAGTTCTTCTACCACAGGAGTTTCCTATACATGGACTTTACCGACGCTCAATTCATATACCTCAAACTCCTCAAGTGGGAATACTGCTACTATGAAGTACAGCACGGGTAATTACACGGGCTCAGACGTTAGTGGTGAAGTGTCTTTGAAGGTATATTGTACAGATAATACAGGAACGTACAAAACAACCACTGCAACGGTCACAGTAAAATCGCTACCTACCTTCTACTACTTGCCCAGTGCTTCCGTGAATATAACAGGGAAAAATCTTACCGCAGCGACCGATCCCTCTACACAAGGCTCTATTCAAGGAACGACATCTGGTCAAACTAGCGCTACCACGACAGTAAAATATACGGCTACTGTTCCAAGTGATAAATCGAACCTTTACAAGTTCGGATATTGGAGTACCTCCGAAGATGGCACCAGTTTATCCACAGATAATCCCTACAACTATAGCGCTACGATCACTTCCAAAGACTCAGGAAGTCCCACAACTGTTTCCCTCTGGGCTAATTTCAAACCCTTGAGCAGATTGAAGGTCATCTCCAAGCCTACAGGATTCGGATATGTGTCTAGTGTAGGTGATAGTCCTTACTCTGGTACAGATTTTACTTCTACCGAAGATGTTACCACAAGAGATGATGGTAAATCGCATACCATGTACATGTATGCGAGACCTAAACAATCCACCACCTCGAGCGGAACTTTGGATCAATACCGTTTCAAGGGATGGTCTTCTACGGGAAGCCTGACCAACATAGATGGTGGTACTACGGCAATGGGACAAACCGTAACCGTAGGAAGTCCTGAATACAAGGAATTCTATGCCATGTTCGTGGCCTTCTATAAGTTCCAGATTACGGCCATTCCAGTAAGCAATGGTTCGGCAAACAGTACAGCAGGTGGTACGGTGAATGCCACCTTTACCGAAGGACAGACACATACGACCGACAATGCAGATGTGGAAACATCTACCGATGCCACTAAGGGAACTAAGATGGCTATCTTCACTGCCACAGCAAAGACCGCTGACGGGTATCAATTCGAAGGATGGTCCGAAACAGCCAATGGAGACATTAAATATAAGGATAATCCCTACAAACCTACTTTGGAAAATTCATCTACGGGTACAACGTTATCCTATCCGCTCTATGCACGATTCGTAAAGATGGATCCCCCAGAATCCATCAGCATCGGAAATGATCGTGTGGAAGACCTTGCAACAGGTACCATCACGATACCATATACCGTGACACCCGACAATGCCTATACGCTGAAGAATATCAAATACAAGTCCTCCAACACAGCCGTTGCCACGGTAGATGAAACGACAGGTGAGGTAAAGTTCGTCGGCGTAGGTGAGACCAACATCACAGCGACGGCCTATAAACAGGATGGTACTTCTCCCGCTTGCTCAGCCACCATCAAACTGACCATCAAATCGAAGATGCCAAATCCCGAGGTGGATGTGACGGCAGACCCCGACAACCTCGATCAGGCAAAGGTGACAATCACAGCAGGAGAGTATTCGCCCGCTGGCACGAAGATCTACTACACCACAGATGGCTCGGAACCCACCGCAAGCAGCACGGAATATACGGATCCCTTCTATATCCAGAACGGAACAACAGTGAAGGCTATCGCTCCCGGTATCAATGCCAACTGGATGACTTCAGACATCATCTCGAAAATCTACTCCAAGCAGAAGACGGCTCGTGTACAAATCGACGTGAATGGCAACGAGGTAACCTTCAACAGCTCCAGCGAGCCGAATGTAACCTACTACTATACCACGGATGGCACCACGCCAACCAATACGCATGGTACAGCATGGACTAGGACTAACCCCGTTGTTCCCATCAAACCTGAGAACGATGTAGATATCAAGGTGATCGCCCTGAAGACGGGCCTCGGCCCCTCTGACGTGGCTACACAACACTTCAACCGTGTACAGATTCCTACACCTGAAATCCAAATTGCAGGCGACCGAGTATGGTTCCTCTGCGGCGAGCCTGGCGTAACCTTCTACTACACCACGGACGGCTCCACACCTACCACAAGCAGCACAAAGTGGAATGGCGATGAAATAACAAACATTGCCGACAACTCCACCATCAAGGTCTATGCCGTAAAAAAGGGTTATCAAGACTCCAAGCCAGCGGAGAAGAAGAAACTTCCAGCCAATGTGGTGTATCTGGATTTCGCCAGTGGCAATGATAGCAATGATGGAAAGACAGCCACAACGGCCAAGAAGACATTTGCTGGTGCATACGCTGTATTGGGTTTCGGGCCAAACGCCAAATATCTAAGAGCAAATTGGGCAAAAAATGGTTTGACTACCTTGTCTGGACACACATGTTTTGATGGTACTACAGATGAAGACTTTAATAATACGGTTGATAACAACATCATCTATCTAGTGGGTGATGTATCGGCCACTAATTTAACGAACCTGTTTAATAAAACTGGAACTGCCAGCAGCGAGACCATCTTGATGAGTAGCGTCCTGTCTTCTGGTTTCTTCAAGCCGGCAACTATCTCTGGTAGATATGCAACAAAGGGTTCTGCATCTGATGGTCGTCCTGTTGTCGGACTTTCCGCAAGTGACAACCACATCCTGAATGAGGATACCCGCTTTGAATATGTGGAATTCGAGGGTAGTTCAAGCGGTACTAATGAAACCCAATTCCTTTTGGCCTACTATGACTTGGAAATGGGAAAATGCATCACAAACAAAGGCTTCCTCTCGACCAAAAAATTCTCCACCTATCATCATGGATACGCACAAGGCGTTACGAATACAGCTCACATCCTGTTCTATGGAGGTCATCAGAATGACTCGCGTTTTACCAGCGGTACCAAGGAATTACAGTTCGACGACTATCTGCCACATCCCGATGGCTACAAGATTACCATCCGTTCTGGCTATTTCTCCACCATCTCTCCTGGCGGTAAGCAGTGGAACAGTAACATCAATGGAGTGATGGGATCGCCGAATACACCTGTAAAATGTACCATCACGGTAGATGTTGACCGATATTGGAATGACCAACACAAATCAGGTGTATTGCGTGACCAGTCTTCGATTGGTGATCCTGACTGTGATGTGGCTGTGCTTATCGCAGGAACGCACGAAGGTAGTATATATGGCGATGTGGATATCATCGTGAAGAGCGGCCGTGTGGATCGTGTCGTGAACGGAACCTTCGGTGCCCATAATCAGATTACGGGCTATCCCTGCGACTCCTATTTCGGACGTGCCAATATCCTGATTGATCCCCGTGAACCATCGACAGATGAAGCAGCAAGCTATCCCACGAAGGATGATCTCGTGGTAATCCGTGAATTGTACGGAGGAGGTTTGGGACGTTACAAGAGTACTTCCGGTACTGCCGAAGCTGCCACAAACTTCTACGGAAAGAGTACGGTAACCATCAATGGCGGTACCTTCTCCTCTGCTATCTATGCATCAGGTGCGGGTGGTTGTAACGGTATTGGTGATGACGCGCATCATACCGTGGACAAGTATATTCCATACGGTGGTAACACATCGGCTCCCACCTACGGTGACTATACTGCTTGGAAGGCTGCTGGAACAAAAACGGTAGTGAAGTGCATGAATTCCGATGGTAACAGAGAGGATATCGATCTTGCCAAGACAAGCACCAAGATAGAAATCCATGGTGGTAAATTCGGCTCCTCCACTGATCCGATTGACGGTATCTTCGGCGGAGGCTATGGCTATGTGGATAAAGAACTTATCGCAGATGGTGTACCAGCTCATACACAGGCAGGTTCTATCTTTGCTGCAGCAGGTGAACTGGCCTCCAGCGTAACCATAGACGGGCACACCGAAATCTATGGCAATGTATATGGCGCTGGTCGCGGTACCAATTATTATGTGGAAAAAGGAAAATCAGGCTATACTGCCTTGGCCCTAATCAGCGGTAACACCGAACTGACCATCGGAGGCCATGTGAAAGTACATGGTAGTGTATTTGGTGCAGGTGAGGGAATATCCACGCTGGAGAATATGGCTCGCCTCTATGGTGATTCCAAGGTGACTATCCAGGATTATGCGCATATCGAGGGTGGCGTATATGGCGGTGGCCAAGATGGTTCAATGGACGGAAATCTGGAACTCCATCTCTTGGGCGATGCCAAGATTGGCACTGACGAGAAGCGTGCCAATGTACATGGTGGTGGCTATGGTTCCACAACTACGGTGGGTGGCAACGTGGATGTACACCTGGGTGACAGCCAATCCGACGAACCTTTCATCTATGGTGATATCTATGGCGGTAGTGCCTTGGGTAAGGTAAACACATCTGCCTCGAATACGACCAAAGTGACGCTGGAAAGTGCCACGGTATATGGATCGGTATATGGCGGTGGCTTGGGTGACGCAACTACGGCTGCCGACGTGAACGGTAAGGTTCAGGTGAGGGTGAATGCAGGTAGCGTGAAGAAGACCTCCGTTTTAGGCTCGGGTGGCGTATATGGCTGTAACAACGTGAACGGTACGCCGAAGAGCACTGTGGAAGTGGATGTATATGGCACGGATCCTATTCCTGCCGATGCAAGCTATGCCCTCTATGCTGTATATGGCGGTGGTAATCAGTCTGCCTATACCGGTACACCAATAGTGAGAATCCATAAATGCGACAACAGCATCGAGTATGTATATGGTGGTGGTAATGCGGCACCAGTAGCGGGCACGGATGTCACTATCTATGGTGGCGACATCATCGGAAATGTATTCGGTGGTGGTAACGGCTCCAGCGAAGGTTGGCCCTCAGGCACAGAAAATCCAGGTGCCAACGTGACAACCAACGGTACCAAGGTGAAGATATACGGTGGTAAGATTCTCAGCGTATTCGGCGGAAGCAACACCAAGGGTCTCATCACAGGCGGCACATCGGTAGTGGTGAACGGACAGGATGAAAATGGGAAATATCTCAACCTATGTTCCATGGATGTGGATGATATCTATGGCGCAGGCAACAATGCTCCCATGACGGGCGACACGAAGGTGGAAATCCTGAATGTGACGGGTACGGTAGGCAATGTATTCGGAGGCGGTAAGGGTGCCACAGCTGTCGTAACGGGTAATTCTGATGTCATCATCGGTGACTGGGACAAAGATCATAATGCGTATGTAGCAGGTAATGTCTATGGCGGTGGCGACAAGGCTCAACTGACAGGTACAGCCAAAGTGACGCTGAACGATTGTGCCTCTATAATCGATGGTGATGTATATGGTGGAGGTAACGAATCTCTCGTAGGCCACACCAATGTGACGGCATGGGGTAGTACGGTGAAGGGTGACCTCTACGGAGGAGGCCGTGGTACGGATGCCGTAAGTGCCGACGTAGGTACTACAACGGTTGCTGGTAATGCTACGACCAATGTCTATGGCGGTAGCTATGGTGGCATCTTCGGTGGTGGTAATATCAAGAGTGACATCTTCGGAACTGCCAAACTCTTTATCGACGAAAAAGCATGTACTGCCACTGATGCCACGAAGTGTGACTTCTCCGCCGGTGAAGTATATGGCGCAGGTAACAAGGCAAAGATCTCCGGTACAATAGATTTCAGCTTAGGCTGTATCCATGGCAAGATTGATGAAATATATGGTGGTGCCAAGGAAGCTGACATCGACAACGATGTGGTGCTGAATATCACGAGCGGTAAGTTCGGAAGTGTATTCGGTGGCAACAATTTGGGCGGTACGATAACGGGAACTATTACCGTGAATGTACAACATACCGGCTGTGAACCAATCGAGATAGAGAATCTCTTCGGTGGTGGTAACCTGGCTGACTATACCGTACCTACTTCGTCAACCGACAAGAACTTCCCGAGAATCAATATCAAGACGTGCGGTCTATCTTCACCCGATTGGGTGAATGATGGTAAAAATCAATTCCACTGCCTGAAGATCGGTACTATCTACGGAGCAGGAAAGGGTGAAAACGGTAATGACAAGGGTAAGGTGACAGGTAACCCGACCATCAACGTGAATGCAGGCGAAATCGGCACTATCTTCGGTGGTGGTAACACGGCTGACGTAGATGGCGACACGTACGTAAATGTGATAGACAAAGACAAGACGGACGAACAGGATATCTACATTACTGGCAATGTCTATGGCGGTGGTAGTGCTGCCAACGTGACAGGCAACACGCATGTACAAATAGGTGAGCCAAAATAAAATCGAAGTCATCCATTGATGATTCGGCTTCTGCTTATAGAATCCTAATTCTCCATCGAGGGAATTAGGATTTTTCTTTTTTTCTTGCTCAACTGAAAGCATTTTCCTACCTTTGCATCGATATTTTAATAGAAATACGCAAAAAAATCGAAGCAAATGGGTTTTTCTCGTGATTATTACCTTCAGCAACTGAAGAATCGGATGCATAATGGTATGATAAAAGTAGTGACTGGTATTCGTCGTTGTGGCAAATCATATCTTCTGTTTCATATCTTTGCCGACTATCTTCGTCATGAAGGAGTAGATGAAGCTCACATCATACAGATAGATTTGGAGGATCGCCGTAATCGCAAATTGCGTAATCCAGATGAACTACTCACATACATTGACAGTCAACTGAAGGATAATGCGATGCACTATATCTTGATAGATGAGATACAGATGGTCAGCGAGTTTGAAGATGTGCTGAATAGTTATCTAAAGGTGAAGAATGCCGATTTGTATGTCACTGGCTCCAATTCTCATCTCCTCTCCACCGATGTCATTACAGAGTTCCGCGGTAGAGGGGATGAAGTGCGAGTCCATCCATTGACATTTTCAGAAATGCAACCTTATTTTGCAGGAAAAACAGAAAATGAAGCACTACGCGAATATATGCTCTATGGAGGTTTACCTCACTTGGCAGAGTTACCGACGAATGAGCAAAAGGAACAGTACTTGAAAACTCTGATGCGAGAAACCTACTTGCGTGACATCAAGGAGAGGTACAAGGTGATGAATGATGATGATCTTGTAGAATTGGTTGACATACTGTCTTCGTCTGTCGGTGGGCTCGTCAGTATAAAGAAACTCGAAGACACATTCCGTACCGTAAAAAAAAGTACGCTGAGTGCTGACACAATCAAACGTTACATAGACCTGTTACAAGATTCTTTTGTCCTGGAGAAAGCCGTCCGATATGACATCAAAGGACGAAAGTATATAGACACTCCAGCCAAGTACTATTTTGAGGACTTAGGACTAAGGAATGCGCGTATCAATTTTCGTCAGAATGAACAGACCCATCTCATGGAAAACATGATTTATAACGAGCTACGTTTCAGAGGCTATTCGGTTGATGTAGGACAGGTAGTATTGAACACTAAAGATGCCGAGGGTAAATCATGCCGCAAAGTGCTTGAAGTCGATTTCGTTTGCAACAAGGGTTACGAACGCTACTATATACAATCAGCATTCGTCTTGCCTGATCAGGAAAAGATAAGACAAGAGCAACAGTCTCTGTTGTACATCAAGGACGGGTTCCAGAAAGTGATCATCGTGGCAGGACTGACTCCGTCTCATCGTAATGAAGAGGGCGTGCTGTTTCTCAACTTGTGGGATTTCCTAATGCAGAACATACCCTTAGTAAATACGCACTCAATCTAAGTGTACCTCCGAAAGAAGATAGTCTGCTTTCCCTAAATTTGGTGGATAAAAAAAATGTATTTAACTTTGCATCGAGATCAAGATAAATAAGGGTATATGGGCAAACTACAGAAACTACCAATCGGCATACAGAATTTTGAGCACCTTCGCAAGGATGGATATGTCTATGTGGATAAGACAGAACTTATCTATCGGTTGGCGACAGAGAATAAGTACTATTTCCTCTCGCGCCCCCGTCGTTTCGGTAAGTCCCTGTTTATCTCTACGCTCCTTGCTTATTACGAAGGGAAGAAGGAACTTTTCGACGGCACTATCGGTCAGCGGTTGGCTATCGCTGACAAGGAGGATGTGAAGTGGGAGGCACATCCTGTGTTGCACCTCGATCTGAATACAAACAAATATGACAGGACCAGGAGGTCGCTGCACAAACGTCTTGAATGAAATGCCTTGCAAAATGGGAGATCCCTTTATGGGAAGAATCGCAGACCGAGATTGATTTCGGCAGGCGTTTTCGAAGAGTGTGATAGAAGCGTGCCTACCAGAAAACAGGTCAGCGTGTCGTCATCCTTGTTGACGAATACGACAAACCGATGTTGCAGGCCTTGGAAGACCAACCCTTGCAGAAAGAGTTCCGCGATACGCTAAAGGGATTCTATGGAGCCATCAAGAGCATGGATGGATGTATCGAGTTTGCTCTGCTGACAGGAGTCACGAAGTTTGGAAAGGTGAGTGTGTTCAGCGACCTGAACAACCTCATCGACCTCTCCATGGAACGTGCCTTCTACAATGTGTGCGGCATCACTGAGCAGGAACTGCTCTCTGTCTTTGATTGCTACATTGATGCCTTGGCAGAAGCAAACGATATGACCAAGGAGGAATGTGTGACACGTCTGCGTGAACGCTATGACGGGTATCACTTCCATCAGAAACGGCACCTGGCGATGTATAATCCCTACAGCGTGCTGAATACATTCAGGACCAACGAATTCGGCAGTTACTGGTTTGAAACAGGCACACCGTCCTATTTAGTGGCTTTGCTCCAGCGTTTTGACACGAACCTCGAGGATATGTCCCACAACATCACCTCGGATGATGTACTCAACTGCATAGACACCCGCTTCACAAGTGCCATCCCTGTGATTTATCAGAGTGGTTACCTTACCATCAAGGACTATGACAAGGAGTTCCAGACATACACCTTGGGATTCCCCAACGAGGAGGTGGAAGAAGGATTCGTGAAATATCTGATGCCTCACTACACCTCGGTGAAGTCCGATCAATCTGTCTTCAACATCCAGCAGTTTGTACGTGACGTGCGAGCAGGCAATACCGATGCCTTCGTGAAACGTCTTCGCTCGCTCTTTGCCGATACCCCGTATGAATTAGTAAAGAATCTCGAGAATCACTATCAGAATGTCATCTGGATTGTAGCCAAACTCATGGGCTTCTTTGTGAAAGCCGAGTATCACACTTCAGAAGGACGCATCGACCTCGTACTACAGACACCTAAGTTCTGCTATGTCATGGAGTTCAAACTGGATGGCACAGCCGAGGAAGCACTCCAGCAGATCAAGGACAAGTCCTACACGCTCCCCTTCGAGATGGATGGCCAACAGATTATCCGCATCGGCATGAACTTCTCCTCCGAGACGCGGAACATCGAACGCTATGTAGTGGAAACGCTATAACACGATGCAATCCGAGATATTTGACGTGTCACCCGTAAAACTCTGTGTGGGAAACATTTATTGATTTCTTTGATCAAATTACTTCCATTGGTTCCTTTCTTACGGTCTTTTCGGATCGCTTGTAAACACATGTGTTCTGTCTTCTATCATAAAACAAAAACACGTGTGCAAAGACCTGCGGTCTTGACGTCAGGCAGCAGTCGGCTGTCTTGATGAGCACACAGCTCATCATCCAGCCTCCAGCCACCTGACTATGTCTCTGACGGAGTCAGATTCATTGCACACTGAAAAACCCCTCGCTCTGCTCGGCAAAATACAACCAGGTTCTTATGTTCGCTAACGCTCAGCCGAACCTGAAAAACCATAGTTACAACTCAGCCAGGCGAAGCTGTATTTAGCGAGGAACGAGCGTTTGTATTTTGCCTGGCAACTGTCTGCAGACCGAAGGGATGCGTCATGGAGGTTGTGATGGCTTCTGATGCTTGCATCAAAGAAGGCATATCGACCGAAATGACATGGATGCCAACGGCATCAGACAGATTGACAAGGGGTTTTTGAGCGACAGCGACTGTATTTGTTAAATATCTCATCTTCCACACACTTATTACAAGGATCTGTATTTAGCCTGCATTATTCATACTACTTCCTACTACAAGAGCCAACTGACAGCACCTCAGCCTAATGCTCGCTCTTCCTCTTTGAAGGTAGGGGTTACTACGTTCTGCATCGTCATCGCTGCGCTTAGGCTGATGCACAACCATTTAGCTCTTTCGTAACGGAATAGTATGAATAATGCAGGTTAGAGCTATAAATGTGATTTCGCCTAATCGGAAAAATCATTACAAAATAGGTCAAAAACAGCAGAAAAGCATTACGAAGGGATTACGAAGGGATAGCGAAGGGATTACGAAGCATCAATAAAAAATCAGAATTCCTGACAGTTCTTTTTGGCGAATCCTAAAAATGTATATTGAAAAAAGTTTTTTGCAGTTTAACCCCACTTTCGACCTATCATACTTATAATCAAATATATAACATTCACTTTAATTCCACTTTATTTCCACTTTAATTCCACTTTATCCTCACTCCATCCGTATTCTGTTTCCCAGATTATCCAAAAACGGCAAAAGTGAGGTTAAGGTGAGGTTAAGGTGGGGATAAAAAAGTTAATTCCACTATGTTAATGAATTATGTATCAGGAATATGTAAGAGAAAAGTGAGATTAAACAAAAAATAGACAAAAATTCTGTTTTATCAATATTCCCACCCAAACCAAGGTTTATAATTTCGAAATGGCATCAACCATCCGCTCTGGGATTCGGAAACGGATGTCATCTGCTTCCACATGGATGGCCTGGAGGAAGGCAGGCATTTCGTCCTTGTACACCTTCAACATACGACGGTTGGAATCATCTGTCCCCTGTGCTGAATAAGTAGTGTTGGCCAGGCGATCGCACATTTTGCAAAAAGGGGCGTAGGGCGTCTGACGAATACCTGAGAAATACTTCTCCCCTGCCCTCTCGGCACGGGTCCTCCCCTTGTCGTTCGTCAAGGCATAGACTATTTCTGCTGCCATGAATGCTTGTTCGGGCGTCAAACCGAGGCGAATGGCCTCTTTCTTCATATCGTTGTAACTGAAACGGGCATCCTCGATACTGTCGTGAAACCAAGCGCCCATGAGAAGAGGGAGAATATCTTCCTCCTGGTCACACACCTCGTGTCCAAATTCGCGTGCTGCCTCGGCCACCATATCCAGATGATAGGCGTATGGTTTGTCCCCATCATAATACTGATTTACACTCGAATGCAACTGATGTGCTGCATGACGGATTGATTCCAGCAGTTCGGTATGAGTGAGGATAAATCGTTCGAATCTCGCTTTTTCCATTTGATTTCTGTATTCAATTCTACAAAATTACAACATAATCGAGAATCGTGAGTAATATTCTCGACAATTTTTGTACTTTTGCACGACAAAATAGAAAATGAGACGAAAAAGTATTACCCTGCTAACGCTTCTGGCAAGCGTGTATAGCCAAGCACAAATCCATTGCAATGACTCGCTCCTGACAGAAGATACGTATCTGGAGGAGATAGTGGTGACAGGGTTTACCGGCAAACAGAAACAAGCGGATGCAGTGCACCCCTTCACCATCGTAAGTCCACAGAAGATAGAACATTCGGTGGCTATGAATCTGATGGATCTGGTGGCACGCGAACCAGGACTTGCACAGATAAGCACGGGAAACAGCATCAGCAAACCCGTGATACGCGGGTTGGGCTACAACCGAGTAGTCCTGATTGCCGATGGCGTGAGACAGGAAGGCCAGCAATGGGGAGAAGAGCACGGAGTGGAAGTGGGAAGTTCCTCCGTGGGCAGTGTGGAAGTACTGAAAGGCCCCGCCTCGCTCATCTATGGAAGTGACGCCATGGCTGGCGTGATGATTCTCCACCCCAAGAAGGTGTTGCCACAAGGTGAGATGAAGGGCTATGCCGAAACGGAATATCAAAGCAACAACGGGCTGATAGGCGTAAGTGCAGGCCATGCAGGAAACAAAAACCGTTTCTGCTGGGACTGGAATCTATCCGAGAGAATCGCACGCGCCTACAAGAACAAGCATGACGGAAGGGTGAATGGGTCGCAGTTTCAACAGTTTGACGTAAACGGACTCTTGGGGTGGAACCGCGACTGGGGACACAGCCATCTGAGAATGGGGTATTTCCACCTCATGCCGAGCATTGCCAGTGACGAAGCCACAGGCAACTCCTACAGACGCTCATTGCCTTTCCAACAGGTAGGTCATGCCAAACTGGTGTCGGAAAACAAAATCTATATGCCGACAGGTTCCCTCGACGTCATTGTGGGATACCAAAACAACGACAGACAAGAGTATGAGGAAAGCAGGGACGAATCGGAACTGGCTATGAACCTGAATACCGTCACGTACGACATACGCTACCACCTCGAAGACTGGCACGAGTGGACATTCGCCACAGGCATAGGTGGCATGTACCAACATTCACAGAACAGGGCAGAAGAACAACTGATTCCCAACTACGGACTTTTTGATGCCGGTTTGTATGGAACCATGAGCCGCAGAACGGGCAAATGGAATTTCACAGGTGGTCTGAGAGGAGACATACGCCACCTGACCCTAAAACGCAATTTCAGCGGTATGACAGGTAGTGCAGGGGCTGTATGGAATGTCATCAAGGACTTCAACATCAGGGCCAACGTAAGTCGCGGCTACCGTGCGCCCAATGTAAGCGAGTTGTCGGCAGATGGAGTGCATGAAGGCAGTTACCGCTACGAGAAGGGAAATCTGAACCTGCGACCGGAATTCAGTTGGCAGGGTGACATCGGCATGGACTACGTGAGAAAGCACTGGGGTATCAATCTATCCGTTTTCTCCAACAGAATAGAGAACTATATCTACTCGCGTAAATTGTATGGAGTACAAACAGATGGGTATCAAACCTATCAATACCAACAAGGGGATGCGACCCTCTATGGCGGAGAAGTAGCCATTGACGTCCACCCTATCAAGGATCTGCATATCGAAAACACCTTCAGTTATGTAAGAGGTATCCAGCATCATGTATCGGCAGAGGAAAAGGATCTTCCCCTCATCCCCGCTCCCAGATGGAATGGAGAGGTGAGGTACGAATTCTCTCCCGACACGTATCTTGCGGCCAATTTCGAATGGAACCTGAAGCAAGATCATTATTATCGGCTGGATAATACGGAAACAGCCACACCAGGCTATACGTTGGTAGGCTTGGCTGGGTGTACACATATTCATTGGAAGAAACGTCTCCTGGCACATCTTATGCTCAGTGTAAACAACCTCTTCGACGTATCGTACCAGAATCATCTGAGTCGTCTGAAATATGCCGAGACAGAGGATGGGAAAGGATTCTACGGAATGGGGCGCAACGTGTGCGTAAAACTCACCTTCCCCCTAAACTGACCTTTGCGGCAATGGCACAATGGTCGGAGAAATCCAGTTGATGAAGGCTCTTCTCCATCGTCCGCACCTGCGTGGAAGTGGATTTCCAGACTGCAATGTAATCTATGCACGTCGTCGGGCGGTCGGAAGGAAATGTATTGAATGAGATATCAGAACAGAAAGTAAACTCCTGTTTCATCTGACAAAGCAGCTGGCTCTGAGGATCGTCATTCCAGTCACCCGCCACGAAGAAGGGTTTGTCGTAGTTCCGAGCCACTTGGCAAATAACAGGCACAGAAGCCAAACGTGCTTCTTCCTCCAATGCCAAATGCGTAGAAGCCAACACAAAAGAAGCAAACTCTGCCACTATCAGTGTTCTCGGTTCGCCACCAGGCAATGGATGGTTGCTGACAGACAAAGGCTTCTCGCGACTCAATATCCCTACCCCATACTTTCCTCCCTGAAAAGGCATTGCAGGCCCGAATACAGGATACATACCTGTCATCTGAGAGAGTTCCGCCAATTGGTTATGAAAATCCGTTCTCCGACAACAGCTATCAAGTTCCTGAAGCGCTACCACATCGGGTGACTCCTGTGAGATAAAACGGGAAATACGTTCCAGATCAACACGCTCGTCCATCCCATTGCCATGCCGGATGTTGTAGGACATGATATGGATACGTCTGTCTTCCACTCCCTGCGAAGAGGCAAACACAGGAACGAGCAAAAGAAACAGTAAGGACAGTAGAGATTCTCTCATTATCATCTATTACATTTGTTTCAAGACATGCAACCGTTTCTCATATTACGGCCTTCCAGCGGCTCTCCATCCAAATAAATTTATCACCACGAAACAAAGCAGAGGAACGATGAACGAAAGATGTACTGCAGGATAACCGGCAATCTCCTTCAAGTCGATGATACTTGCCTGCAACATAGGCAACACCGCGCCTCCAAGTATGGCCATTACGATGCAAGCGGCCCCTATTTTCGAATCCTCGGCATCTATACGGCCAAGTGCCAACGCGTAGATGGTAGGATACATGAGCGACATACATGCCGACACGCCCACCAAGGCATACAATCCGAGTCTGCTCTGACACGACATGACAACTACAAGCAATACAATTGCAGCCATTGAAAGCATAGCAAGAAAACGGCCGGGATTAAAATATTTCATCAGGAAGGTACAAACGAAACGACTTGAACAGAATATAATCATAGCAATTATGTTGTATTGCTGTGAAACAACTTCAGCCGCCTGCTCTGCCAACCCCTCTGCCATAAGAATGGGAGTGCCATATTGAATAATGAAAGTCCAACACATTATCTGAGCACCTACATAAAAAAACTGAGCAACAACACCTTCGCGATATATCTTGTTGTTCCATAGGTTACGAAAAGTCACAGAAAGTTGTCGGCGTGACCCCTCGCATTCGTTTTCTTCGGCAGGAATACGTACAAAGAATATGAGCAGTAGAACCGCCACGATAGCTATAACCACGAGGAGGTAAGGCTTAATCAAAATGTTGAGATCCAGTTGTTTCACAAGTTCAAAGGATTGAGGATCAAGTTGCATCCTTTCTGCAGAACTCATGGGATTAAGACGGGCCTGAATGTAATTCATCGCGACGAACATTCCAACAAGCGAACCTATGGGGTTGAAAGCTTGCGCCAGATTGAGACGACGCGTAGCACTTTCGCGATGACCCATGGATAATATAAAAGGATTGGCACTGGTCTCGAGAAAAGCCAATCCGCATGTCATAACCAGATAAGCTGCCAAGAAAGGATAGAATGTACCTAATTCCTTTGCAGGGAAAAAGAGCAGAGCCCCAATAGCATATACGAGGAGACCTATGAGGATGCCGGCTTTGTATGAAAAACGACGAACAAACAGAGCTGCAGGCAAAGCCATCAGAAAATATCCTCCATAGAATGCTGCCTGAACCAAAGTACCCTCAGCCACACTCATACGAAATATCTTGGAAAAGGCCTTAACCATTGGGTTTGTTATATCATTGGCAAACCCCCATAAGGCAAAACATGATGTTATCAAAATAAATGGAAGTAAATACTTCCGCGTTATAATAGGTACTGTTGATTTCATGACGTGTATTTATTACAAAAATACAGAATCTGTTTTCTTAATTTGTCACTTTCCCGCATCTGCCTTTATCATTCCTGTTGCCAACATCTTTTCTTTGGGAAAGACACTATAGCCTACAGAAAGAAGCTCATTTACCTGTAGAGCCGACATAGCGGATTGATGGGCGTAATGCCATTGTTGCCCAAGCCGTTCGTACTTGGTCTGGCATACTCCGTTGAACGCGCACAGTTCCCAACGTTCCACCACATCGGAGAGATGGGAAGACAGAAAACTTCCAATCTCGCGGATATTTTCTTCTGTTGCCGTAGTATCAGGAATAAGCGGAGTACGAATCCATAGATGTACTTTTCTGGAAGACGATCGGATATACTCAGCCACATATAGCAAGTTGGAGAGTATATGTTCATTGGGCGAACCCGTATAATGCAAATGTTGTTCGGAATCAAAGATCTTCAGATCATACAGTACATAGTCAGTATATGGCAATATCGTCTCCAGATTCTTCCGAGGGGCTGCCCCACACGTGTCAAGCGCGGTCGTTATGCCACGGGATTGTAGCGCTTTGAATATTTCCACGATAAACTCGTACTGCAACAGTGGCTCTCCTCCCGAAAAAGTGACTCCTCCGGAATTCGCCCTATAAAAATGTTCATCCTTCAAGAGTTCACTCAAAAGGTTTTCGTAATCATACCCTTGTGCCTCGGGAGTCAATGCCTCAGACGGACATGCTTCGGTACACTTCAGACAGGCGAGGCATTTCCTTCTGTCGATGTGCACTCCTTTGCAATCCATACAGAGTGCCCCATTTTTGCAGGCATCCAGACAAGAGGCGCACCCTATGCAATGCGTCTTGTCCCACCATGGTTCGTTCCTCTTGGATATGGACTCTGGATTCTGACACCATCGACAATGAAGCGAACATCCCTTGACAAAAACCGTGGTACGAATACCAGGTCCATCATGAGTGGTTCCGTGCGATACATCAATTGCAGAGAGTGTCATTCGCGTCTCCTTAATTCATCGTCTGATGATTCACACGATCCACAAAATCCCGCTGATATTCCTTCGACATAGTGACGAAACGAGTGCAGTAGCCCGTTACTCTGACTACAAGGTTCTGGTATTCTGGCTTCTCGGGGTGTTCTATCGCATCCTCCAGTTTTCTCAGATCAAGTATATGGAAATTTATTTGCATTCCGCCACCATTGAAAAAAGCATTGGAGAAGTCTCGTATGTAAGTATATCTTTCCTCCTTGCCATCAAAGAATTTTGGTTGGATGTCCACCTGAATAGAGCCTCCCATGAACTTTCTCATATCCACCGAAGAGGCCGAATTTGCCAAAGGAATAAGTCCACGTTTACTGGCTCCTATCTGCGGATTGATGCCATGAGCCAAAGGATCTCCCTTATGACGTCCATCCGGTGAAGCCAGGAAGGTATCTTTTGCCTCCACATGAGTCATGAAAGAGAAGAGGGACGGACGCATAGGTTGTGCACCACGCTGATTGTAATACCCCTCGGCAACCTGCTGCATCGTATCACAGACTCTGACAAACATCTCGTCTGCCACGTCGTGACCATTCCCATACTTAGGCTGGCAAAGGAAACGTTGACGCATTATCTCGTTGTCTTTCCAATCCTCGCCACACGCCTTGACCACCTCGGAAAGACTGTACATCTTCTTCTCAAACACCAACTCCCGTATTGCGGTAAAAGAATCTGCCACATTAGGAATTCCCAATATGTTGAGTGAACTATACTGCCAATCTACTCCCCGAGGAGCATCCACATCGAGTCCACGCTCGATAGGTCCGTATGAAATCAGTGACGTGTACATTTCCGGCTGACTTTCACCACGTACCTGATCAATGGCAGCTTCTGCAGCCTGATATGCCTTCATCGTGCGATGAAGTTCATCCACATAAATCTGATAGAGAGATTCAAAATCAGCCACATTATTCTCTGCTGCCTTGTGCAAAGCCCGTTGCATCACTTCAAACACACGTATTTCGCTCGTGTCATGACCGCACCATTCCTGCCCAGGGATGCAATACCACTGACAACCGGCGTAAACCACCTTCCAAGCCTCCTCCGCGGGTATTCCGACACGAAGTTGTGATGCGTACATCAAATCCCAATTCACCAGCACGGGAATACTTTCGCCATGACGAGCCAATACATCACATGCATACGCATAATAATCCGGATCAATGTCGGAATGCCACATCACACCCAGATTGTTGTAATCACCTATCAAATCGTAAGCCTCAAGAGCCACCCAACTCATCTCGTTCGTGGCATCCTGGCCTGATGCATCGCGTCCCGAGAAAGAGAAGAACTGTCCTCTGAGCTTCATATACATCTCGGCCAGATATTCACGGGCCATTTTCCTCGTCAACGAGCCATCCTCCATTCCCTTCTTGTAGAAAGGCATCATGAAGAGATCCAGACGTCCATAGCCATTGCCATGTCCCACTACACGATCGAACATAATGGAAAACTGTATGGCTTGTACAGCTTCGTAATACGTATCCGGAGCTTCATGAGCTATCTTACGGCAACATGCCGCTATCTGAGCAAAACGGGATTTCTCTTCCGGATCCTGCGTCTCCTCATATAGTTTCCCTGCCAAAGCAGCATAGTTCTCGATATAATGAATACAACCCAGACAGACATGTTCCAACCCTCGCAGATAGGATGCACGACGTTCATTCTTTAGGTCGGTATATTTCTGAAGACTCTTTCGTATGCGTTCCAGAATCTGGTCGTAGCCTTGCGTCAGAATGATTTCGAGGTCAGGACAGGTATGTCCGTATGCTCCAGGTATGCCTCCCAGACTGACTGACTCGTCATATTTCTTACATATTTCATCCGCATTGTCGGCTTGTCTCCACCCCTGCTGACCACAAGGACGCACACAACCTATTTCCCAATATATCTCACCCACGATTGTTTCGCATGGGTAGATATGGGGCTCCATGTTTTCAAGCAAAAAACGATAATCCTCTCCCCATTGCTCGCTGCTCATCCGATAGCCCTGCTTACGACTGGGCAACTCGTCCATCTTGGGAAACGGCCCGATGTTCAGCCAACATCTATGATCACCATAATCGCCAAACTGACGCATTCCACCTGGCTTGGACAATTCCTGATTGCGAGCCTCGAGCGTCTTGATACGTTCCGATTGCTCAAATTTGGGAACAAACGACAATTTATAATTTTCTGCCATATACTTCAAATACGCAACTAATTAATCCCTCAAGCAGTTGTCCAATTCACGCACAATGGCTTCCTTGTCCATGTGCTGACCGATAAAGACCAGCTTCTGCATACGATCACCATAGTACGCATCCCAATCCTTTCTCAAAGCCGGATCTTGAGCCAGGACATATTCCAAATCATCTTCTGGCATGGTAGCATACCATTGGCCGGCATTACGCATGGAAACCTGCTTTCCTGCTTGTTCGAACACATAACAAGTATCCCATTCATCGCGGAAATAGCAAATTCCCTTGGCACGGATAATACTCTTAGGCCATTTGCGAGCCACAAACTCGTCGAAGCGTCCCATATCCATCGGCTGACGACGATAGTACACAAACGTGCCGATACCATATTCCTCGGCTTCCCCTTCATCCTCGTGATGGTGATGGTGGTGGTGATGTTCGTGTGAATGATGAGAATCCTCGTCATGCTCGTCATCATGATGATGGTCATGGTGTTCTTCCTCGTCATCATCCTCATCGTCGTCATCCTCGTCATGATGATGTTCGATGGCATCTATCCAAGCTGCAGAAGTGGCAGTCTCTTCGAAACGAAAGAGATTGGTGTCCAACAGACGATTGAAATCCACATCTCCATAGTTGCAATCAATAATCTGAGCATGAGGCTGTAATGCCTTGATGATACCTCGTATGCGTGCCAATTCCTGTGGCGTCACATCGGCTGCCTTGTTGAGCAGAATCAGATTGCAGAACTCAATCTGTTGGATAACGAGATTCTCTATATCCTCCTCATCAAGACCGGGACGCATGAGTCCTTCGCCACAGTCAAACTCATCCTGCATCCTGACTGCATCCACTACAGTAGCCACGCAGTCGAGAACAGGCAAGCCATCTTGCGTGTATTTCTCCTCCATCGAAGGGATGGAACAGATGGTTTGTGCGATGGGGCCAGGTTCGCAGATACCGCTTGCCTCTATCACGATATAGTCAAAACGATGGGAGGCAACGATGTCATGCAGTTGCTCCACCAAATCCATCTTCAGTGTGCAACAGATACATCCGTTCTGCAGGGCGACCAAACTATCGTCCTGCTTATCTACCACACCGCCTTTCTGTATCAGATCAGCATCAATATTCACTTCGCCAATGTCATTGACAATAACAGCGAAGCGAATGCCTCGACGATTGGAAAGAATACGATTCAACAACGTAGTCTTGCCACTACCCAAATACCCTGTAAGCAAGAGTACAGGTATATCTTTTTTCTCTTTCACTATGATTGCTTATCCTAACGTGTAGAAATCTTCCCAACCCTTACGAGGTGGCATACCACTCAACATTGCATTGGCAAAATCGTTGTTGGTAAAGCGTTTTGTCACAGGATCGAAGAACAACTGTGTGTTCAGGCGCTGAGCAATCACTCCGAGACAGAACACCTGGCAAAGTACGCCGGCAATTTCGAAGGGAGAACGTGTTTTCTCGATACCTTTGCAAGCACGCAGGAAGTTTACATAATGGTTGCTCGGGCTCTTGGGAACCTCGGGTAATGAATCCTTCATTGCCTCGGCCTTTTCCTTCGGAATGATACTGAGTGTACTTCCATGACTTGCCCCTTTGAAAGTCAGGTCACGACCATAAATTATCTTGCCTGGATTCAATTTTTTCTTCACATATTCACCTTGGTTGGTAGAAGGAATATCAGCCCCTAACTCGCTTTCACCATAACCTGCGGGCAGAGGAGGAAGATTGTCGATACCATCGTACCATGTGATGTCGCAAGGAGGCATACTGCCACGTGCGCCAAAACGGAAAAGAATGGTACTGCTATAAGGATAGAAAAACTCGTTGTGATATTTGGCGTACTTCAGGGTGATCTCGTATGGCAGACCAAGGTTGAGGAACTCGTGAACCGTATCCAGCAAATGGGCTCCCCAATCACCCAAAGCACCCATACCGAAATCGTACCAACAACGCCAGTTGCCTTGATGATACTTCTCACTATAGTTATGGTAACGCACGCCACCATGCCAAGTATCCCAATCCATATTCTTGGGAATGGAATCACCCTCGGGCATCTGGCGCATATTCCAGTCAAACTTGTGCCAACGACGATCACTGTTCATGTGGGCAGTAACTGCCGTCACGTCCTTGATGATACCAGCATCCTGCCATGCCTTGAACTGGAAATAATTAGCCTCGGAATGTCCTTGGTTACCGACCTGGGTTGCCAAATTGGGATGGCGCTTAGCCATTTCGATGAGCAACTCACCTTCCTGGAAAGTACGGATGAGGGGTTTCTCACAATAGACATGTTTGCCATATTTCATCGCCATCATGCACACAAAAAAGTGCATGTGATCGGGAACAGCTACACAGACAGCTTCGAAATGGTCGGCATACTCTTCAAACATCTTTCGAAAATCGCGATAGCGTTTGGCATTGGGGTAACGCGAAAGCACCTTCTGACACTGATTGCCGTCCAAATCAACATCACAAAGAGCAATCACCTCAATCATTTGTGTCTTCTCAAACTCCTCGATATCCTGTTCGGCGCGATTACCAACCCCGACAAAGGCAATCTTTACTTTCTCAGACTTTGCTTCAGCTGTCTGAGCTGATGTCATTGTATTGGCAAACATATTGCCTGGCTCGAGTGCCAACCCTGCAGAAGCCAATCCGACCCCTTTCAGGAAATTTCTTCTTGTTGTCATAGTGTTCCGATTATTTTTTATTTGCTGAGAAACAGCGCCATCCGTAGATGGATATCATTATAAAACAGATGAAAGGAAGTACAAAACTTACATTCACAGCAGGGTGGTTCAGTATGGTTCCACAATCAATAATGGTACCCTGAAGAGGGGGCATCAACGCACCTCCCACAATGGCCATTACCAAGAAAGCTGCTCCCAATGTACTATCCTCTGCACTCACATTCTCCAAAGCAATACCATAGATGGTAGGGAACATCAACGACATGAAGATGCTAATGCCCACCACACAATAAAGTCCCATCATGCCGTTCACCAAAATAGCACCTGTAGTGCATACGGCTGCTCCACAACCAAAGATTGTCAGCATAAGACGTCCGTTGACATATTTCATCAGGAAGGTGGAAATAAAACGTGAGCACAAGAAAAGGGACATTGCCAAGATATTATAGTTCTGTGCCGTTGCCTTATCAATACCCAAATTATCAGCATATTGGATGATAAACGTCCAAACCATAATTTGGGCAGCTACATAAAACACCTGTGCCACCACTCCTTCACGGTAAACGGTATTATCCCACAACCGCTTTAGCGTATCAGATGCCTTTATATCCAAACTTTCCTTAGTCGTTTTCGGCATTTTCATGAGGGCAATAATGACAAACATAACCACTACCACCAAACCGATAACCACATAAGGATTGCGAATCACTGCCAGATCATGCAAACGTATCGTAGCTTTCTCTGCCTCGGAAAGCGTGCCAAAAATGATTTCACCCATTTCATTCCGTTTGTCGGAAAGGAGATTGGGCAATACAATTAATGAGGCTACCGCCATACCGCACAATGATCCCATTGGATTGAACGCCTGAGCCAAATTCAAACGTCTGGTACTGCTTTCCTTGGTACCAAGTGAAAGGATGAACGGGTTGGCCGTTGTTTCCAAAAAGGCCAACCCGAACGTAAGGATATACAGCGACAAGCAGAAAAAGGTGAAATTCTGCCAAGCTGCAGCGGGAATAAAAAGGAAAGCGCCTGTTGCATAAAGACCCAGTCCTAACAATATCCCGCTTTTATAACTATAACGACGAATGAAAAGAGCTGCAGGAACTGCCATAGTAGCGTAACCTCCATAGAAGGCAAACTGTACCATTGATGCCTTAGCCGCACTCAATTCCATCACCGTCTGGAAGGCGGCTACCATCGGATTTGTAATATCATTTGCAAAACCCCATAAAGCAAATAGGGCAGTGATTACTATAAAAGTCAAAAGGTAGCGTTTCTCTACCAGCGGTTGCTTTTCCATTATTCGTCGTTCAATAATTTGTTATTTTTTTTTGATTACTTGTAAATAGGACCAAAATTTGCACAAGCGCGATAATCTGCGCCTTCCTTGTCCATACCGAAAGCATTCCATGCAGCAGGACGGAAGATGTCCTCAGCAGGCACATTGTGCATACATACGGGAATGCGGAGCATTGAACACATAGTGATAAGGTCGGCACCCACGTGACCATAGGAGATGGCACCATGGTTGGCTCCCCAATTGTTCATTACCGAGTAGGCATTCTCGAAAGCACTTCCCTTCACGCCATTGCAACGAGGAGTGAACCACGTGCAGGGCCAAGTGGGATTGGTACGTTCCATGAGTGTATCGGTCACTTCATCAGGTAACTTCACAGTCCATCCTTCTGCAATCTGGAGAACGGGGCCAAGGCCCTTTACTAAATTCAAACGAATCATGGTAGCAGGCATCTCTGCACGAGTTACATAATGACTTGAGAAACCACCACCACGGAAGTTATCGAAACCAGCTTCACACCAGACAGTAGCCTGTGTCATCTTCTCGATGTCCTCGTCGGTCACCTCCCACCATTTCTTCATGGTAGGTTCTCCGTTCTCATCGCGGCATTCGCCACAAGCATCCAAACATGCAGCTCCAGAATTCAGCAAATGGATAATACCACCGTTTGCCAATGCCTTGCCTTCCAAATCATATCCAGTTACACGCTTGGTAGCTTCGGGAGACCAGAATGTACGAACGTCCGCAAAAATCTGAGCACGATGAGTAAGTAAGCGCATGAACAGCATTCCAAGGCCGTTCAAAACGTCATTTTCTGTTGCCAGCGTATATGGTTCGCGAGCACCTTGATAGTCGAAAGTGGAAGAAAGGAAAGCCTCAGGATAATCGCAGTTGGGCCAATGGTCTGTCCACTGACGCTGTCCCTGGAATCCTCCCGCAATGGCATTGTGACCAAAACGCTCCTCATCAAAGATATCAGGCAAATTAGGATTGCCACGCATCAAATCCTTGATGATGAGATACATCTTCACGGTAAACTCCCACTGCTTCTCCTTTTGTTCGGGGGAGAACTTGACATGTGCCGGATTATCGTCACGACCCTCTTTGCAATGAGCCTTTGTCCATGCCAAAGCCTTCTCAAATTCGTCCTTGTCATAGATGCCTTCTTCCATTCGGCGAAGAACCTCTACCTCATCAACGGATTCAACACGAAGGCCAAGATACTCCTCCATGAAAGCCTGATCGATGATGGATCCACCGATGCCCATACACTGGGAACCAATCTGCAAATAACTCTTTCCACGCATAGAAACCACTGCAATGGCTGCACGGCCGAAACGAAGCAGACGTTCCTTTACATCCTCGGGAATTTCTGTAACCTGGTCGCGATCTTGCACCTCATGTCCATAGATACCGAAAGCAGGCAGCCCTTTCTGTGCATAAGTGGCTAATACAGATGCCAAATAGACTGCTCCTGGACGCTCTGTACCATTGAAGCCCCATACACCCTTGATGGTCGTTGGATCCATATCCATGGTCTCTGAACCATAGCACCAGCATGGAGTTACAGACAATGTAACGGCTACATTTTCACGCTTGAACTTATCTGCACAAGCGGCCGACTCAGGCACACGACCGATGGATGTATCTGCCAAAACAACTTCGACAGGAGTGCCGTCAGAGTAAAATAGGTTGTTTTCAAACAATTCCTTTGCGGCCTTAGCCATAGCCATAACCTGACCTTCCAAAGAATCTCTCAACTTCAAGGGTCCTTGACGTCCATCTATGATTGGACGAATACCAATTTTAGGATAGTTACTCATAATTTTTTGTTTTTATTTGTTGTCAGACAATTTTAATCATATTTGGCCACAAAGATACACTTTCTTTTTCATTTCCTTAGTTTTTCATGCATATTTTTTTGGACACATCAATAATACTCCATAAATATGAGAGGGGAAAACAATTTTATTTTTACCTTTGTGACATAATTTTTATTTATCCCATTATGAAAAAAATAATTTGGGCAGTTGTTCTTCTCGTTATGAATGTCAATCCAATATGGGCACAGCCTCAGGGGAATGACCAGTATCAAACATATTCTCCAGATGGAATCCCGTTCAGAGTGGCCAATCAAGATTGGAATCCAGACAGTTTGGGGAATCATCGTGCAATAGTGGAAGTAGCAGGAAACACAGATGGCAAAGTGGCCGTAGCCACCCTAAAATGGAGGCGGCCTGACTTGAACCCAGCCAGCAAGGATGTGTTTGTATATACAGAGAAGGGACAAAAGGTGGAGAATGTGTGTTGCGTGAAATGCGATGCAGAAGAAGGTACCATCTACTTCGAAGCGATTCAGGGTGGCGGCAAGTACTACTTGTACTATCTCCCCTATCACATGCGCATAGGATGGGGTGAAGGGCGAGGAGAACCTAACTGGAACGATTATTACCAGTATGACTCAGCCAAGGGTGAAAAATGGTTGAATAGTGTGAATGCCAAGGACGCCACGGCAGCACAAGTGATAGCATTCGAGTCACGCAACGATTTTGAATTCTTCTCCCAAATGGGAAATATCGCTACTGCCGAGGAAACACAGCATTTGTTGGAACAACATCCGGAAAACCCAATCATCTTTACAGAAGACCGTTGTTTCCCCATTAGGCTGACCCGCCAGATGCCTGTCCGATGGGCCATGGAGAAACCCAGCGAATCCTTCCAAGGAATCGCCCACCGAAACGAATACTATGTGTGGCAAATCGCCTTATGGGCAGCCCGTCAAGGGCTGGAGGACGTAAAAGTCCGCTTCTCCGACCTGAAGATGCAAGGAAGTGACCACCTTATCCCCGCCAATGAACTGACCTGTTTCAACCAAGGTGGGCTGAATTGGGATGGTACACGTCTATATCACATGATAAAGATTCCAGAAGGACGTATCCAGAGCCTATGGTGTGGCGTCCAGATACCAGAAAAAGCAACGCCAGGCGAATACAAAGGAATTGTGACCATCACAGCCAAAGGAATGGAACCTCGTCAGGTAGATGTCAGACTGACCGTAAAAGACCAGATTCTCACAGAAAAGGGTGACAACGAACCATGGCGATTGAGTCGTTTACGCTGGCTTGACTCGTCTATTGGATTGGATGATCACCCAGTGGCACCCTTCTCAGCCATGAAGCTTCAAGGGAAAACCATCAAAGCCACAGAAAAAAGCATGACGATAGAGAATAACGGAATGCCAAAGTCCATTTCAGTGAATGGCCACGAGGTGTTATCGCGCCCCATTCAGGTAGAACTCGAGACCAATGATGGAACTCTATGTATGAATGGAGGAAAACTGACAATTCAGCAGCAAGCCGATGGACTTGTCTGTTGGACCTCCCTTTGCCAACAAAAAGGAATAGAAATGCTATGCCGGGGGCGTATGGAATTTGATGGACATGTACACTACGATGTGAGCCTCTCATCTGAACAAGCTATTGAACTACGCGACATCCGTTTCTGCACCCAATATTCCACGTATGCACAAGAGTATATGATGGGTGCAGGCTATAGTGGAGGACTGCGTCCCAAGACGCTCGAATGGGACTGGTCTGGTCCCTACGATAGCTATTGGATGGGAGGTGCTGAAGCAGGTCTCCATTTTGAGTTTCGTGGTGGCACATACCATGGCCCACTCATCAGCGATTACAAGCCCTTGCCTCCCGCCTCATGGTCCAACCATGGTGAAGGCCGACTCTGCATGAGTGGAGAGAAAGAGGCCTGTGTAGTGACACATACTGGGAAGAAGCAACTCAACCATACACCACTCACCTTTGAGTTCGCCCTCGATATCACACCTCTGAAGCCCGTTGATACCAAACACCAGTTCGGAATGCGATTCTATCATAGTCCAGACAATACCGATCAAGCTATCGAAAAGGGAGCAAACGTAATCAATATACATCATGCAACTAAGCTAAATCCTGTCATCAATTATCCCTTTATCGTACAGGAACCACTGAAAAAATTCATTCGTGAGAAACACGCCCAAGGAGTGAAAGTAAAATTGTACTATACAATTCGCGAACTAACCAACCACGTATCAGAAATATACGCGCTGAAAAGCTTAGGAAATGAAATATTCTCTGCAGGGATGGGTAATGGCGCTCCATGGTTGTGCGAGCACTTAGTCGAAGACTACCGACCTGCTTGGTACACGTCACTGGAGAACAACGTAGTAGATGCCTCGTGTGTACTCAGTCCTCATAGCCGATGGATAAACTATTATCTGGAAGGATTGCGTTGGATGCTGCAAAACTATGAAATAGACGGTATTTATATGGATGATGTCTCTTTCGACCGAACCATCATGAAACGTATGAGAAAAATCATGGCCCAATATCGTCCTGAAGGCATCATTGATCTTCATTCCAACACGGGCTATTCCAAGGGGCCTGCTAATCAATATACTGATTTCTTCCCCTACGTAGATCGTTTATGGTTTGGTGAGTCATTCCGCTATAACCAGATGCGTCCCGATGAATGGTTCGTGACCTTCTCGGGCATTCCTTTCGGTCCTATGAGCGAAATGCTTCAAGACGGTGGTAATCGTTTTCTCGGTACATTGTACGGAGCTACCACCCGTCTGGGATGCAGCGCACACTCCCCTGCTCCCGTCTGGAAAATTTGGAAGGAATTTGGCATAGAAGACGCCCGAATGTGTGGTTACTGGGACAAGCAATGCCCAATAACCACCTCTGATGACGAAGTGAAGGCTACAGCCTATTTACGTGACGGGAAGGCTCTCATCAGCATTGGTAATTTTAGTGAATCGAACAAGGATATTACCCTGCATTTCGACTGGAAGGGATTGGGCATCAAAAAAGAAAAAGCAACCTTCAAATTCCCCGAAGTAGAGGATTTCCAACCAGCGGGCACCTATGCTGAGGGTGAGACTATACACTTACCAGCAAAAGAAGGACGTTTCCTGTTAATTACACAATAATTCATGGTCATCGCACTAACTCTTGCGCTCGTTGCCGCTATCCTTGTCATCCTTTTTCTGTACACACGTATGGTGAAGTTGAATGAAAGGGCTTCCATGCTCCAAACAAAGTTGAAAGATGAAGCAGAACATGCCCATCAAATCCACATGGAACAGGAATTGAGATGGCAGCAAAGCCTTTCCGCCGTGAGGGAGGAGTTGCAGAAAGTGTCCATGCAACAAATTTCAGCCGGAAAATCCGCTCTGCAAGAACAGAACCGGCAACAGATGGACACACTCCTTCAACCCATTCGCGACCAGTTTGACCTCCTGCACAAAATTGTTCATGAGAACAGCACTCAAAATGAGGTGAACAAACAGGAACTGAAGACAACCTTTGAATCAACACTAAAACTTTTCCAACTTCAGCAACAGTCGGCAGTCGAGTCACTCCGGCTGCAAACAGAACGAATCGGGACAGATGCAAACAACCTGACAAAAGCACTGAAAGGTGATAATAAGGTTCAAGGCGATTGGGGCGAAATGGTATTGGAAACCCTCCTGGAGAATAGCGGACTGCACCGCGATGAGGAATACTTTGTACAACAAAACTGCAAGGACGAACAAGGAGGGAATAACCGACCCGACGTAATCGTGCGATTCCCCGAAGGACGAAGCGTGGTCATCGACTCGAAAGTGTCTCTAACAAACTACACGGATGCCATAGCAGCTCAGGAGGAAAAGACACGAGACCATTTGCTTCAAGAACATGCCAGAAGCGTGCGACGACATATTGATGAACTGGCTGCCAAAAAATACGACACACTGGTAGAGGATGCTATCGGCTTTGTCTTGATGTTTGTCCCCAACGAAAATAGTTACATCGCGGCAATGAAACAACAACCCGATCTAAGTCGCTACGCCTATCAGAAACACATCATAGTCATCTCGCCAAGCAACCTGATGATGGCGTTGCAATTAGCCTATAACCTCTGGCAATATGACCGTCAGAACAAAAACGTGGAAAAGATAGTCAAGACAGCAGCTGATCTCTACGACAAGGTGGCTGGTTTCGCTGATTCGTTTGCGGAAATAGACAGCCAACTGAAAAAACTGGAACAGACGTACCAAACCGCGCGCGAACGCCTATACGATGGGAAAGGAAATGTAATGAGGCGTGTGGAGTCGTTGCGAGAAATGGGAGTGAACCCCAAGAAACAGTTATCCTTTCAAGACAATTAACAAACATTATCACATAAATGAATAAGTATTCTTTATCATTACTCTTTTTGCTGTTCGTATTCTTTGCGAAAGCACAAGACCCTGTGAGGGTTAGAGTAGCATGTGTCGGCAATAGTATCACATACGGCGCAGGAATTGATCGACGTTTCCAAAACAGTTACCCGGCCTATCTGCAACAGTTTATGGGAGCATCCTATGATGTACGAAACTTTGGCGTTAATGGTCGCGTAATGCTGCACAGAGGGGACTATCCCTTCATTGCTGATGAGAACTACCGACAACTTCTTGACTTCAATCCTGATATCGTAGTCATGAAACTTGGCACCAACGATAGCAAGCCTTGGAACTGGATATACAAGGAGGATTTCGAGGGAGACATGACTGCTTTCATCCATACATTGAAAGCATTACCCGCCCATCCTAAGATTTATGCATGTCTGCCTGTTCCTGCCAAGGAATGCCCATCGGGCATAACAGATAGCGTCATAGTGGATGGAGTCATCCCTGCTATTCGTAGAGTGGCTGAGCGCGAGGAACTCCCCATTATCGACCTTTACAAAAGTATGGAACCCTATTACCCAAAATTGTTTCCTGACAAAATCCATCCCAATGCAGAAGGTGCCGCTGTAATGGCAGGTATGATATACAAAGAACTAACTGGCAATGAAGCACCTGAAGCACACTCTCCCCAACAGGCTTTTCCTGGTAGAAAGTCTGAATGGAACGGCTGCAACCGATACGATTTCGTATTGGCAGGCCGTGATTGCATCGTAGTAACGCCCAAAAATCCTGCCCCAGGCAATCCTTGGATTTGGCGTCCCGCTTTCTTTGATGCGTTTCCTCCCGTGGACAAAGCTCTTTTGGAGAAAGGTTTCCACATCACCTATATGGATCTGACACACCTCTATGGGACACCACGAGCCGTAGAATTGGGCAACATGTTCTACAACACCCTGTGCCACGATTATGGATTGTCCAATCGTGTGGTGGTAGAGGGATTGAGCCGTGGCGGCTACTACACCTTCAATTGGGCAGCAGCCAACCCCGACAAAGTAGCCTGTCTGTATGTAGATGCCCCCGTTTGTGATTTGACAAGTTGGCCAGGCAAACAAAAGAACCCCGAATTGTGGGATGCCCTTCTCAAAGAATGGGACGTGGAAGACGTGCAATCTGAAGAAGGCTTTTGTGGCAATGCTTTATGCAAAGTAAATACCCTCGTCGAAAATCACATTCCCGTGATGGCCGTGTGCGGACTTGCTGACGATGTTGTGCCTTATTCCGACAATTTCCAGAAAGTTGGACGTGCGATGCAAGAACGTGGCGGAATCGTAGAACAGATCTTGAAGCCAGGTTGTGGTCATCATCCACACAGCCTGGAGAATCCCGAACCCGTAGTGGATTTCATTCTACGTTACCAAAATGGATACACCGACACACAAAGCATACAAAAACGCAGTTTGCTTACCAATGCCTTCCACCGCTTCTACGAGGAGAAAAAGGGAGTCGTAGCTTTCCTTGGCGGTTCCATAACCGAGATGAATGGATGGCGCAATATGATAGAAGAGGACTTAAAACAACGTTTTCCTGAAACAGAATTTACTTTTATCGAGGCTGGCATCGCTTCTACAGGATCAACGCCTCATGCATTTCGATTTGAAAAGGATATCCTACAACAAGGAACTCCTGACCTAATGTTCTTTGAGGCTGTTGTCAATGACGACTGCAACGGCTTCGACACGAAGGCACAGACACGAGGAACAGAGGGAGTTATACGTCATGCACTGAAGGCCAATCCCAATATGGACATTGTAATGATGCACTTCATTCACGATGGTTTCCTACCTGTACTAAAGGAGGGACGTGTTCCTGATGTGATACGTAACCATGAGTGGGTAGCCAATTATTACAATCTACCATCCCTGAATCTAACTCAAGAAGTGTGGAACAGGATGCAACGTGGAGAATTCAGTTGGGAAGAATTCGGAGGTACTCATCCTGCGCCTTTGGGACACCGTGTATATACAGCCACTATCAATCGACTCTTCGATTTTACAGCCTTGGCTATGCCTGAACATAAACAGATTGCGGCTCACCCGATACCCGAACATCCGTTGGATGACTTTAATTATGAAGGCGGACATTTTATTCCTCTCAGCGAAGCAACCCACCTGAAAGGATTCCAAGTACAAGAAGACTGGGCACCCAAGGAGCAAATCGGCACTCGCGAAGGATTCGTGCATGTTCCTATGTTGACCGCTGAAACAAGCGGTGCCTCATTCCGCTTATCCTTTACTGGTTGTGCTGTCGGCATTTTCTGTGTGTCAGGTCCTCATGCTTGTGTGCTGGAATACCGTACCGACCATGGTAAATGGAAAAAACTAAATACGGCCACACAGTGGAGTTCCTATTTATACATTCCTTGGGTATATATGCTGGAAACCGAACTGAAGAACAAAAAACACATTCTGGAAGTACGAGTGGCAAAAGGAGACGCCACTGAATGTCAAATACGTAATTTCGTCGTTAACACAAAATAATAGCACAGATATGAAACGAACATTCCTATTAGTAGCAATTACCATCCTTGCTGCGGTACAGACTCAGGGAAAAGTAGTTCTTCCCAGTATCTTTACCAACAACATGGTACTGCAACAGCAACGTGAACTGAAAATAAAAGGCAAGGCAACTCCTGAAAGCAAAGTTACGCTCAAGGTTGGTTGGCAACGTGACATTGTTACTACCCAGACAGACTCTGAAGGAAACTTCATTATCGAAATACACACTCCGAAAGCAGGTGGCCCCTATACCCTTACTTTTAGCGATGGAGAAGATACCACATTGGACAATGTGCTCATAGGTGAGATATGGTTGGGCAGCGGCCAAAGTAACATGGATGAGAGCATGAACGGATACTCGTGGGGTGATTCCATCGACAATCACCTGCAGGAAATTCATGATGCGAACTATCCCCAAATCCGATTATTCCATGTAGGAATCGTAAACGATTTCAACCGACATGATTCTTTCCAATTGCCAGTACTGATGAACGGATGGCAAGAATGCGCTCCTCAAACAGTAGAGAATTTCAGTGCAACAGGTTACTTTTTTGCTCTTCATCTATGGGAATCCCTACGCATACCCATCGGCATCATTCATGATGCCTGTGGTGGATCACGTATTGAGCCGTGGGTGCGTACCGAGGTGTTGGAAGGCGTATATGGATGCGATTATAAGATTGATTTCATAAAGTCAAAGAATAATGACTTGGAGACCCTGAAGAGTATATTTCAAGCCAAAAAGACTTTGGCAAGCCAAGGGCTAATGGAACAGCCCAAATGGGAAGAGGAACCAAATACAATGAATTTCCCAGGTGGTTTTTGGAATGCCATGATACAACCACTGGTGGACTTTCCCATGCGTGGTTTCATTTGGTATCAAGGTTGCAGCAACGTTTCGAAGAATGACGTGGGCGGAAAGACCCGTGTGAACAATGCTGATTCCTATGAGGCATGTTTCCAGGCCATGATTGAAGACTGGCGCGAACAATTTGGCCAACCCGAGATGCCCTTCTACTTTATGCAGTTGGCAAATTTTCGTAGCCGTCATGAATTACAACCTCAATCAGAATGGGCTGCCTTGCGCGAAGCACAAGCCGCTGCCCTACGTTTACATAACACAGGTATGGCTGTAAATATCGATGCGGGCGACTCTCTTTGCATCCATCCCTCCTGCAAACGAGAGATGTCTCGACGTCTTGCTGCCATCGCACTAAACCAAACGTATGGTATGAAAAAAGTACCATATACCGCACCTGTTTACAAAAGTTATCAAGTGAAAGGGAACGAACTACACATTCAGTTTGACTATCCTTCTGGAAGCGAGCCATTTGTTCAAAGCGAAAATCTGACAGGTTTCACCATTGCTGGTTCAGATAGAATATGGCACGTAGCAAAAGCCTGTACGCATGGGAACGAGGTCATAGTTACTTGTCCCGATGTGAAGGTACCCTTGGCAGCACGATACGGATGGGCTGACAATCCCGAATGTACGCTACACACAATGGGTAACTTCTATGTGGCTCCTTTCCGTACTGACAACTGGCCCACAGAGTGATACCCTGCGAGAGCGTAATAGATATGGACGAATTGAAAGGGAAAAAGGCGACCTATTTCACCTTAGGCTGCAAACTCAACTTCTCGGAGAGTAGTACCATCGGACAACAACTGAAAGAAGCAGGAGTTGAAACAGCGAAAGATGGTGAGATTGCAGATATTTGCATCATCAACACATGCAGCGTGACAGAAGTTGCCGAAAAAAAATGCCGACAAGCGATTCATCGTCTTGTGAGACAACATCCTGGGGCTGTGGTTGTCATCATTGGATGCTACGCACAATTGAATCCAAAGCAAGTGTCACAGATTGAGGGAGTTGATGTCGTATTAGGAACTGAGCAAAAAGGAGACGTGCTACGCCACATTTCCCAGCGGTTGGCAATGATGCCAGAAGAAAGGAAATTAGCAACACATGACTATATGGTTTCGCGTACCGCCGACATTAGAACCTTTGTTCCCAGTTGCTCTTGTGGTGACCGTACGCGTTATTTCTTGAAGGTACAGGATGGCTGTGATTACTACTGCACTTATTGTACAATTCCATTCGCCCGAGGACGAAGCCGCAATGGGCATATTGCAGATATAGTACAACAAGCACAGGAAGTTGCAGATACAGGAGGAAAAGAAATCGTTATCACAGGTGTAAACATCGGCGACTTCGGAAAATCAACGGGAGAGGATTTCCTCCAACTTATTGAAGCACTCGATAAAGTGAAAGGAATTGAGCGCTTTCGTATCAGCAGTATTGAACCGAACCTGTTGACTGATGACATTATCCGATATTGTGCACAGAGCAAAACTTTCATGCCACATTTCCATATCCCCCTTCAAAGCGGAAGCAACGAAGTACTCCGTCTTATGCACCGCAGATATTCAACAGAATTTTTTGCACAAAAGATAGATCTTATTCGGCAACTTATGCCAGATGCCTTCATCGGGGTGGATGTTATTGCTGGCACAAGGGGAGAAACAAAAGAATATTTTGAACAGGCATTCCGTTTTTTAGAAGAAATAGATGTTTCACAATACCATGTTTTCCCCTATAGCGAGCGTCCTGGTACGAAGGCATTACAGATTTCACATGTAGTCAGCGCAGAAGAAAGACACGACCGTTGTCAACGAATTTTGGAACTGAGCGATAGGAAATGGCGCAAGTTTTATGAACGATATCAGGGATCTATACGACCTATACTGTTGGAGCACAACAAGACACCGCATCTGATGCACGGGTTCACCGATAACTATATTCGTGTGGAAATGAGAGCCGAAGATAGTTTGGACAACCAGATTGTAATGGTTCAATTAGGAGATTGGAATCAAGAAGGTGACGCTTTGCAAGCCACAAAAATATGAGACTCAGCATCATCATATTAAACTGGAATGGTCGGTCCATGATAGAACAATTCCTTCCCTCGGTAGTCAAATACTCTCCCGAAGCAGAAATCGTGGTAGCCGACAATGCAAGCACCGATGAATCATCAAAATTCCTCTCTGATAATTATCCCACAGTACGTCAGATAATATTGGATTGCAACTATGGATTTGCCGAAGGATACAATCGTGCAATAGCACAAGTAAATTCTGAATACATTCTACTGCTGAATAATGATGTAGAAGTGACAGACGGATGGTTGGACCCCCTCCTTACCTACATGGATGCAAACATCAATGTGGCTGCATGTCAACCCAAATTGCTTTGCCACTGGGAAAAAGATTCTTTCGAATATGCTGGAGCATGTGGCGGTTATATTGATTTGCTTGGATATCCCTATTGCAGAGGGCGTATATTTGACACGGTAGAACAGGATTTCGGTCAATACGACACTACCACAAAAGTGACATGGGCTACAGGAGCAGCCCTTCTCATTAGAAATTCTGTTTTCCGAGAAGTGGGTGGGTTAGACAAGCGATTCTTTGCTCACCAAGAGGAGATAGATTTATGTTGGAGATTACGAGCCAGAGGATATGACATTGTATGTATTCCAGACAGTGTCGTGTTTCACTTCGGCGGAGGAACCCTAAAAAAGGACAACCCACAAAAAACATATCTAAACTTCCGTAATAATTTATTTTTGCTTTACAAAAACCTACCTATGCATCGTTTGTGGTGGGTAATGAGCATTCGTACTGTCTTGGATGCAATGGCAGCGATGGTATTTTTGCTAAAGGGTAAAAGAGGTGATGCTGCAGCCATATGGAAAGCCCACAAAGATTTCCAGATAAAGAAAAAAGGATTCAAAGAAGATAGGCTGCAAAACCTGCAAAAGCAAAAGGTATCGACACAAAAAATCTTATCACGTCATTGTATTCTTTTCCAATACTATGCCCTAAGTAGAAAAACATTCAACCAATTGCCTAAATTTCAATAAGAATCAGAGATGATAGATAGAATCACCATAGACAAAATCATGGATACGGCCAATATTGTAGATGTGGTATCTGATTTCGTTACGTTGAAAAGAGCGGGTGCTAACCTAAAAGGCTTGTGTCCATTCCATGATGACCGAACTCCAAGCTTCATGGTATCACCAGCAAAGAATCTATGTAAATGTTTCGCTTGTGGAGAAGGTGGTAGCCCATTAAACTTCATCATGAAGCATGAACAACTGAGTTACCCTGATGCCCTACGATATCTGGCAAGAAAATATGGTATTCCTTTTGAAGAAAAGGAATTGAGTAAGGAAGAAAAACAATCTCAGAATGACCGAGAGAGTATGTTCATCATTAACGAATGGGCCAAAAACTGGTTTATTCATCAATTGTACGATACACCAGATGGAACAGCTATCGGTTTAGCCTATTTTCGGAATAGAGGATTCCGTGATGACATCGTCCGTAAGTTCGAAATTGGATATTGCCCTAATGGAAAGACTACATCGATAGCAAAAGAAGCCATTGCTGAAGGTTACGAAGAAAAGTACCTCGTCAGCGAGACCAACATTGATGACCCAAAGACAAGCATTGGAACGGGATTATGCCTGAAGAATGAACGAGGAGAACTTCGTGATCGTTTCCACGATAGAGTCATGTGGCCGATTTTCACTATGAGTGGTAGAGTTGCAGGCTTCGGAGGACGTGTACTGGATGCACGTACCCATGGGGTAAATGTGAAGTATCAAAACTCACCTGAGAGCATCGTATATAGCAAACGCCGAGAACTCTTCGGACTTTATCAAGCCAAACAAGCCATCCGTTTAAAAGATCTCTGCTATTTAGTGGAAGGATATACAGATGTGATGGCCATGCACCAGAATGGATTGGAGAATGTGGTGGCATCATCGGGTACAGCTCTTACATTCGAACAGATACGATTGATCAAACGACTTACCAACAACATTACACTGATTTTCGATGGCGACTCAGCTGGAATAAAAGCCAGCCTCAGAGGTACTGATATGCTTTTGAGCGAAGGGATGAATGTGAAATTACTCTTACTTCCAGATGGAGAGGATCCTGATAGTTTTGGAAGGAAACGCAATGCCACCGAATACCAGGCCTACATGGCTGAGCATCAGATAGACTTCATTCAGTACAAAACGGAAACATTGATGAAAGAAGCTCAAGGCGACCCCAGCAAGCAAGGACGTGTTGTAAGCAATATTGTAAGCAGTATAGCGGTAGTACCTGATGAGATTACAAGAGTTTTCTATATTCAACAAGCATCACAAATGCTTCAGTTGGAAGTCGATTTGATAACCAAATCCGTCAATCAGGCCATTATCAATATAAGAGAGGAAAAGCGGAAGGAAAATGAGCGCGAGATAAATCGCATTGCAGCGCAAACAAATACGGACGAACAATCGCAATCAACGGCTAATGAACAGAATATAGAGATAGACGTTCAATCAAAGGAATTTGACAAGCGCGAACAACAAATTGTTGAAATGGTTATCCGATATGGAGAACAGGTGATAATAAATATAATGGACAACAATGGGAACACCCAGCCTCTCACACTTTCGGAAGTAGTAGCACGCAGCCTTGAAGCAGACAAAATCCCATTCCAGTCACCACTATGTGTACAGATTCTGAATGAAGCGAAAAATCAAAGCGGTCAAGAAAATTTCATTGCAGAAAAATACTTCCTAAACCATCGCAATCCCGACATTGCACAACTGGCTTTCACTTTGTTGGACAAGGAAGAGCTGAGTCGTATTTTCCAAAGTCAAGAAAAGGAAGAAGGCCTGACACTTGATCCCAATTCCCTATATCAAGAAACCATGCATTTGCTTTTGGAGTACAAGTATGGAATCATACAGAGCAAAATAAGATCAATCCTTCGCCAAACCAAAAATCCGAATTTGAAAAAAGACAAGAATCAATACCGTGCACTGACGATTCAATTCATGGAATACAAAGAGATTGAGAAAAGACTTGCAAAAGAGTGTGGAGAAAGAGTTCTCTCCAACTAAGAACGGACCAACACCAAAAACTCCTCACGGGTCTTTGCCTGATTGAAAGCACCACAGAAATCACTGGTAGTAGTGATGCTTCCTTGTTTCTCCACGCCACGCATCTGCATACACATGTGTTGAGCTTCAATTACCACCATCACGCCCAATGGATGCAAAGCTTCTTGAATACATTCCCGTATCTGCTTCGTCATGCGTTCTTGAATTTGCAGGCGATGTGAAAAACAATCCACCACACGGGCAATCTTGCTCAATCCCGTCACTTGACCATTGGGAATATATGCCACATGAACCTTGCCATAAAAGGGGAGCAAGTGGTGTTCACACAACGAATAGAAATTGATGTCTCTGACAATGACCATTTGACGATAGTCCTCATTAAACTTTGCACTATTCAAGATGTCTACTGGATCTTGATTGTACCCGCGCATCAAATCAGTCATGGCACGAGCCACACGACGAGGAGTCTTGAGTAGTCCTTCCCTGTCAGCATCCTCACCCACAAGTTCCAGAATGCGACGGATATGTGTCTGGATTTCCTTCTCTGAAGGAGTGAGTTCTTTGTTCCCGATATTAGAAGACATACGCATTAACCTTACTCTTCACAATGACAGCCTCTTGGAAGTTTCCAGTTTCCTTCAACTTTTGAAACACCTCATTGGCTTCCTCATACGTTTTAAAATCACCAACCCTGCAAATCCAATGAGGGCTCTGAAAATGAGTATAAACCTTCAAGTCACTGAAATAAGTTTTGACGCGATTTCCCATACTTAGTGCCAGCTGCTTGGCTTGACGCGAATTTCCTCCTGAGAACACCTGAATCCGATACCCGTTGATTCTGATTTTCTGCACATTCATCCCCTCAGTGACTTTCAACGTGTCAATATTTGTCACGAGTGTATCGGAAGATGGTATCCGAACTGTTTGATTTGTCGTTTGATTTGTCGTTGAAGCACTTTTCCCATTTACCAATTCTGTAATCCTTTCACTCTGATGAAGAATGATATGCCCCTCTCCAACCTGGGATTGCTGAATGTATTCTGTAAACTTTGTTTGGGACATTGCGGGCAACGTCACGAAAACAAGGAGTGCGATAAATGTCTTATTCATATCGAAAAGGATACCATTCCGTAGGGTGAATCCTCTACGGAATGGTTTTTATATTAAAATATTAGATGATTATTTCCATGCATCAATGATTCCCTTGAAATCGGGAGCTTTCAGAGAAGCGCCGCCAATCAAGCCACCATCAATATCAGGCTTTGCAAATAGTTCGGGAGCATTGCTTGCCTTGCAACTACCACCATACAGGATGCTGGTCTCATCAGCCAATTGTGCACCATATACTTCAGCTACACATGCACGAATGTAACGATGGATTTCCTCTGCTTGTTCTGAAGTGGCAGTCTTGCCTGTACCAATAGCCCAAATAGGTTCGTATGCGATAACGATGTTCTTCCACTGCTCAGGAGTCAAATGAAATACGCTACCAGCCAATTCTGCCTTGCAAACAGCCTCTTGTTCGTTTGCTTCACGTTGTGCCAAACTTTCGCCAATGCAGAAGATTACCTTCAGACCATTCTCCAATGCCAAATCTACTTTTTCTTTCAAGATTTCAGGAGTCTCATTGTAATATTCGCGACGCTCGCTATGACCCAGAATTACGTATTCGGCACCAGTACTCTTTACCATGGCTGCACTTACCTCGCCAGTATAGGCACCACTTGCCTTATCAGCACAATTCTCAGCACTTACGGCAATCACACTATCCTTCAGAAGTTCGCTGACGGTTGCAAGATGTATAAAGGGAGTACCGATAATCACTTCGCAATTGGGCTTCTCAGCAGCCAACACTTCTTTCAATTCGGTAGCTAATGCTACACCTTCCTGCAGGTTCTTGTTCATTTTCCAGTTTCCTGCTACAATTTTTTTTCTCATTTGTAATACTAATGTTTAATGTTTGATAAAATAACTAACAAATATTTTTTCTTTCAGTTCTTTTCTTTCTCCATTCCCACAATCTGTCGCAAAGCGTCAAAAAAAGTAATGGAATGACAAACCATAATATAAGGTCTAACAACTTCTTTGAATGTTTGACAGGTGCTGGATGGGCAATCTCTGCATCATCCAACGGAGCACGCAACTCCTCTTGTGTTGGCAGATTTGTGGAGGGCCATTTGTTTACAACCACACTCCCATCCAGCAGAATCAGTCCTGGATTGGAACGAACCATTGTTTTCAAGATCACATCGTCCACCCGATAAAACGGATATTCTGCCCCTGTAAGATCCCTCCATCGTTCTATTTCTTCGTTACTCCCAGCCGTGAGACCCCATAAATGATATTCTTGCCCCTGACAAAAATCATATAATGAAGCAATACGGTCTATCGCTCCATCATCTGCCTCTGCAATATCAGGTAGAACAAGAAGGAATTTGTAGCCGACACATGAGAGAAGAGAATCCGTCACTTCTGCTCCAGATTGGATGGAAGTAATAACAAAATCATCATGAAGCGCCTGTGATTCTTCCTCGTCATGCATTACCATACGAGTATCCACAAGTGTCCACGTACTATCTGGATAATCCTCCAACGAATACTCCTTTTCAATGCCATCCTTGCGCATCACAAAGAAGGTTTCATAGGAATTAGTGGCCGAAGAACGAAGTTGTAACAGGTCTGCTCCTATATGATAAGGTCGAAAGTCCATGACGGGTAATCCGTAAAGATTGCTGAGTGTCAATCCAAAAGCATAAAGCCAAGCATAAAACGAAATCATCCATTGATTACGCTCCGAGATAAAACGAGTCATCCGTTGTGGTTGGATGGCAGTCACCAAACATGCAATCCAAAGAATACAATTCTTGGCAAATGTTTGCCAGTTGCTCAGCACTACCGCATCTCCAAAGCAGCCACAATCACGAATCGGATTCTCTATTGCCAGGTAAAGAGTCAAAAATGTAACGAGCGTCAAAAAGACCAACAAAAGACGTGTCGTCCTCAATCGCCTCGTACCAAAGAACATATAAATACCCATGGCAAATTCAAACAAGGCTAACAAGACGGAAAGGACTAAAGGTACATACTGAGGCAGGAACGCAGAGAGTCCAAATACCTCTCCGTAATCTTGAATCTTGTATTCTGTACCGCGAGGGTCAATCAGTTTTACGAAACCCGAGAAAATGAATGCTGCTGCCAACACGAAACGGCATACATTCACCAAAATCCATATCAACGCCTGTCGGATGTTATTCACCAAATGTCAACTTTATGAGACCAAATACGGCATAGTTCATCATGTCCATATAATTGGCATCTATGCCCTCCGATATCAAAGTGTCACCATGAAGGGACTCTATCTGTTTCGTACGAAATATCTTCATCAAGATGAGATCTGTATAACTGCTGACGCGCATGCCACGCCATGCTTCATCATAATCATGATTTTTTCGCAACATCAATTTGAGAGTTTCCCCGGCATGACGATCATATTCTGCCAACGCTTCCTCAACGGTCATATCTCCCACTTTTTCTGCATAACCTAAATCCAACTGGATAAGGCCAATCAAAGCATAGTTCACAATTCCTATGAACTCAGGGCGAATACCTTCGTTTATCATCGTTACGCCTTTTGTCTCAATACTCCGGATTCTGTTTGCCTTGATGAATATCTGATCCGTAAGTGAACAAGGACGCAAGATGCGCCAAGCTGCACCATAGTCGTGTAGCTTCTTAGCAAACACATCACGGCATTCTGCCATGATTTTCTCAAATTGCTCACGTGTATCCATATTACTCTTCTATTTGAAAAAAAGGCCCCTGTGTAGGAGCCTTATTCTCTATTATTCGTTCTATCAGTTGAACTTTAGAATCTGGCCAATACGAAGGGTCGTATTTTCTGAGATATTATTCAATTTACACAATTTCTTCACAGTAGTCCCGTGCCGTTTTGCAATAGCAGACAAGTTGTCTCCAGTCTTTACACGGTACACATTGTTGCGAGGCTTGGACTTCATCTCCTGCTTCTTTTCTTCCTGGAAAGCCCGACTTTCATCTGCCTTTGCCAGAAGCATTGCTTCTTCTTCGGAAATCTCGCTTTCGCCACCCACTACATCGTGCGACTCAATCAATGTGCCTTTTCCGCCCGAACGATAGACAAAATAATCACCCAATACATCCTGAGCCTCGAAATTGAATAATTTTTCCGGATTAATGAATTGTCCGATGAAACGCGTCTCGAAATGAAGATGAGAACCATAGGAACGACCTGTGTTTCCTCCCAATCCAATAGGTTGGCCAGCCCTTACCACTTGATCATTGATGACCAATTGCTTACTCATGTGACCATAGAGTGTTTCCAATCCATTGGGATGACGGATAACGACATATTTTCCATATCCCTTTCGCTCATACTCTACCACACGCACCTTGCCATCGAAGGCTGCACGAATTGTATCACCCACATATACCTTGATATCCGTTCCATAATGCTGACGACGGAAACGACGACGATAGCCATAATGACTGGTCACGGTACGATTGTCACAAGGCATGTGAAAACCACGAAGGTCTATCTTGTATCCATTGGGAATTTCCACTCCATATTGAGCTACATATTCGTTGGTCCAATTCGGATAGAGATCTGCAGCCGGATTCGACAAATTCTGCTCTTGGTGAATCAGACGTACAATAGCCACGCTGTCTATCGTCTGGAGTTTCTTGTCCAGTGGCGCTATGTCGGCCAATTGATCTTGACCTGCGACAGAGATGGAACAGAGTGCCAAGACTCCAACCATCACATGTCTGCTAATGTTTCTTAATTTAATCTGCATTCCTTTACCTAACATTTTTCATGTGCAAAGTATCTCTCATTGCCATTCGTCGATGGCATACAGGCGATCCAGATTCAAATCGTACAAATCATACAATTCCTCGGGACGGAAGAAACGGGCCAACTCCACCACAGCCGCCTCAGGAGAGTCAGAGGCATGTACTATATTCTGCTGATTGCTCATGCAATAATCACCACGAATAGTGCCTGGATCAGCCTTTCGGCCATTGGTGTAACCAGTAATGTAGCGAACCACTGCTATCGCATCTACCCCTTCGAGACACATCGCCACCACAGGCGTCTTCATCATCGAAGCTTTTAGAGCGGGGAAGAAGGGCTTCCCTAATAGATGTGAATAGTGATCATCCAACAATTCGTCGGTCAACTGCATCATCTTCATGCCAGCAATGCGAAGCCCTTTTTTTTCGAATCTGCTGATAATCTCACCTATCAGTGCCCTTTGCACCGTACTTGGTTTGAGCAAAACAAGTGTTCGTTCCATTTTGTCATTTCTTTTGCCAAATGCCGTTCATTTTGAGCGGTTTTTGCACATTTCGGGGGCAAAGTTAATAATAAAAAGCCACATACAAAAATTTTTTAGGCTTTTTATTGTATTATACTCCTTATGAAATAACGCTCCAATCTTCGTTGTTTTGTTTAAGCTCTTGTAAATGAGCCCATAATATTTTATTATCCGGATTCTGTTGAAAAGGGTCATTTTCCAGCACCCAATTAGCTGTATCACGTGCCAACTGCACCAACTGCCCATCTCGAGCCAAATTTGCCAACTTTAAGTCGAAGGCTACTCCACTCTGTTGTGTACCCTCCAAATCGCCTGGGCCTCTCAGCTTTAGATCAGCCTCCGAAATTTCAAAACCATCATTTGTCTCGGTCATAATCTCAATCCTACGACGTGAGTCCTTACTCAACTCGTATCCAGTCACCAGAATACAATACGAATGGTCAGATCCGCGCCCTACTCTACCACGCAACTGATGGAGTTGTGACAACCCAAAGCGTTCGGCATTCTCAATGACCATCACAGTAGCATTCGGCACATTCACACCCACCTCGATAACGGTAGTTGCCACCAGAATCTGAGTTTCGCCACTCACGAAACGTTGCATTTGTTCCTCTTTTTCCGATGCTTTCATCTGTCCGTGTACCATGCTCACTTTATAATGGGCAAAAATCTGTTGGAAATGAGCAAAGCCCTGTTCGGCATTTTTCAGGTCCACCTTCTCACTTTCCTTTACAAGCGGATAAACCACATACGCCTGACGTCCCAGACGCAATTGTTGTCCGATGCGCTCATACAAGTCTTGAGGCCTCTCGTCATACATGTGAATGGTATGGATAGGTTTTCTGCCAGGAGGAAGTTCGTTGATGACAGACACATCCAAATCGCCATATAGGGTCATAGCCAAGGTCCGTGGAATAGGAGTAGCCGTCATTACCAGTACATGAGGCGGGGCCACACTTTTACGCCACAAACGTGCACGTTGAGCCACACCAAAACGATGCTGCTCGTCGATAATCACCAATCCGAGTCGTGAAAATTGCACAGGATCCTCTATGATGGCGTGTGTTCCTATCAGGATGTGTATACTTCCGTCAGTCAGGCCCTCCAATACAGCCTTGCGCCTTTTCCCCTTTACAACTCCCGTCAGGAGTTCCACATTCACAGGCAAATCTCGGAGCATGGAACGGAATGTCTCTGCATGTTGTTCTGCCAGGATTTCGGTAGGGGCCATGAGACACGTTTGATAGCCATTCCCTATTGCAATAAGCATTACCATTAGGGCCACCAATGTTTTCCCACTACCCACATCCCCTTGCAAGAGACGGTTCATCTGCCGGCCGCTACACATGTCCTTGCGCATTTCGCGAATGACACGTTTTTGCGCTTCCGTCAGCTCAAAGGGGAGACAAGATTGGAAAAACGTATGGAAGAGAGGTCCCACCACCGAGAATACAAACCCTTTGCTCTTCCTCTGTCGTTCCATGGAATAGCGCAGGATAGACAATTGCACATAGAATAATTCCTCGAATTTGAGGCGGTATATTGCATTCGATAATTGGAGTGCGCTTGTGGGGTAATGGGCAACTCTCAATGCCTCGTTCAGCGACATCAGTTTTAGACGATCCCTAATGTAGGTGGGTAGCGTCTCGGGTATCGATTCGTTGAGTTGATTCAGTAGGGTGTTGGTGAAATGTTCGAGAGTACGCGATGTCATACCGGCCTTCTTCATCCGTTCGGTAGTGTTGTAATAAGGCTGCATACTCATCTTGCTCAGCATGAGTGAATCAGCTGGATCGACATCGGGATGGTTCAGTTGAATACGACCATTGAAAGCGGAAGGCTTCCCGAAGAGGATGTATTCCTGATGAGTTTTCAAGTGGGATGTGATATAACGCAAGCCATTGAACCACACTACATCCATGACTCCTTTGCCATCTGTGAAGTGGCCTATCAGATGTTTTTTTCGACCAATTCCATTCTCTTCGAAACTGAGGAATACACCCTTTAGTTGCACAAACGGCATATCGGGTGCCAACTCGTTGATTTGGTACAATCTGCTACGATCAATGTGTTTGTATGGAAAATAGTACAACAAGTCATACCAGCTAACAAGGCCCAGTTCACTCTCGAGCAGTTTAGCGCGTTGCGGCCCGATACCTGGCAAATACGTAAGAGGAGTTTTCCTTAAGTCTTGCATAGGTTCTCTGCCACAATCAAATCAAAGGGAGTGGTCAGTTTGATGTTTTCGCGATTACCCTCGACCAACGAAATGGGATGTCCCGCCTGTTCCACCACACTGGCATCATCCGTAAAGGATGGATGGTAGGACTGCAGATAGGCTTCCTTTAGCACATCTATACGAAAGGTCTGTGGCGTCTGTACCAAACGATAATGATCACGGTCTTGTGTACAACTTCCGCCTTCGGGCAAAAGCATCCTCAATGTTTCCACTACAGGTACAACAGGAATGGCGGCTCCAGACTTTTCCGCTTCGTCGAAGCAGCGATGGATAGTGTCTGAGGACACAAAAGGGCGCACTCCATCATGTATTGCCACCAGGCCAGAGACATCGCTCGGAATCTTGGACAGGCCATTCTTTACCGAATCAAAACGGGTAGCCCCACCCTCGGCCATCTGTACGGGCATGTCAAATTCATACTGCTGACATAATTCCTTCCAATAGGCTTGTTGCAGGGCAGGTAGAACCAATACGATATGGATGTCTGGTATCGTGTCCCGAAAGGCTTCCACAGTGCGCATCAGCACTGGCTTCCCGCCTATGGGAAGAAACTGCTTGGGAACTTCGCCCCCCATCCGCAGGCCTTTCCCTCCTGCGACCAACACCACATACTTTTCCATATTGTTATTTGGCCAATTCGGCATACACCATTCCCTCACGCAAAGGACGGATTACATCTTCACCCAGAAAAGCCTCGGCTATTGTATAACCAAATTCCATAGAAGCGCCAGGGCCCTTACCTGTGATAAACTGCCCATCCACCTCGACCAGATTGCCTGTGTAAAAAGCGCCTTCCAAGTCGTCCTCACATCCGGGATAGCACGTCACACGAACACCTCGTAGAATACCCATGTGACCATATACTTTGGGTGCTGCACAGATGGCAGCTAAGGGCTTACCTGCCTCATATTGACGACGAATGGCTTCGCGGAGAGGTTGACAAGCGTCCAAATGGGCGCTCCCAGGCATTCCGCCCGGTAGTATCAGCATGTCTGCCAAAGCCAAATCCATCTCGTCAAACAAGATGTCGGCCTCTACACCTATCTGGTGAGAACCATACACAAGACGTTCTCCTGTCACAGAAACCGTCTGCACGGGAAGACCTGCGCGACGTAAAATATCGATGGGCGACAAAGCTTCTATTTCCTCAAAACCAGTGGCCAAAAAGACATAAATCATAGCACTAAATATTATTTTTGATTAAACAATGTGGCAAAGTTAGGAAAAAAACCTAACTTTGCAAAACAAACAATCGGCAAAATGAATCCATCTTCTCGATTCGCCATTTTCGGCAACATATATCAAAATGACTCAGCGACCAGTTTCCGACAACTCTTGTCGTTGCTGCATCAACGGGGAGTCTCACTTCTTGTCGATGAATCCCTCTACACTTTCCTCTCCGCAAAGGGGAGCAAAGATCTTCCTCCCTGCGACCTCCTCCACGACAACCATTTCCAAGCAGACTATGCAGTGGTAATGGGAGGTGATGGGACATTCCTTGAGGCTGCACGTCGTGTTGGCAACAAGAGGATTCCCATCCTGGGCATCAACATGGGAAGATTGGGCTTTTTGGCAGATTTTTCCCCTGCAGAGATTGGGGATGCTGTGCAGCAATTATTTGATGGATCTCTGCGTACCGAGGATCATACCGTACTCGGGCTCTCCTATTCTGAGGGAGTGCCCGCGAGTTATCCGTTTGCCCTGAATGAAGTGGCTGTCCTCAAGCGCGACAATTCCAGTATGATAAGTATCCGAGTAGAGGTGGATGGTTCCTATTTGACCACATATCAGGCTGACGGACTCATCATCAATACTCCTACAGGAAGTACTGGTTATGCCTTGTCTGTGGGCGGACCTATCATGTCTCCCACCTGTCGCAATCTGGGATTGGTACCTGTAGCACCTCACAGTTTGACGATGCGCCCTATCACCTTGTGCGATGATGTAGAAATTACTCTTACGGTAGAGAGTCGAAGTCACAACTTCCTGGTAGCTATCGATGGACGTAGTGAGCCTTGTCCAGAAGAGGTTCGACTTACTATACGACGTGCCTCATACCCTATCCGTGTACTTCGTCGTTCGTCAGGTTCCTTCTTCCACACCCTACGCACCAAGATGATGTGGGGCAGCGATGTCAGAATATGAAAGCCTTTTCCTTTACATCACTGACCCATTCCAAGATACTTGGTAGATGGCTATGGGATATGTCTCAAGGGCTTCGAGGCAAGGCTTTGTGTAATGCTATGATAGGCATTCTGATGGTAGCTTTGGATTTCGCCTTCATCCTTGCCAGCAAATACACCATCGACATAGCCACGGGATGTCGTCAAGGAAACCTCATTGGGGGAGCGACGATGCTGATTTGTGTAGCCTTAGGCAGAATTTCCCTCGCCTTCGTACGACGCTGGGTCTCCTCCATGTTGGGAGTGAAGGCCCAAAACAAGTTACAAACGCGCATTTTCAGCCATTTGATGCATAGCACATGGTCAGGGTTGGAACGTCATCACAGTGGTGATGTCTTGAACCGCTTAGAGATGGATGTATCGGACGTGAAACAGGTAATAACCGACACGCTACCCGATATGATTACCGTATTGGTGCGTCTAACCATCGCCTTTGTACTGATAGCTACATACGATATTCGTCTGGCATTTGTCATGGTGTGTATTGCACCTGTCTTCATTCTTCTCAGCAAAGTATATATCCGACGGATGCGCGCCATCAATCGCGAGGTGCGAGCCACCGATAGCCGTATTCAGAGTCTCTTGCAGGAGAGTGTGCTGCATCGTATGGTTCTCAAGGCTTTGGAACAAGAAGAACTGATTATCGGAAAACTCTCATCTGAACAAGCGTATTTGACCAAGCAAGTACACGAGCGTACTCATTTTGCCAGCCTCTCGGGTTTGCTTATCAATGTAGGCTTCAGTACAGGTTATCTCGTCACATTCCTTTGGGGGGCACATAGCCTGCAACAGGGGCTAATCACCTACGGCACCATGCTCGCATTTGTACAGTTGGTAGGACAGATTCAGGGCCCTTTCCGCGAAATGACACGCTTCATACCACTTTTCATCAGTAGCATTACGGCCAGCGAACGTCTGATGGAACTGGAGGATTCACCATTGGAGGAAAAAGGTAAACCAGTTTATTTCACTCAGGGTGCAGGAATTCGGATAGAGAACGTAACGTATGCGTATCAAAAGGGGAAACGATCTGTCATTCAGAATCTCAGTTATGATTTCCCCATAGGGAGCACTACAGCCATACTCGGGGAAACAGGAGCAGGGAAGACCACCTTGATCCGTCTCATCCTCGCATTACTCAAACCCGATGAAGGGAATGTCCGTATCTATGATGAGAACCATTCTGTACAAGCCAGTTCCTTGACTCGTTGCAACCTGGTGTATGTACCACAAGGCAACAGCCTCTTCAGTGGAACGGTTCGCGAAAATCTCTTGATGGGCAATGCCAAAGCTACCGAGCAGGAAATGGCAGACGCGCTCCGAACTGCCTGTGCCGATTTCGTTTTCCAGCTTCCCCTGGGCCTTGATGCACGCTGTGGAGAACAAGGTGCAGGATTGAGCGAAGGGCAATCACAACGTATTGCCATAGCTCGTGCTTTACTACGCAAGGGGAGCATTCTATTGCTGGATGAAGCCACGAGTGCCCTTGATCCAGCCACCGAGAAAACCCTACTTCACAATCTTTCGTTGCACGACCCAGGATTCCCCCTCACCATCCTTTGCATTACGCATCGCCCTGCCGTAATGGAATATTGTACACAGACACTTCAATTGGAGCGCCACGTTTTCTAATTCTCACATTCCATCTGCATGTATATAAAAAGATAGCGGATGCTCACGCACACGCTATCTCAAAAGTGTATATTTATGAAAAAACTATTACTTCAAAACTATGTTTCCTTCTCTTTCGGTGCAAAGGTATGGCAATATTTTCGTTACGCAAAATTTTTCTGTATTTATTTTCAAAAAAGGGAATATTGCTGAAAGTGCAATACGAGGTATTACTAAGAATCTCCGATACCTAACCAATGTGTTATCGATGGGTTATCGATGGGTTATCGATGGAAGAAAGAAGAGTACACGAACTGAGTTCCCTATGTAAAAAGGAGAAAAGAAGCCAAGTGACGGTCTATGCAAAGAAGAATAATGGGATGATGCTTTGAGATAAACTAAAAAACACCTACATTTGCACCGTTTTATTTAATATTTTCGGTGAAATGATGAAATACAATAGATTTTCAGTATTGTTGTGCGTGCTTTTCGCAGCACAATCCATGATGGGACAGCTACACTTTCCTCCTGCATTCGGAGGAGATACGGTAAACGTACGACAAGACAAAATGACGCGCGTCTATATTGCCCCCAAACGTATCGTATGGAAAAGCAATGAGGCTGCTGTGACAGACGCAGACAAACTGCTGGAGATAAACACAGGACAGGCCGACTTGTTTACCGACAATATGTGTCACATGATAAACAAGGGCGAGCAGAAAGCGAGTATCATCCTCGATTTCGGCCGTGAACTTCATGGTGGGCTGAAACTGGTAGTGAGCAGTTGTAACCCATCGCTGAAACCAATGTTCCGTCTGCGTTTCGGCGAATCCGTCACAGAGACTTGCTCCGAGACAAAGGAGGGAGAATTGGAGAACGTGGGAGAAATTATGGACTTGGAGAGCCTGACTGCCACCAACGACCACGCCACACGCGACATGAGGTTTATGGTCCCCTACTATGGACAGATGGAAGTGGGGAGTACAGGATTCCGTTTTGTACGTATTGACCTGCTCACTGAGGACATAGAAGTATGTCTCAAGGAGGTGAATGCCATCTTCCGCTACAAGGACATCCCCTATATCGGTAGTTTCAAATGCAGCAACGACCGACTGAACAAGATATGGGAAACAGGAGCCTACACCGTCCACCTGAATATGCAAGAATACATCTGGGACGGCATCAAGCGCGACCGCCTCGTTTGGTTGGGCGATATGCACCCCGAGACAAGCACTATCAGCACCGTATTTGGCGATGATGATAGTTTCTATGCCAGCATGGACCTGGCTGTGAAGCAATACCCCTTGCCCAACTACATGAACGGGATGAGCGCCTACTCAATGTGGTACATCATCATCCAGCATGACTGGTACATGCAGAACGGCAACCTGAAATTCCTGCAGAAGCACAAGGACTATATCTTCGGACTAATAGACCTTTTCGACGAACATATCCATGCCGACGGCTCAGAGGATTTGGGAGGTGGACGATTCCTGGATTGGCCGAGCAACGGAAATCCCAAGGGTGCAGAAGCGGGATACAGAGCTTTGCTGTGTCTGGCCTTGCAAGATGCCAACAGGTTGGCACTTATCCTAGGCGACAAGGCAAAAGCTCAAAAAGCAGTAGATGCTGAGAAACGATTGAAGAAAGAGATACAGGAGCCTAACAACCTGAAACAAGCCGCCTCACTGATGGCTATCGCAGGTCTCATGTCTCCCGAAGCAGCATGCAAGAACTACGTGTCCGTAGGAGGAGCCAAAGGATTCTCCACCTTCTACGGTTACTATATGCTGGAAGCACTCTCCCTGGCAGGCAAATACGAAGAGGCGATGGATATCATCAGCCAGTTCTGGGGAGGAATGCTTGATCTTGGAGCCACCACTTTCTGGGAAGATTTCAATCTGGAATGGACAAAGAATGCAGCACGCATCGACGATTTCGTACCCCAGGGCAAGGATGACATTCACGGCGATTTCGGAGCCTATTGCTACCCCGGATTCCGTCACAGTTTCTGCCACGGATGGGCAAGCGGACCTACTGCATGGATGAGCCATCATGTATTGGGAGTAGAAGTCGTAGAACCTGGTTGCAAAAAGGTACGCATCACCCCCCATTTAGGCAAACTGCAATGGGCAGAGGGTACCTACCCCACTCCAAATGGAGTCATCCGCATCAGACACGAGAAGAAAGCCGACGGCACAATCAAATCGACTATCAAGGCACCTAAGGGTGTCAAGGTAGTCAAATAGTCATCATAATTACTTTTTTACACAATTAATCGTTATTAAAAATTATTCTTTGAGAAAATGAAGAGATTGATTTTGGCAGCCTTTGCTGTCCTCTCGATGTGTCCCGTGATGGCACAGGACAAGGTGGAAGCACATCTGGGTGCGGATTTCGTAAGTTCATACCTATGGCGCGGCCAGGAGTACGCAGGAGTAAGTGTTCAACCCATGACTTCACTGGAATGGAAAGGGTTCAACGTAGGCGCATGGGGCTCGTTTGCCATAGCACCTCAGAAAAAGTTCAGTGAAACACAGGAGGAACTTGACTTGAATCTCGGCTACAGCATAGGCGGCTTCAATATCGGTGTAGTTGATTACTTTACATTCGGTGGAACTCCTTTCTTCCGCTATGGAAACCGCTATCAGTCGAACCATACCTTCGAAGCAAATGTCGGTTATGATTTCGGTTTCTTGAATGTCAATTGGAGTACAAACTTTGCCGGTTGTGATGGTGACACGATGGATGGTAAGAGAGCATATTCAAGCTATCTGCAGTTGGACGCTCCTTTTACCTTAGGCAAGATAGATTGGACAGCATCGTTAGGTATTGTTCCTTATCGTGCTGAATACTACTACCAGGACATCAGCAGTGGCTTCCACATCAATCAGGTGGCACTTCGTGGCGACTATTCCATCAAGTTCCCTCATTTCGAACTGCCTGTATTCGCTCAGCTCATGGCCAACCCCAGTAGCCAGCACTTCTTCTACTGCTTTGGCTTCACACTAAAGGCTCTGTAGTGAACAAGCGAGTCGCTATCATCACAGGTGCCGACGGAGGCATGGGATACGAGGAGACCAAGGCAATAGCGCACGAAGGATATACGACGCTGATGGCTTGCTACGACCCTGATGCAGCCGAAGAGAAACGAAGCAAGATAGCAGAGGAGACAGGAAATGATGACGTCCACATTCTCTCCCTCAATCTGGCTGACCTCGGTGCTGTGAAAGCGTTCTCCGACAAGATAAAACAACAATACACTCATATCGACCTGCTCATGAACAATGCAGGTACGATGGAACAAAGGCTCCACGAGACAGTGGACGGATTGGAAAGAACCGTCAGCGTCAACTACGTGGGGCCTTTCCTACTCACACGACTCCTGCTTCCCCTCATGGGACGCGGGAGTCGTATTGTGAATATGGTGTCCAGTTCCATCTGCATCGGAAAGTTGGAACTTCCCTATTTCTTCCAGCGTGGCAGAAAGGGAGGATTCTGGCGCATCCCTGTGTATGCCAACACCAAACTTGCCCTGCTTCTCTTTACCCTGGAATTGGCCAAGCGCGTGGAGAAAGATGGCATTACCGTCAATGCAGCAGACCCTGGCAATACCAATACGGAAATCATCCGTTTTCACACGTGCTTCGACAAACTGACGGATTTATTCTTCCGTCCCTTCATACACACACCTCGGGAAGGAGCCGAAACCGCCATCCAACTTCTCCTTGCACCAGAGAAAGAAGGACTCACAGGCACGTTGAACAAGGATAATCACATTGTGCCCCTTGGCAGGAGATACATCCACCATCCCCTGAGACAAGTCCTCTGGGATGAAACGGAACAGATTGTCCAGACATTTTTGAACCCCTGAAAATACCCATCAATTCACCAATCGATGGGTATTTTTTTTGTCAAAACAAAGAGGTATATGCAGAGTCATACAGAGGAGTTCGAAATTGTATAAAAAAGTGCAAAAAATTATTCCCTTTTTTTCTTTGCTACTATTACAATTTGTTCTAATTTTGCACCCCGAAAAATTAGACAAGCAATGCAAGCTAGAGAATCACTTATAAATATCCTAAGGGCACTTGCGGAACTCCAGATTCCCTTTGTCCGACAATCGTTTGTCAATTTCCTGATTGGCAATGAGTCGGAAGAATCGGACAGGGAACATTGGGATGATCTGGAAACATTTGGCATAGGCGATATGCACGATGACGAATACTGGAACAACATCATCGATGCTGCCATCGAACAAGGGTATCTGAAATACAAATCCACAAAGAATGCCACATTGATACCCACTGCCAGTGGAAAGAAGTTTCTGAAGAAGCCAGTGGATTTCGAGATAAAAGAAGAGGATGAAGAAATAGGAGCAGATATCAGCAATCGTGAAGAGGAGATACAGGATATCATGGCTGATATGAACAATCAGAAGGGAAAAACTGTGGATTTTTCCGTCCAAACCTCTACAAAGACAAAACTGCAAATCAAAATCATTCATGCCATTGATCGCAAGATGGCATTGGATGACTTGGCCGAAAGTGAACACATCGACCTGGATGAATTGCTCGATGAACTGGAAAAACTCATTGCCCAGGGACGCAAGTTGGACATCACGTATTTTACGGATGAAGTATTGGGCAGCGAATATATGAAGGAACTTCTCGACTACTTCACTTCAGCTCCCTCCGACAATATCGAAGAGGCTGTGAATGAGTTCGGAGATGTATATAATCTCGAGGAACTTCGCTTGGCACGAGTGGTATTCCGTGCTTCGAAACTATAAGGGAAACAGGGAAATCACTTCCCTTGGATAATTGTCTTCAACAGAAGGGGATCGTTGGTGGTAATCAAGTGGATCCCCTTTCTTTGTACATGCTCACGTAATTTTTCCTCACCATCCACTGTCCATACGTTTACCTCCATACCACAACGGGCAGCCTCTTCCAACCATTCCGAGTGTTTGGCAAAGACATCAAGATGATAATCCACCCCATTGCATCCCAATTGCTTCTGTGCCTCGGCCGGTGATAATTCGCCATTGAGATAGGCATTCTTTGCTTCAGGAACCAATTCGTGCAACCGCTGACAGACACGTCGGCTGAAGGAAATGTACTCCACCTGCTTCTCCATGTCCAACTGCTTGACCAGCCTTACCACTATTTCTGTCACCTTGTCATCACGTTCCTGTGTGCTATGAGGTTTTATCTCCAGGATGAGTTTCGTCTCTGGAAGTTTCTTGGCCATCTGCAGATATTGCGGCAAAGTGGGCAAAAATTCTCCGTTTGACAGTTGGCGGAACTGCATCTGCGGATAAGGCGTATCCTCTATCTTAGTTCCTTCCCATTTTGAATCGTGAAACACCACAGGCACTCCATCAGGGGTGAGCCACACATCCAGTTCCGAACCATAGCAACCTATCTCATCTGCTTTCAGCAAGGATGTCAGTGAGTTTTGGGCACTACCCTCCGTACGCCAATAGCCACGATGGGCCACTATCTTTGGTTGGGCAAAAGAAGGAATCTCCAGCAAAGATGTCAAAATGACTGCAAAAACAATTCTTTTCATATACATTTCGTTGTATTGTCTTCCGTTTCTCCCACAAAGTTAGCGATTTCTATCCATCAAGCCAAGTATTTTCGCCAAAGATGTACCGATTATGAAAACAATACCCTATCTTTGTTAAAACAATACTGATAATTTACCATAAATTATGAAAAGAATCATCCCTATGTTGGCACTTTTGATGACAGCCAACGTCACGACACAGGCAAAGGTGACTTTGCCAAGTATCTTCACCAACAACATGGTGTTGCAACAACAGCGAACACTGAAAATCAAAGGTAAGGCCACACCCAATAGCGAAGTGAGTCTGCAGACAGGTTGGAGTCGTGCAGCAGTCAGTGCAAAGGCAGACACAGACGGCCAATGGACAATGGAAGTGAAGACACCCAAAGCAGGAGGTCCCTACACCCTCTCCTTCAACGATGGAGAAGAAACCAAACTCGAGAATGTCCTCATTGGTGAGGTTTGGTTAGGTAGCGGACAGAGCAACATGGAGATGCCGGTAGCAGGCTGGGGTAAGGTACTCAACTACGAGGAGGAAATCAAGAAGGCCAACTACCCCCAGATACGACTCTTCCAGGTGAAGAAAATTGCCGACATCAAGAAGCACGATTGCTTCAACCTCGCCTACAACATGGGTGGATGGCAAGAATGTAATCCTCAGACTGTACCTGAGTTCAGCGCTCTGTGCTACTTCTTCGCCTGCCGTCTGTGGGAGGAACTGAAAGTGCCAGTTGGCGTGATCGATGATGACTGGGGTGGTACTCCTGTCGAATCCTGGACACGTAGCGAAGTGCTCGAGGGCGTGTTCGGTATGCAGGATCGCATGAAGCCCTATATGGAGAAGAACTACGACCGCGAGACATTCAAGAAAATTTATGAGCAGAAGATGGCTTTGGCTGAATTGGGCGGTTGTGAGAAACCATGGCGTGGTGAAAGTCCTGATGACCCCTATTGTCCTGCCGCACTGTGGAATGCCATGATGAATCCATTGGTGGATTTCCCTCTCAAAGGCTTCATCTGGTATCAGGGATGCTGCAACGTAGGAAATAGTCCTATGTACGAAGCCTGCTTCCAAGCTATGATAGAGGATTGGCGCGAGCAGTTCCAGGATCCTGAGATGCCTTTCTATTTCGTACAGTTGGCCAATTTCTTGCAACCCAACGAACTGCAACCAGAATCGGAATGGGCAAAGTTGCGCGAGGCACAGGCCAAGGCTCTCTGTCTGAAGAACACGGGTATGGCTGTCAATATCGACTTGGGAGATGCCCAGGATATTCATCCCAAAACAAAGCGCGAACTGGGACGTCGTCTCTCGGCTATCGCGCTCAACCAGACCTACGGGCTCAAGAAGGTTGCTTACACCGCACCTGTTTACAAGGGCTATACTGTCAAGGGTAACGAGATTCATATCCAGTTTGACGTGCCTCAGGGTGGAGAGAATCTGGTACAAGATGAGAACCTCCCTGGTTTCATCATGGCAGGTTACGACCGTCAGTGGCATGTGGCAAAGGCTTGCACCAAGGGCAACGAGGTCATCGTTACCTGTCCTGATGTGAAGAATCCTTTGGCCGTTCGCTACGGATGGGCAGACAATCCCACTTGCACGCTCAAGACCCAGAGTGATTTGCATGTAGCTCCATTCCGCACCGACGACTGGTAATTAGATGCATTTCGCCGAACTGCAGGAAGTTCTGCAGCATCCGTCCCTGAACATACGCGAGAGGTACACTGAGTTGTACCGTATCTTGCAGACACTACTCACAGAAGGCACCGCTGATTGCAAAACGGATTTCAGCGGGCCTTTTGCGCGTCTTACGTGGCTGGCCAATCATCTGGAACTCGATACAAAAAAACGACAGCGACTCAATGAAGTGCGTGTACGATGCAGGGAAGTGATGACCTGTCCCGAGGAAGAACTCCTTGCCGCTCTGCCATACGATGTACGGATAGCGGCACAACTTGATGCCATCCTGCACCACGAAGCCATCCCCGAAAGCCTTGCCTCGCTCTTTCCCTCAGGAGAAGCGCGTCCGCATACATCCAGTATGCATCACGATTGCTTGCGCGTATGCGTGCTATCCTGGGACGATACCTTCATTCATGCACTCGACGAAGCACAGGAACCACTCACTTTGTGTTACACCGACCCCGAGAACAATCTCGGAGATTGGTCGTATCTGAGTAAGCTCCTTCGCCAAGGTACTCGTCTCAACCTGGTTCGCCCAACATGGAAAGAACAAATGGTGTATGCCGAACTGATTATTTTCGAGCCTGATTATCTCGTAGATATCTCCACTATCGCCAGTTGCTTCGAGACATATGGCACAACGCCATACGCCCTCCTCATTCATCGTCTCTCCGATACAGGAAGCACTCTTCCTATTCTCCTTGGTAATTTGGCAGGAAGATTGCTCGACGAAGTAGTGAACAAACACGGAAAAACACCTACCCCCTACCCCAATCTCGCACGCGATTTCATGCGACAGAATGCTTTCAGCCTCCTGGCATGTGCGCAGGATATCAGTTCCTTGCATCACGAAGCAGAGCAACAATTGCAGAACCTGACCGAGCTGCTGGACACGGCCTGTCGCGAGGATAGGAATTTCGAGATTTCCCATACCCTGCTCGAACCATCCTTCTTCTGCGAACTTCTCGGTTTGCAAGGACGAATGGACCTTCTTCAGGATGATTTCTCCGTGCTGATGGAACAGAAATCAGGGAAAAGGGATTTCCGTACTGGCAAACACGTGGAGAAGCACTATGTGCAGATGCTTCTCTATCAAGCACTCATTCATTACAGTTTTCATCTGCGCAACGACGAAATATCCAGTTACCTCCTCTATTCGAAATACGCAGACGGACTCATCAAGGAAGGCTCTGCACCCCGACTCCTGCATCAGGCGTTCTTCATCCGAAATCAGTTGACATGGCTCGAGTTCGAGCTTTCCAAGGGAGCCTCCCAGATGCTCAATATCCTTACTCCAGAGCGTATGGCAGACGCTTCCTGTACCCATAACAATCTGTGGCTCCGATACACGCGACCCGCATTGGCAGGAATCCTCGATCCCCTGCAACAGGCCTCCCCTGTCGCACGTGCTTACTTCCATCGCATGACCACCTTCATTGCACGCGAACATCTGCTCTGCAAGATAGGCACTCCTGGAAGAGAAGGGAGTGGAATGGCTGCACTATGGAATAGCAACCTCGATGAAAAGCGCACGGCAGGCAATATCTTCACCTCCCTCCATATCCTCCCTCTCGAAGAGGAAGAATATCAGGAACTGTCCTTCCTGATTCCCGAGGAAGAAAATGACACCCTGCCCAATTTCCGTGTTGGCGATGCCGTGGTGGCATATTCCTACGACATCCGAAAAGAGCCCGATGTACGTTCCGGCGTCGTATTCCGAGGCAGCATCCGTTCGATGCATTCTGATCGTATCACCATTCACCTGCGCAATCCTCAGCACAATCAGTTCGTATTCCTTCCTCAGGAAAACCGTCGCTGGGCCATCGAACACGATACCATCGAATCTTCTTTTGCCGTCCTGTATCGCTCCATCTTTTCGCTCCTCACAACCCTACCCTCGCGACGCGAACTACTCCTTGCACAACGCAAACCTGAACGTGACATCACACGTCTTCTTCTCGGTGAATATCACAATTTCAATCCTCTGGTGATGAATGCGTTGCAGGCAAAGGACTATTTCATCCTTATTGGCCCTCCCGGAACTGGAAAAACCTCGTTTGGCCTGATGAACATCGTGCAGGAACATCTCCTCCACGACTGTCGCCTACTCTTGCTCTCCTATACCAACAGAGCCGTGGATGAGATGTGCAGCAAACTCGTCGATGCACACCTCGATTTCCTGCGAATCGGCTCCTCTTTCACGTGTCAGGATAGTTACAAACCCTTCCTGATGGAGGAGCGAGTCAAAGCCTGCAACACCCTGTCCGAGATAAGCGACATCGTACGCTCTGCACGCGTGGTGGTAGGCACCACCTCCACTCTCTCTGCCCATCCCGAGATCTTCGACATCCTATCTTTTGATGTGGCTGTCATCGACGAAGCGTCCCAGATTCTCGAACCGCACTTACTCGGCATTCTCTGTGCTCGTCACGGCAAGAATCCAGCCGTAGGAAAATTCATTCTCATAGGCGACCACAAGCAGTTGCCAGCTGTTGTTCAGCAAGAACCTTCCGAATCGTCAGTTCGGGAGAAGTTATTGCATGACATAGGCTTGGAGGATTGCCGCGAATCTCTCTTTCAACGCCTTCTCCGTCTTCAGCAGCAAGACTATCCACAGTGCGATTCCCCCTTTGTGTATCGCTTCACGCATCAAGGCCGTATGCACCCCGAAGTGGCCGATTTTGCACGGCTGACATTCTACGAAGGGATGCTCGATCCTGTTCCCCTACCCCATCAATGCGGACCCTTGACCTTCCCGCTTGTCGAGGAAGACAATCAATTGCAGCATCTGCTTGCCACGCACCGCGTCCTGTTCTTCCCTGTTGAAAAACCTCTGCATAGCACTTCTCCGAAGATGAATCCCGAGGAAGCGAAATGTATTGCACAGGTTGTCTTCCAACTCTACCAATTGTACCACCTCAACCATCGTGAGTTCACGCCTCTGCATACAGTGGGCATCATTGTCCCCTACCGTCATCAGATAGCACTGATACGCCGTGAGTTGGCCTCCTACGGCATCACGGATTTCCAAGACATCACGATAGATACAGTCGAGCGATATCAGGGGAGTCAGCGTGACGTCATCCTCTATGGCTTCACCATACAGTTTCCCTATCAAATGGATTTC
>DCHV01000001.1:0-5259 GCA_002314945.1 Prevotellaceae bacterium UBA1743
CCATCACAATGAATACGAGCACCCATGTACCTACAGCTTCGCAAAAGAAGTTGCGCGCCTTGTTGGGGATGGCTGGCATTGTACAGAAAATTGAAAGTTTTGTATCTGGGTCTGATGTCGCATCGAAATGGTCTTTATAGAATGCATAGACTAGAAGTGCTCCGCAGAATCCTCCCAGCATCTGAGCCACGACATATCCAGGAACGGCATTCCAAGGGAAGCTTCCGGTGATGGCAAAAGCAATTGTGAGTGCCGGGTTCAGATGTGCTCCCGAATATGGACCGGATACGAACACTCCGCACATCACGGCGAAGCCCCAGGCAAGGGTGATCACAACCCATCCGCCATTCTGGCCTTTGGATTTATTCAATGAATTACAGGCGCATACACCGTCTCCAAGCAGAATCAGTATGAGTGTACCTATAAACTCAAAAACGCATTTTGTGAATAGTGTCATTCTGTTATTTTGTTAAAGTTCTACGTATAGCTTTCATCCAGCCCTCTTTGAGTCTTTCCGCTTCTTCTCTTGCCATTGTCGGCTTGAACGAGCAATCAATTCCCTTGCTGGTTTTGAGCTCATCTATCGAGTTCCAGAATCCCACAGCAAGTCCTGCAAGGTATGCGGCTCCAAGTGCCGTCACTTCAGTCACCACAGGACGTATCACTTCGGCATTGAGCATATCTGCCTGAAACTGCATCAGGAAGTTGTTTCTCGCAACTCCACCATCTACCATAATATGCGTCAGGTTCACCTGGGCATCCTTTTCCATAGCAGAGACTATATCCATCACCTGGAAAGCGATACCCTCGAGGGTTGCTCGCGCTATATGGGCGGCTGTTGTTCCTCTGGTTATACCGGTTATGGTTCCTGTGGCATATTGGTCCCACCAAGGAGCTCCCAGACCTGTAAGTGCAGGCACGAAATAGACTCCTCCATTGTCGGGAACACTCGTTGCGAGTTCCTCTATTTCGCAGCCGGACTTGATTATTCCAAGACCGTCTCTGAGCCACTGGACAGCCGAGCCTGATACAAAGATGCTGCCTTCCAGTGCATACGTTGTCTTTCCCCCTATCTGGTATGCGATGGTGGAGACAAGGTTGTTCTTCGAGATTACTGGCCTTTCACCTGTATTCATTAGCAGAAACGAGCCTGTTCCGTATGTGTTCTTTACACTTCCGGGTTTCGTGCAAAGATGGCCGAAAAGAGCCGCCTGTTGGTCTCCGGCGATACCTGCAATTTTTATGGAGCCGCCTGGAACTGCGGCCTCTCCGTATATTTCAGAGCAGGAGCATACTTTTGGGAGCATACTCTTTGGAATTCCGAATAGCTCCAGCAGTTCTTCATCCCACTCAAGGGTATTGATGTTGAATGCCATCGTTCGGGAGGCGTTGGTCACATCTGTGACGTGTACCTTTCCATCGGTAAGGTTCCAGATGAGCCAGGAATCAACGTTACCAAAGCGCAGTTCCCCTGCTCGTGCCTTCTCCATCGCGCCAGGGACGTTCCGCAGTATCCAGCATATCTTGGTGGCACTGAAATAAGCATCTGGAACGAGACCCGTCTTCTCTCTGATCATATCCGTGAGTCCCTTTTCCTTGATGGAATCGCAGTATTCGGATGTCCTTCTGTCCTGCCATACTATTGCATTGTAAACAGGAACACCCGTCTTTGCATCCCATACGATGGTGGTTTCCCTCTGGTTTGTAATACCAATCGAGGCAATCTCCGCAGGATCGATTCCTTCAATAGCTCCAAGCATCACCTCCTGCTGCGAAGCCCAAATTTCATTCGGGTCGTGTTCCACCCAGCCCGGCTGGGGAAAAAGTTGCGCGAATTCCTTCTGTTTTATCGAGACAGGGTCTCCATTGTGGTTAAAGATGATAGCTCTGGAAGAGGTTGTTCCCTGGTCGAGAGCCAAGACATATTTTGACATATTATTGTTATTGTTGTTCTATCCCTGTGATTGTAATAATCTAAAAATACTCTCTCACGGCAAACTCAAACTGCTCCATAAAGATTTTCTTGAAGGCATAAAGGTTGTTCTGCTCATAGAAAATCAGCATCGCTTTCTTGTAGTCTATCGAGTCAACCGACCTGAAACTCAGCGGGCAATAGCCATTGGCAATCAGTATTGCATTACTGGTTATGCGGGCAGTGCGTTTGTTGCCGTCAGTGAATGGCTGGATGTAGGAAATGAGAACGAGTGCAAGCAGAGCCTTCTCGAAAATGTTGGTTTTGCTGTTTATCAACTGGCAGGTGTCACGCATTGCCTCACGAATCTGGAACTCATTGTCCAATGGACGGTATTTTGTTCCTGTTATACCGACTCGTCTGTGACGAATACCCTTATCAACAGCCAATTCCTTGGTCAGCAATGTGTGGATGTCTTCTATGTGACTTATTGTCAGTTCCTCCAGATAGTCGGTGTTATCAAGAATGAAACGCAAGGCATATTTATGGTTGAGCAGCATCACCGCCTCATCTTTTGTCTTTCCTTCTGCCGTCTTGCTCTCTCTCAGCAGTCGCTCAGTCTCCAGCAACGAATAAGTGTTTCCCTCAATCTGCGACGACTTCCAACTAAGGTCAATACCTAAGCGTTCCATCTCTTTGCGGTATTCATTATCGCTGATATCGCTAAGGTGCTGACGGAAAACATCTTGTAACTCATCAAGGTGTTTTAGCTCCTCTTCCGAGAACAAATTGACATTCGGAATCTGGCTGTTTATCAAACCAAAATTGAAATCTGTCTGAACGTTTCGGTCGTCTGTGTCTATGGCGAAATAGGTGTCAAGGTTCAATGGCATCAACAGATGAGCCTGGTCAGACAATCTGTATGTAGTAGCCCTTGCTTTTCCCTCTACTAATATGTCCCCATTCTTCACGAGTGATGCAATAATTCTCTTGATTGTCGCATCACTTCCCTCAAAGTTGATACCCTCAGATATCGAAAATCTTGTTGAATTAGGGTTAAAGTGCAGATACTGAAGTATTTCCCTTGCTTTATCCATAATATCATCATTAAAATCGGTGCAAAGTTACAACTTTTTCGTGAATTATCGGCTCATTTTGAGCCGAAAAATGGCTAAAAAACGCATATTTTGAGCCGAAACGTTGAGTTAGTCACCTTGGCCACACGCACTCCAGCACCTCCTCAGTTGCAAAATACCGCTGATAGAAGATAGGATACGACCGATAGCCCGTCTCGCTGTAATCCACTCGCTGCAGATACGAGAAATCCGGCAGACCGAAATCGAACGACCTCCCGAAAAGGATAATGCACTTGCGTTCATCGTCTATCTTCCATAAGCCCCCGCCATAGCAGGTGCTGTCGCCATACGGCAGCAGCTCGCGATGCAGAAACACATTGCCAAAAAGCAGTGTGCCATCCAGTGTTATAATGAATTTTTGATACATACAAACTTCACATCACTCTTCCCCAACTTCATCCTGAGCGACACGCTCTTCCCATCATACTTCCCACTCAGATTCCTCACTTTTCTCTTCTCATACGCCTTCCCATTCATCAGCGGCACGCCATAATCCAGCGTCAGCACCCCACCCTCATCCTTCACGTTCCTTATCTCCACGTCCACCCTCACAGGCATCCATTTCGAAAACTTCACTCCATACATCTTCACCACTACCATTCCACTCTTAGCCGCCACAACCTCCACACGGATATTCTCCATCATCAGCGACTCTCCCACATACAACGTCCCCACATACTCCCTTGCCGCCACCATCTCCGGCAGCAGCATCAGCAACAATATATAGAGTAATTTCTTCATAAGCCACACAAAGACACCGGGCCAACTTGTCAGATCACAGGCTCAATCTCATCCAATATCACATCATCGGTCGATTCTGCAGGGTGCTCCAGAAACATGCAATAGTAAATCGGCATATACGTGACACCCTTTTTTATGAATACATTGCGTTCGTTGCTGAACACTATGGCTCGGGCGATATTATATTCAGGTATCTCTAAGAACCTGTCCAGCGCGCTATGTGTGGCGTAGTCCTTGCCCGACTTTATCTCAAGCGGCAGAACGGTCAGACTTTCGTAATCCTCCACAAGGAAATCAACCTCTCCGTTTTTCTTGTTGTCATAGTAGAACATTGGAAAGCCGTGTGCGTGAAGTTCCTGTGCCACGGCTGATTCATATACCGTGCCAAGGTTTAGACTGCGGATATCCTGCAAAACGGCATTCACGTTGTTGCCATAAAGAATCTGAGTCAGCAGTCCCACATCGTTCAGATATAGTTTGATAAGGTTCTTCGATTCAGACTCCTTCAGTGGAAAATGCGGATTGCTTATCGCCTTCACTTCCATCGTAATGCCCGAGTTTGTAAGGTAGTCAAACTCGTCAGCATAGTCGGCATAGTGCTTGCCCTTCTTATCTTCAATATGCTGATATACAATACGCTTCTTGCGGTTTTCGAGAGCGCTTGGCACAAGGTCATAGATGCGGCGAATCTTGAGTTTTTTCTCGTCATCATATTGCGAAGCATCCACTTTGTACAGTTCGTGTATGTTATGCTGTATCGCCCGTACACGAATCACGTTGCGGTCTGCAAGGAATTGGTTCACAGCCTCTGGCAGTCCGCCAATCAGCATGTAATACTGGAAACGCTTCAACAGATTGCTGTGCGACGACTCCGGCAAACTTTCGTTGTTCACGAAATGCTGCTTCACGTCAGCAATCCACTCTTCGCCAACACCCATAGTCCACAGGAACTCTTCAAAATCCAATGGGTACATCTGCTTGATTTCCACGCTTCCCAATGGCACGGAAGGAGTCTCCGACAAAGCCACACCAAGTTGCGAACCGCTGGCAATGAAGCGGTAACGTCCCTCCTGCTTCAGAAACTTCAGCATTGTCAGCAGGTGGGGGTAACTCTGTATCTCGTCTAGGAAAATAAGCGTGTTGCTGATGTCACCCAATCGTTGGTTCGTGTAGTTGCTCAGTCGTATGTAGAGGTCGCTGGTCGAATGAACGTCCGCAAAAACCTTGTCGTTCTCTTTGTCCTCCTTAAGGTTGATTTCAACGTATGTCTTGTACAGTTTTTTGCCCACATAACGGATGATATACGATTTGCCAACCTGTCTGGCACCATTCACCAACAGAATTTTATCCTTTTCTGTATTTAGGAATTGCTCTAAATAGTCTGTGAACTTGCGCTTTAGCATAATATGGTGATGTTATTGTTTTTGCACTGCAAAGATACGGATAAATTCTGAACTGACCAAGAAAAAA
>DCHV01000001.1:5289-6160 GCA_002314945.1 Prevotellaceae bacterium UBA1743
TGCATCCTCATGTTCAAGCATTGACTGATAATTTGTCCACAAAAAAATGCACGCTTTTATGCGTGCATTTCTCATTATTTTGCCGGTGTGTCGTCCTGTGAGTTTACTTCTGCTTCGAATCGCAGGGACAGGTCCTGCGGTCTCATATAAACACACAACTAAACAGCAATTCCATTTGATTGGGCTTGCCGTTTGTTTCTGAAAAATATTTTTGAAAAAAGCACTGTATTTCAGAAAAAAGTCGTACCTTTGCAGTGCAAAAATGCGTAAATACGCAAAAATGTTCTGATGCATCATGGAAATTAAAAGAGACTTACATCTTAATAGGCTGATAACCAGTCGTGGAAATGGTATGATTAAGGTCATAACAGGAATCCGCAGATGCGGAAAATCATACCTGCTGATGACTATTTTTCGTAATTATTTGTTGGCAGAAGGAGTTGAAAGTGACCACATAATCACCCTGGACCTTGAAAACAGACGTAACATAAGGTTCAGAGACCCAGACGAATTGCTGCATCACATCGACTCGCAAATAACGGATGACGGGAAATATTATGTCCTGCTGGACGAGATTCAGTTGGTCAGGGAGTTTGAGGATGTGCTGAACAGTTATCTGAAGATGGAAAACGTGGACGTGTATGTCACTGGTTCCAACTCTAAGTTTCTTTCGAAAGATGTCATAACCGAGTTTCGCGGACGAGGCGAGGAGATACACATCACGCCATTGTCATTCGCAGAATACATTTCTGCTCATCCAGAGATAGACAAACGTCAGGCATTGAAGGAGTATCTGACATTCGGAGGCTTGCCTCGTGTCTGCATTGAGAGCGATGTGAGGAAAAAGATGGAGTATCTGAAAAGTCTGTTC
>DCHV01000017.1:0-523 GCA_002314945.1 Prevotellaceae bacterium UBA1743
ATGCAGCTCAAGAACCCAAAGGGAATACGTGGTATTGCAGAATGGTACATGTCCACCATGATGCGAGCTGATTACGTAAAAGAGATATTCGAAAGACAAACTGATATAGCCGTTGCCAACCTTAAAAAGCTCTATGAGGTTGTCGGAAACAAAGTGGATGTGGTTTACATCTGCGGTACAGATTTTGGCACGCAGAACAGCCAATTCTGTTCGGAGGAAACATTCCGGGATATGTATCTGCCCTACTACAGAAAGATGAACGACTGGATACACGAGAATACGCAATGGAAGACTTTCAAGCATTCCTGTGGAGCGGTACGTCCCCTGATCAACGCGCTGGTAGATGCAGGATTCGACATTCTGAATCCCGTACAGATAAATGCTACTGGTATGGAACCTGCAGCACTAAAGAAAGACTTCGGCAGGAATGTCACTTTTTGGGGCGGTGGTGTAGATACACAAAAGGAATTTGCCTACGGAACACCTCAGCAAGTGTCCGACCAGGTGAAAATGTTGTGCGACA
>DCHV01000017.1:685-17135 GCA_002314945.1 Prevotellaceae bacterium UBA1743
CACAAGCTCAAAAGCATCCATCTCAAGTAGCCGTTAGCGAGACGTACAACAGAACCTCGTGGGGAGACAACCATCTGCCCGACTCTGCAGGTTTGAAGCTATCCAAGGACTTCGGAGGCATCTCTTTCACTGGAAGATATGCCTCCTATACGAAGGCAGACACATGGTACTTGACATACGGAACAGACGGAACCATCTATAGCAGTTGGACAGATGGTAGTGTAAATGGAATAGGAACAGGAAGTCCATGCCCACGAGCCGCAAAGATCTGCGGTTCAGATCCTTTAGATCTAAGTATTGAAGTAGTAGGTGAAGCAACACAGCATGGTGGCAAGAACGGTCCTGTGGGCCACTACCCCTTTGGCCGTTACCCTTGCGGACAACTCATGTACAACGACATCTGGTACTACGGCACCTATCTACTGGAACAGAATGACCGCGCCATGTATGTACCTCACACCGACTGGCCTATACTGCAACCATTCATAGGACTACGCGTGTCGGATGATTTCGGAGAAACTTGGTATGACAAGACAGAACCCGAGGATCCTCTCTTTGAGAACGCGCACGGGAAGTGGGTGGATGCGCACAATGTCGATTATAATCCTTACGAAATCTTGATAGGAGCCCCTCATTTTGTGGATTTCGGCGATAACATGGAACATGCACCTGTAGATCCAGCCACAGGTAGGAAATGGGCCTACATGGTAGCACATGGAGCAGATGCAGGAAGTTGTCTCTCGCACGTCTCCTGGGTGTCGGGCGACAACATCTATCTGTTGCGCATCCTGATGCCCGAAGGAAAGAATGTGGAGGAGAACTTCCGATACGTGAACACATCCTCCAACTGGCAGTATCTGACCAAGAACGGAACCTACAAAGCATGGAACAGGGACAACCTGCAGGAAGTGTATGCCAATATCAAGCCTATCGTACATGCCAAGGGACTATTAGGAAACGTAGGGATGGTCTATGACGCGCCATTACAGAAATTCATCATGGCACTGAGTCGCACGAACAACGAGAATCGCGATTTCTTCAATGCAATGATATTGGAATCTGATGAAATCGACGGGGAGTACGGCGTGGTGCAGTATCTGAAGGGATTCGCCACAGCATCCTATTTCATGAACATTCCATCGCGTTTCATCTCAGAAGACGGACGAACCGCATGGATTACATACTCCTCGAACTACGGCTGTGGTGCCAACCATTTATCCACAATAGGTGGTTCTCAATATGCACTTTGCCTGTCTGAAATATCACTGGATAGGAAAAACGAGGCAAGTGGGAACAAGTATGAAGCTGAAGGCATGTGTATATTAGGGCATGTACAATTGAAATCAGGACTACCTTTCTCCAACGGAGCTGGCATGGAAAATATCACAAGATGTGGCGATGGTGTGGAATTCTACTCCAAAAGCAATGGTAACACCTTGATGATAAGTGTGGCTAATTGTGCACGATACACACATCAAATATCCGTCTATATAAACGACAGGAAAGAGAAGGAATGGGTGGTAAATCCAAGCGGAGACGCTGAAATTCCAGAATTTTGTTTCTTACCTATTGATATTTCTTATGGCGATAAGGTGACACTACGAATTGACCCAGAAGACATTGCATATAACTGCAAATGGGGAGAACTTAACGAAGATGGTTCGCATAACTACGACACCTCTTACCAACTATTTGGAACTATTGATTATGTGAGTGTCCTAAACACAGAATGTCATGAAGGAGAATCACTCACGAAGAAAGGAGAACGCATCTCTACCTTCAACATTTCCGCAGATAATGACACAACACAGACTTTCATCCTCAGATATTCTTCAGCATACGAGAGAGGGCAGAAAATCGAGCGTCCAATAATCCTAAAACTGAACAAAGAAAAGGCGGACACGATTATGCTGACAGCAACAAATACAGATGAGGATTTTACCACTAAGGCTCTCAATATAAAACTGAAGAAAGGAAAGAATACGATAAAAATCATCCAGAAGGAAAATGACGTGACAAAACTGAACGACCAACTCTGGCAAACGGAATACATGGAATTGCGACCAGAGAAGAAAAGTGGTTTCATCAATGGTTGTTGTGACGCTTGTACCATGAAACTGAGCGGATCTGCATGTGTAATGAATTGTCATCCCGGATATACAGGAAGAGGATTTGTAGCAGGATTAAGCTACCTCGGACAGAAAGGCTCTCTCTGCGTGAAAGCAAACGTGGAAAGCGGAGAATATGAGTTGGGAATAAGATACTCGGCAGGTGAATTGGCGAACACTACTACCGACAGACGGATACTATCACTCAGAGTGGGTGACAAGAATACTTCAGAAGATTTTGAACTGACAAGCAGTTGGCAGGAATGGAAGGAAAAGAAGTTTTCCATACATCTGGAAAAAGATGAAGAAATCGAGCTTACTGCCGACCGATTGGATGACAATGACGATTGTATCAACATAGATTGTTTTACTTTAGAAAAAATCAAATAAGAATGAGAAAAGTTTCTTATCTATTCGCTCTTCTGCTCTTCAGCACAAACACATTTGGACGTGAATATCATGTAACCCCACAAGGATGTGACGCATCAGAGGGAATGGCGGACACTCCTCTACGAACCATCAATCGTGCAGCACAACTGGCGCAACCAGGAGATACTGTGACCGTTCATGCAGGCACATACCGCGAATGGGTAAATCCTTTGCATGGAGGATGGGACAATGCCAGGCGCATCCTGTACCGTGCAGCCGAAGGTGAGAAGGTGGAGCTGAAGGGGTCTGAGGTAGTAAATAACTGGAAAAAAGAGAAGGAGGGCATCTGGAAGGCTGTAGTTCCCAATTCTTTTTTCGGCGAAAGCAATCCTTTTGTCACAGAGATAGAAGGCGACTGGTTTGATAGTTACGGAAGGAAACATCATACTGCAGAGGTGTATCTGAACGATATCTCACTCTACGAAGTGGCAAGTCGCGAATCGGTCGTAAAAGACACCATACGAAGCGCACGTGACCCCGAAGGTTCGCGTCTGCTATGGTATGCAGAAACCGATGGTGAGAATACGACAATCTATGCACGATTTGGAGATGTCAACCCTAACAAAGAACTCATAGAGGTAGCTGTACGTCCCACATGCTTCTATCCCACACGAGAAGGAATCAACTACCTGACAATACGTGGTTTTCACATCAGTCAGGCAGCAACACAATGGGCAGCACCTACAGCAGAGCAGATAGGTATGGTGGCTACGCATTGGTGCAAGGGATGGATTATCGAGGACAATGTCATTCGCAACTCAAGATGCAACGGCATTTCTCTCGGAAAACAATGCAGTACAGGTCACAACTTGTGGACACAGAGAGGATTTGATGGAGCGACAGAATATATAGAGGTAACTCTGAATGCAGTACGAAAGGGATGGAACAAGGACAACGTGGGTTCGCATATCGTACGCAGAAATGACATAAGCAACTGCGAACAGACAGGTATATGCGGTAGCATGGGGGCATCCTTCTCGGAAATCTATGGCAATCACATACACGACACATGGGTAAAGAGACAGTTCAACGGATGTGAAATAGCTGGTATTAAACTACATGCAGGTATAGATGTTTATATCCACAACAACTGGATCCACAACAATCAGAAAGGCATCTGGATGGATTGGATGGCACAGGGTTCTCGCTTCTCATCGAATTTATTGTACAATAACACCGCTATGGATATTTTCTACGAAGTGAATCATGGTCCCTTCGTATGCGACAACAATATCATGTTATCAGAAACTGCCATATTAGATTGGTCTAACGGAGGTGCATTCCTTCACAACCTAATAAGAGGTCATATAGTTGCAGAGAATGGTTCTCGCTTCACGCCCTATATGCTGAACCATAGTACAGAGGTAAAGGGAGTATATAATTTCAACACAGGTGACTGCCGATACATCAACAATATCCTATGTATCTACGAAACAGGCAACTACGGTTTATCTACCTATCAGGGAAAGACTGCTTGGGACAATATTGTAGAAGATAACACCGAATGCCACAATCCTAAAATTGAACTGGAGGAAGAAGATGATAATGTATATCTAACATTATCATTCTCTGAAACTCCTGTAAAAGGTAAGTTAGTGGATGGTAAACGTTTGGGTATCGTAAAACTAAGCAACTACCCTTACGAGAATGCAGATGGCACACCTATTCTAATCAACAGGGACTATTCCGGAAAAGAACGTTCTATAGAATCTACCCTAAGCGGACCATTCGAGGAAATAGCAGAACGCATAAAAGTATGGGGGAAATAATGGCTCTGTGTCTTAACAACCACTAACTGAAAGGTATGAAATTTGATGACGGAAACATGAAGTGGAAAATCCTAAGGAGCGAAAAACTAATAGAGCGACCTTGGATGAATGTACGACGTGATAGTGTAGAATTGCCAAATGGAAAGGTATATGACGAATACTATGTTCTACACTACCCTACTTGGGTAAATGTAATAGCCATCACAAAAGACGGAAAATTCCTGTTGGAACGACAATACCGTCATGGCTTGGGAATAGTGAGTACCGAGATATGTGCAGGATGCGCCGAAGAGGGTGAAAATCCTCTTACTGCAGCCAAACGCGAACTACTGGAAGAAACAGGCTATGCGGGTGGCACATGGACAGAACTTATGGTAGTTGCTCCCAATGCAGGATCAAATGACAATCTTAGTTATTGTTTTCTTGCTGAAGGTGTAACACCTATAAGCGAACAACACCTCGACGAAACAGAAGACATAAATGTCTTCCTATGCTCACGTGAGGAAGTATATAAAATGCTCGTGGAAGGTGAATTCAAACAAGCTATGATGGTTGCTCCCTTGTGGAAGTACTTTGCCAATCACCGATTTTGAAATAAGAGAAGGAAATCCTACTCTTCATTCCCTTCTTCCATCAAAGAAATAGAAGCACGAACTGTTACTTCGCGGTCATAGCATTGGAACATACGATCCACCTCATTTCTATTCTTCACAGGAGTAAAGAGACTAATAAGAGGTGTGATAATTAAGCCTAACAACATAGCTAAGACTCCTGAATTGATAGGTGAGGTAAAGAAGGGACTGATGAACATCTGACCTGTAAAAGTGCAGTACATACAAGCACACATTAGGAGAACGCCTGAAATAAAACATGCCCACACAGAAACATTGCTTGTGCGTTTCCAATATAAACCGAAAAGGAAAGGAGCAAGAAAAGCACCAGCCAAAGCACCCCAAGAAATACCCATCAATTGAGCAATGAAGGTGACACTACTTTTTGCTTGAATGATTGCCAACACGGAAGATACAGCAATAAAGAAAACTACGAGTAAACGAATATAGAGCAATTGACGAGCCTGTGACATGCGACGTCCTCCGTGCAAACGGGCAGTTGCTGGAATTATGATATCAAGCGTCAGAGTGGAACCTGATGTGAGTACAAGGGAAGAGAGCGTGGACATTGAGGCTGACAATACCAAAATGATGACTACACCTATCATAAGATCAGGAAGTGTCTGTAGCATAGAGGGGATGATACTATCATAAATAGGAGTACCCGTAGAATTATATTCAATAACATCTCCATACAAACGACCGAAACCACCCAAGAAATAGCATCCACCAGCCACAATCATAGCAAAAAATGTAGAAATAAATGTACCTTTTCTAATAGCTACCTCATCACGAATGGCATAGAACTTGCCAACCATCTGTGGAAGTCCCCATGTACCTAAAGATGTAAGTAATACTACACCCAATAGATAGAGAGGTTGTGGTCCAAAGAATGAAACGAAGGCACCTTGAAGATTTGGTGCTGTCTCGGATGGAATCTGAGAAAGTCGTGATACGGCCTCTGTGAATCCGCCATTACCATTTAAGACACAAAATACAACAGCTCCTATACCGACAAGCATGATTATTCCTTGAATAAAATCGTTGATGGCAGTAGCCATATAACCACCAATAAGGACATAGATACCTGTAAGAACAGCCATACCTAACACACACCATGTGTAGTCAATGCCGAATGACATACCGAATAGTCTGGATAAACCATTATACAAAGATGCAGTATAAGGAATCAGAAAGACAAAAACTATGACAGAAGCCGCGATTTTTATGCTATTGCTACTAAAACGTTGACCGAAGAAGTCAGGCATGGTAGCACTATGAAGATACTGCGTCATGAGACGTGTACGTCGTCCTAATAGTCGCCATGCAAGAAGAGAACCAATGAACGCATTTCCTATTCCTATCCAAGTGGAAGAGAGACCGTAACGCCATCCAAACTGTCCTGCATAACCTACAAAAATAACGGCGGAGAAATAGGAGGTTCCAAAAGCAAAAGCTGTTAGCCATGAACCCACATTTCGATCACCTAACACAAAGCCTTGAACATCGGTGGTACTCTTACGGCAATAGATTCCTACGCCGATCATTACGGCGAAAAAAATCAAAAGGACTATTATTTTCAAGATCATAGAAGTCAGATGCTTTTATTCTTAAATTGCTGGTACTTTTTCTCTGCCTCCTCACTACCTTGAGCAAAGAGGGTATCAGCATTCTCCGGGAAAGTACGACGAAGAGAGGCATACCTGATTTCTCCTTCAAGAAAATCCGTGTAGGACATAGTAGGTTCCTTGGAATCAAGTTGGAACGGTTTCTCCTTGCGCGGGTCATAGCGATATAGAAGCCAATAACCGCTCTGTACAGCACGTTTCATTTCTTCTTGTACATTCTGCATTCCAATACAAATACCATGGGAGGCACAAGGTGTGTAGGCAATAATCACAGATGGTCCATCATATTCCTCTGCCTCTCTTAGTGCTTTGATAAGTTGAGATGGATCAGCACCCATTGCCACTTGAGCAACATATACATTTCCGTACGTCATCATGATAGAACCGAGGTCTTTCTTCCTACTTTTCTTTCCTGACGAAGCAAACTTGGCTACTGCTCCTATTGGAGTAGCCTTACTACTTTGGCCTCCGGTATTAGAATACATTTCTGTGTCAATTACAAAGACGTTGACATTCTCACCCGAAGCAATTACGTGATCAAGACCGCCAAAGCCTATATCGTATGCCCAACCATCACCACCATACATCCAGAACGTCTTTTTTGCAAACATATCTCTTTGCAGAAGAAGAGACTTAGAAGCATCGTCTTGTTGCGTTGATAGAAGTGCTAAAAGATTATCAGCAGTAATACGAGACTTATTCAAATCATCAAAAGATGCAAGGAATGCTTGACATGCCTCCTGCAACACATCTGTAGCACGACTAGCATAATCTTCTATTTGTTGACGGAGTAACTCACGACGTTGGCGTACGGAAAGATACATACCCAGACAGAGTTCTGCATTATTCTCAAATAAGCTATTCGTCCATGCTGGACCAAATCCTCTGGAGTTAGTAGTATATGGAATACCAGGCATAGCAGCGCCCCAAGCCTGAGAGCATCCAGTAGCATTTGCCCAATATACACGATCGCCAAAGAGTTGAGTAAGCAACTTTGCATAAGGCGTTTCACCACATCCAGCACAAGCAGCTGAGAATTCAACTAAAGGTTGGCGGAACTGACTTCCCTTGACAGAATAAGGCTCAAACAAATCACCTTTATCAGAAACAGAAAGTCCAAAATCAAAGAGACGACGACTTTCCTCTGTGAGATTAGCAGGAACCATTTCTAAAGCATCAACAGGGCACGAAGTGGAGCAACTACCACAACCTGTACAATCATGATCTGATATAGCCAAGGCAAAATGCAAACCTTTAGCCTTACCAATAGCAGGAATGGTGTGGAAGGTTTCAGGAGCAGACTGAAGTTCTGTATCATCCAACAGACAAGGACGTATTACAGCATGAGGACATACAAGGGAACAACGATTGCATTGGATACATTTATCGTAATGCCATACAGGTACCTTTACTGCAATTCCACGCTTTTCCCAAGCGGTAAGACCTAATTCTATAGTTCCATCCACAGTTTCCGTAAATGCACTTACAGGAAGATCATCACCTTTTTGTCGGTTTATAGGTACAAGGATATTGCGAACAAAAGCAGGCATATTACTCAAATCTTCTTTCTGCTCAGCGTCTAATTTTGCCCATGTAGCAGGAATCTGATATTCGCGGACCTCGGAAGCACCACACTCAATTGCAGACACATTACGATTAACCACATCCTCGCCTTTAGCAAAATAAGTAGTACGGGCAGCTTGTTTCATTGCCTCAAGAGCCTTGCCACGATCTATGAGTTGGGAAGCAGCAAAAAAAGCTGCCTGAAGTACCGTATTTGTATGACTGCCCAAGCCCAAACGGAGTGCTATATCAGTAGCATTAATCACAAAGAATCTGATGTGGCGTAATGCCAGACTGCGTTTTACATCAACTGGCAACCATGACTCCATCTCTTCATCAGTGCAGGTAGTATTGAGTAGAAAACAACCACCATCTTTTACCTCTGATACGATGTCATATTGTCCAATATAATTCTGGTTGTGACAAGCCACAAAATCTGCACTCTTTACATAATATGAACTATCTATAGGTCGAGAAGAGAAACGCAAGTGGGACTTAGTGACACCAAAAGACTTCTTGGCATCATATTCAAAATATGCCTGACCATAGAGACCTGCACATTCACTTACAATATGAACAGTGTTTTTGTTAGCCCCCACGGTGCCATCACCACCTAATCCCCAAAACTTACAACTTACCATATCCCCTTGTGTATGTATAAAAGGGAGAGAAGGCAAGGATAGATGAGTTACATCGTCCGTAATACCTATTGTAAAACCATTCAAAGGCTCAGTTGAAGCCAAGTTTTCAAAGACAGCCAAAATCTGACCTGGATCAGTGTCTTTGGATGACAAGCCGTAACGACCTCCGATTATCTTCAGCATACGTCCCATCTTACCTGCAGCCGTACAGAAATCCTCGTATAAAGGTTCCCCTGCACTACCAGGTTCCTTACAACGATCAAGAACTGCCACACGATTGACAGATTCAGGCAACACACCAAAAAGATGTTCAGCACTGAAGGGACGATATAGATGAACTTGAATATAACCCACTTTGCGTCCTTGTGCATTGAGGGAATCAACAACCTCTTTGATTGCCCCTGACACACTACCCATAGCAACTATAACATCTGTAGCATCAGAAGCCCCATAGTAGTTGAAGAGGTGATAGTCACGACCTGTGATACGATTGATATGCTGAAAATATTCTTCGACAATACCTGGAAGTGCATCATAATAAGAATTACATGCTTCACGAACTTGGAAGAATACATCAGGATTCTGAACCGTACTACGCATAAGTGGATGTTCAGGATTGAGTGCATGGTTATGAAAAGCTTGTAACGCATTTTGGTCGAGCAAATCATGCATCTGATCCATATCAATCATCTCTGCTGTATTAATCTCATGAGAGGTGCGAAATCCGTCGAAGAAGTGCATAAACGGAGTTCTCCCCTTGAGTGCAGCAAGATGTGCCACACCAGCCAAATCAATCACTTCCTGTACACTTCCAGAACAGAGCATTGCAAAACCAGTATTGCGACAACACATCACATCCGAATGATCACCAAAGATACTCATGGCGTGTGTACCGACAGTACGGGCAGCTACATGCAACACCACAGGAAGACGTTCACCAGCAATGCGATGCAATACGGGGATCATAAGCATCAAACCTTGGCTGGAAGTAAAACTTGTTGCCAAAGAACCTGTTTGTGCTGCTCCGTGAACCGCTGCGATAGCACCTGCCTCCGATTGCATCTCGGTAAGGGTTACCGTTTGTCCAAACATATTCTTACGACCCTTTGCAGACCATTCATCAGTATGCTCTGCCATTGGCGACGAGGGTGTAATAGGATAGATAGCTGCTATCTCAGTAAAGTCGTATGCGATATGTGCGGCGGCCTCATTGCCATCCATTGTCACAATCTTTTTTTTCATCATGTTAGTCTGTTATGTTTTCGTCATTTACCCAGGCCAAGTTTTTCCACAGCCTGTTCACGCATTTTGTATTTCAATATTTTGCCAGCCGCATTCATTGGGAAGGAATCAACAAATTCAATATACTTGGGCACCTTATGACGTGCAATACTGGCTGTGATATAGTCGCGCATTTCGGGTTCGGTAAGGGACATCCCTTCCTTGAGAATTATACAAGCCATAGCTTCTTCTCCGTATTTCTTATCAGGAACACCTATCACTTGTACATCACTCACCATTGGATGAGTGTATATAAACTCCTCTATTTCTTTGGGATATATATTTTCTCCACCACGTATGATCATATCCTTCAAGCGACCTGTAATCTTATAATTACCATCTTCATCTTTGCAAGCCAAATCGCCAGAATGAAGCCATCCGTCCTTATCAACAGTTTGTGCTGTAGCAACAGGCATCTTATAATAGCCTTTCATTGTGTTATAGCCCTTGGAACAAAACTCGCCATTGGTTCCTACTGGCACTTCCTCACCTGTCTCTGGATCTATTATTTTACATAGCACATGTGGAAAAGCGTAACCAACTGTTTCAGTACGCAGTTCCAAAGAGTCTGTCCATTCCGACATGGTACTGCCTGGAGCAGACTCTGTTTGTCCATAGACACTCACTATGCCGGCCATGTTCATTTCATCAGGTTGAGCTGCACGTTTCATCAGTTCTGGAGGACAGCCTGATCCTGCCATAATACCAGTTCGCATATAGGAGAAATCCGTCTTACGATAGTCAGGATGATTGAACATAGCTATAAACATCGTTGGTACGCCATTGAAACAGGTGATATGTTCCTGATGAACACAGGCAAGGGAAGACTTTGCTGAGAAATAAGGCATGGGACACATGGTGGCTCCGTGGGTCATAGACGAAGTCATTGACAAGACCATACCAAAGCAATGGAACATAGGAACCTGAATCATCATGCGATCCGCTGTTGATAACCCCATTCTATCACCAATACTTTTTCCATTATTTACTACATTATAATGTGTAAGCATGACACCCTTGGGAAAACCAGTCGTTCCTGAAGTATATTGCATATTGCACACATCGTCCGGACGCACGTTGTCTGCCATTTGTTGTACCTCATCTTGTGAGACGAGACACTCACGCTCCATTGCCTCTTCAAACGTAAGACAACCCTTCTGACGAAAACCTACAGTGATTACATTGCGGAGGAAAGGCAGACGTTTACAATGTAATGGTTGACCTGGTTTATTATGCTCTATTTCTGGACACAATTCGTTGATAATAGCTTTATAGTCACTATCTTTGCTTCCACCAATCATCACTAAAGTATGCGTATCAGATTGTTGTAACAGGTACTCAGCCTCGTGTGTTTTGTAGGCGGTATTCATTGTTACAAGTACAGCGCCTATCTTGGTTGTAGCCCAAAATGTAATATACCATGCTGGTACATTCGTAGCCCATACAGTCACTTTTGATCCAGAGCGCACGCCCAAAGACACCAGGGCACGAGCCATAGCATCCACATCATCACGGAATTCGCTATAGGTTCTTGTGTAGTCTAATGTAGTATATTTGAAACAATACTGGTCAGGAAACTCCTCAGCTACTCTATCCAACACCTTTGAGAATGTAAGATCGATGAGCTCGTATTTCTTCCAGATGTAGAAGCCACTACCATTATGATTCGGATAAAGCTTAATACGGTTGGCAACACTACGTTCAAACCGCTCCATATAATTCACGAAATGAGGGAAGATAATATCCTCTGCCATGAGATTACCCATCCATTCAGGTTTCCATTCGAGTGAAACAAAACCATCATAGTCGATAGAGAATAAAGCCTGCATCACTTCACGTATGGGGAAATTTCCCTCTCCAATTATGTTATAGGTAGTAGCATCATCACTATCACGCAGATGTACATGTTTGACGTAAGTACCTAAATTGCGAATGGATTCTGCGGGAGACTCATTATTATCACGATATGGATGATGTATGTCCCATAAAACACCCAGCTCATCACAAGCAAAAGTATTCAAAAGATCACGCAACAACGAGGTATCTGCAAATATACCACTTGTCTTGATGAGAATTGTTACATTACTGCGTGTTGCAATCGGAATCAATTGTTGCAGATGCTCATGAATACGCTCCTGTTCATTATCCTTTGCCCATACACCGACATACGGACAATGTGCAGTTGCAGCCAGAGCGATCAGACGTTCTACATCTGCACATATTTGATCGCCATCTGACGAAAGGTCTATGGATGAATCAAAACATGGAATACTGAGATGTTTATCTCTAAGATTCCTGTACGTATGAGCTACCGCATATTTATGAAAAGGAGCATCCTTTTCCACATAGGCTGGTGTAGAAATTGCATTATAGACCTCAATACCAGAGAATTTCATCTCTACGGCGTTTGCAACTAACTCATCCCAACCGAGTTCAGCCCATCCGCGAGTCGAAAAAGACAATTTCATACGGTAGCCTCCTCTTCAAATACAATCTTGTTAACTGCATTCAGATAAGCCAAGATGCCAGAACAAACGATATCGTGAGAAACGCCTCTACCAGAATAGACCTTACCACCTTGGCGAAGACGTACGATAGCACCACCCATAGCTTCACTACCCTCTGTTACGGATTGTAACTGAAAATCGTCCAGTTCATAATCTAGCCCTACCAATTTGTCAATAGCCAAGAATGCAGCATCCACAGGACCATCTCCGAGGCAGACACTCTCCAGTACATCCTCCCCTTTCTTCAGACGAAGGTGACATACGGGAGAAATCAGATTGCTGGAACTAACCATGTAACTTTCCAATGTATAGGTAGGGGGAGCCTGATAGGCTACAGAAGCGACTATAGCATCAAGTTCCTTAACCTCCACCGTTTCTTTCTTAGAGGCTAAATTCAATACTGCCTCATAGACACGTTTCCCATCTTCGTCACTCAGATCATAGCCCATCTGTGCAACTGTTTTCAACACAGTTTCCGCATTATCATGAACAGTTAGTCGCAGTGCTTTGTCATCAGAATTCAGGATGGATTTTTGTTTTCTACGATCAGCCTCACACAATGCGCGCATCTGAGCAACGGCCCTGCTCAGTTCTGTTATTTTGACATCACATTTGGCATGACACAGATCTTCGCGTGTGTGAAGAATTTTCACAAGTCTCTTCAGGGAAGCTGTCTTATTGCCATATAATGTAGTCTTTACTTCGTCAGCACCTGCTCGAACAGCTGATATAGAACAAGAATCAGCCAAATAGATATCATTGGAACAACATACTCCCAAGCGAACGCCGGAAGGTAATATTTCTCTCATCCATTTTGTGGATTCAAAGCATTCATCCTCCATCAATGTACCTGCTGTGTCGCATATAGTTACCGTAGTCGCTCCACCTTCGGTAGCAGCCTTGATCACGTCAATAAGAAAATCACGATCACTCCGTCCGAAATCTTCGGCTACAAACTCTACGTCTGGGCAAACACACACACAACGAGTAACCATATCCCGTACGAGATTAATAATCGCTTCTGGTTTCTTATGACACAAATACTCCATTTGTACCGTACTTACAGGTACAGAAACTTGCAATCTCGGATGAACAGCATCTTGAATAGCACTCCATGTAGAATCTATGCTGTCTGGATTGAAGATATCAACAGGAATGGATAAAATGCTTTGTTTGACAGTCGAAGCAAGAGATTTCACCAAGAGGCTATCTTGCTTTGGCATGAGGATTGGACTCAGTTCAATGACAGAAAGTCCCAATCGGTCTAATTGCTTAGCAAGTTCAATCTTTTGCCTGAATGACAAGCGGTTGCCTGTCTCTTCATCGGCAAGTTTCATCGTAATGTCGGTTACAAAAATCTTTTTGTCCATAGCATTGTAACTGGAATATTTTGTTTAATTATATTATCCTAAAACACTAAAAACTAATTGCATACAAAACCTTATCAGAATACATAGTTCTTCAGCCAACTTCTAAAAATGCAATCACGTGATTTTTTCCAAGAATAAATAGGCTCACGCGTTGTGTCATCTTCCTGATAATAGTTATATGGAATCATAGGTTGCAAACCTGCATCCAAGTCTCTGTGATATTCGTAATTGAGCCGCCCTGGAGCATATTCAGGGTGAGATATGGCATATACCTGCCTACGTTCGTGGCAAAGGAATAACGAGGGTCCTGTAATAGGTGATTCAGCCAAAATCTCCAAATCGTCATACTTCTCCAACTCTGTGCGTGAAATATAACATGGGCGACTGATGGGGTAAAGCAAGTCATCTGGGAACATGTCAGTAAAGGGAGCATGTCGAGCTATCATGTGATGAGGATATACCCCACTCCACTGAAAACCGATGCGCACAAAACGGACCCCCCAATTGTAGAATATTCTCGCAAAGGCTCCCCAACATATATAAAGGTGGGAATTCACTTGTTTGTCAGCCCAGCGGAAGAATACAGTGAGTTGACGCCAATAGATAACCTGTTCATATTCCAGATGGCCGAATGGAGCACCATTCACTATCAATCCGTCATATTGCTCATTACGCTCCATCAACTCAGCCACATCCTCATACCATGTATCCATATAATCTTGAGGAGTACTACGATAAGTCATATTACTCATCTTGACCAACTTAACCTCTATGGGATATTCCGAATTGTCATCCAAACCATGATATAATTCCAATTCTGCATCTTGTTTTAGTGGCATGAGATTCAAAATAAGGATACGATACGACCTACCCCCTTCAGGAATCACATCGGACACATGAATACCTTCTGCCTTCATTCTCTCCACAAGTGGGAAATCACGTGGAACTACTATCATCAGTTTTGTTTACTAAAAAATCTACAACATCGTAAAATAAGAAAGGGTCCCACATAAGGAACCCTTCTCAGAGCGGAGAGAGAGGGATTCGAACCCCCGGTGCCTCTCAGCACGCCGGTTTTCAAGACCGGTGTAATCGACCACTCTACCATCTCTCCTAATCTCTCGGAAAAAGAGGCCTTCGGTGTCAAAAGCGGTGCAAAGGTAGAAAGATTCTCACAAACTGCCAAAATAATCCGGAATAAATTTTCAAAGTAGCAAAAAATACGAGTAAAAAAATGATATATACATTAAAATATAGTATCTTTGCGGGCGTTTTAAGCAAACTTTTCATTTTTTAATAAAAACAATGAGTATTCAAACAGAAAAAATCAAGGAGTTGGTAGAACTCCGCGCCAAAGCCCGTATCGGTGGTGGCGAGAAGGCTATCGAAAAGCAGCACGAAAAAGGCAAGTACACAGCCCGTGAGCGCATTGCCATGCTGTTGGATGAAGGCAGTTTCGAGGAGTTGGACATGTTTGTTCAGCATCGTTGTACAAATTTCGGAATGGACAAGAAACATTACCTGGGTGATGGTGTGGTTACTGGTAGTGGTACCATCGGTGGTCGTCTGGTATATGTTTTCGCACAGGATTTCACCGTTAGTGCAGGTTCACTCTCTGAAATGCTTGCAAGTAAGATTTGCAAAGTTATGGACATTGCCATGAAGGTAGGTGCACCCGTAATTGGTTTGAATGACTCAGGTGGTGCACGTCTTCAGGAAGGCATCAATGCTTTGGCTGGTTATTCAGAGATTTTCGAGCGCAACATCCTCGCATCTGGTGTTATTCCCCAGATCAGCGCCATTATGGGACCCTGTGCAGGTGGTGCCGTATATAGCCCTGCTCTCACCGACTTCACCTTGATGATGGAGAACACTTCCTACATGTTCCTGACTGGTCCTGCTGTAGTTAAAACCGTACTTGGTGAAGTTGTGACACAAGAGGAATTAGGTGGTGCCAGTGTTCACGCAAGCAAATCTGGTGTGACACATTTCACAGCTTCCACCGAGGAAGAGGCAATGGCTATGATTAAGCAATTGGTCAGCTACATTCCCCAGAACAATTTGGAGAAGACACCTCGCGTAGAGTGCAACGACCCCATAGATCGTATGGAGGACTTCCTGAACGAGATTATCCCCGAGAATCCCAATTCTCCATACGATATGTATGAGGTGATTGCCGGTATTGTGGATAATGGAGAATTCTTCGAGGTTCAGCCCAACTATGCCAAGAACATCATTGTTGGTTTTGCTCGTTTCAACGGCGAATCAGTTGGTATCGTAGCAAATCAGCCCAAACAGATGGCAGGTGTACTCGACTGCAATGCAAGTCGCAAGGGTGCTCGTTTCGTACGTTTCTGCGACGCATTCAATATTCCTATCGTTACTTTGGTTGACGTACCTGGATTCTTGCCTGGTACAGGTCAGGAATACAATGCCGTTATCCTGCATGGTGCCAAGTTGCTGTATGCATTCGGCGAATGCACAGTTCCCAAGGTTACTGTTACCTTGCGCAAGAGCTATGGTGGTAGCCATATCGTGATGAG
>DCHV01000017.1:17145-25322 GCA_002314945.1 Prevotellaceae bacterium UBA1743
TGCAAGCAGTTGCGCGGTGACATGAACTATGCATGGCCAAGTGCTGAGATTGCCGTAATGGGTGCAGCAGGTGCTGCAGCTGTTTTGTATGCCAAGGAAGCAAAGGCATTGAAGGAAGAAGGCAAGGTGGAAGAAGCAAAGAAGTTCATTCAGGAGAAGGAGGACGAATACACCAAGCTGTTCGCCAACCCCTACAATGCAGCAAAGTATGGTTATATCGACGATGTAATAGAGCCTCGCAACACACGTTTCCGTATCATTCGCGCTTTGGCACAACTACAGAACAAGAAGTTGACCAACCCTGCCAAGAAGCATGGTAACATTCCTTTGTAGTCCGATATTGAGATAAAACATTTTTGAGTTATGATGATATTATCTACAAACTGGGCTACAGCATGGCTTATGACAGGCATCGGATTTGGTGTCGTATTCTGCATTTTGGTTCTGTTGGTGTTTATCCTACAGATTTTCAATGCTACAGCCAATGCTGCTAAGAAAACGGCTCCTGCCCCTGTCAAGCAACAGGAAACTGCAGCACAACCTGTTGCAGCACCTGTATCCGAAGATGACAAGGCAGCTGTAGCCATGGCATTATACCTGTATTATAGAAATGTACATGATGAGGAAAGCAATGTGCTGACAATCCAGCCTGCCGCATACTCGTCCTGGCATTCTATACTGAACACAAGACTGTAACAAAGTCTTTCCTAACACATTATTTCTAATAAAAACAAAATTCAAAAGATGAAAGAATTCAAATTTTCTATAGACGGAAAAGACTACGCTACCAGTGTAGAGGAATTGGAGAATGGTGCAGTCAGTGTAACCGTCAATGGCAAGGCTTATCAGGTTGAAGTTCCTGATCTCGCCGTCGCAGCGCCCAAGATGTCTGTTCATGCTCCCGCTGCTGCTGGTGTTGCTTCTGCTCCTCAGGCAGCACAGGCAGGTGGTACAGCCAAGATTAGTTCTCCCCTGCCTGGTACGATTACCAAGGTATTGGCTACTGTAGGCCAGAAGGTTAAGAAGGGAGATGTACTTGTTGTGATGGAGGCAATGAAGATGCAGAACGACATCACAGCTGAAGCTGATGGCACAATCACTAAGGTTATTGCTGCAGCAGGCCAGAGTGTAAATCAGGGTGATGCTCTTATTGAGATGCAGACAGTTGCTGTAGCAGCTGCTCCTGCTCCAAAGGCAGCTCCCGCACCTAAGGCTGCTCCTGCTCCCCAGGCTGCTGCTCCCAAGGCTGCCGCTCCTGCTGCAGGTGCCAAGACCGTAAATGCTCCCCTCCCTGGCACTATTTCCAAGATCTGCGTATCTGCTGGTCAGCAAGTGAAGGCTGGAGAGACTGTACTTGTGATGGAGGCAATGAAGATGCAGAACGACATCACAGCTGAATTTGATGGTACTATCAAGTCTATTTTGGTACAACAAGGTGCTCAGGTAATGAGCGGTGATGCACTCATCGAAATGGCATAAGGACATGAAGAACAAGATTCAATTTTTGAGTATCTTTGCCCTCTTGTTATTGGTAGCTGCACCTGCCATGGCTCAGGATTTCAATTTCTCTGATGCTATGACAAAGTTTACAAGCGAGATGGGCTTTACCTCCTTCTTTGTGGGCGATGGATGGAAAAACTTCGTGATGCTGGGCATTGGATGTTTCCTCCTGTATCTGGCCATCAAGAAAGAGTATGAGCCTCTGCTGTTGCTACCCATTGCATTTGGTATGATACTTACCAACCTGCCTGGCGCAGGTCTCTTCCACACTTCTATGTGGAATGACGAGTTTCTTAATCCCGACAGTCCCTTCTATCACAGCTATCGTCATGTGATGGCCGAAGGTGGTTTGTTGGATGTATTGTATATTGGAGTTAAGGCTGGTATCTATCCCTGTCTGATTTTCCTCGGTGTAGGTGCGATGACAGACTTTGGTCCTCTGATTGCCAACCCTAAGAGCTTGCTTCTTGGTGCAGCAGCTCAGTTGGGTATCTTTGTCACCTTCCTGGTTACTCAGACAGACCTTATGGGATTCAATCCTCAGGAAGCAGCTTCCATTGGTATTATTGGTGGTGCAGATGGTCCTACTGCCATCTTCCTGACTACCAAGTTGGCTCCCCATTTGTTAGGTCCTATTGCTGTGGCAGCCTATAGTTACATGGCTTTGGTTCCTGTCATCCAGCCTCCTATCATGCGTGCCCTTACTACCAAGAAGGAGCGTATGATTCGCATGAAGCAGCTTCGTAACGTGAGCAAGCAGGAGAAGATCATTTTCCCCATCGTTGTTGCTATCATCGTTTCGCTGATTCTTCCCTCTGCCGCCACATTGATTGGCTGCCTTATGTTGGGTAACCTGATGAAGGAGAGCGGTGTGGTAGAGCGTCTGAGCAAGTGTGTACAGAACGAGCTGAACAACATAGTGGTTATCTTCCTTGGTACTACGGTAGGTGCTACTGCTACGGCTGAGGCATTCCTCAACATTCAGACATTGAGCATCCTTTGCGTAGGTATTGTAGCCTTTGGCTTTGGTACTGCAGGTGGTGTATTGCTTGCCAAGTTCATGAACCTGTTCCTGAAAGAGAAGATCAATCCTCTGATTGGTTCTGCAGGTGTGAGCGCTGTACCTATGGCAGCACGTGTCAGTCAGGTGGAAGGTCAGAAGGCTGATCCTCGCAATTTCCTCTTGATGCACGCTATGGGTCCTAATGTGGCAGGTGTGATAGGCTCAGCAGTTGCCGCTGGTATTTTGCTGAGTTTCCTGGGATAAAAATTCTGAAACATCAATATTTCATACTGGCGGCACCAAAAGTCGCCAGTATGTTTTTTTATAGAACACACCATAATTAATTCCTATGAATGCAATGACCTTGTACGAACTGAACCATGCCATACGTGGTGTGGTGGAAGAGTGCATGGAAAGTGAATACTGGGTTCAGGGGGAGTTATCCGAAGGCAAGGTAGGATACGGCAATCATTTCTATGGTGAAATGATTCAGAAGGACGAGCAGGGTGTCCGAATCATAGCAAAGGCACGTCTCACATGCTGGGACAACACTTACAGGATGGTCGCCCTGCGTTTTCGTCATGTCACGGGCGAATCACTCAGGGCTGGCATGAATGTCATGTTGCTGGTTCGTGTCACCTTCCATGAGCAATACGGACTCAGCCTGAATATCCTCGACATAGAGCCGAGTTTCACCTTGGGGGAGATGGCATTGCGCAGAAAGAGGATTCTCCAGCAGTTGGAAGAGGATGGCACGATACACGACAACCAGACACTACCCTTCCCTATCCTCCCTCAGCGGATAGCGGTAATCAGTAGTGCGACCGCGGCAGGATACGAGGATTTCTGCAACCAGATACAGCACAACGAATATGGTTTTCATTTCGTTCTGCAGCTATTCCCGGCCGTAATGCAGGGGGCACATGTCGAGGAATCCGTTATTGCAGCTTTGGAGGCAATCCAGCAAGAGGCTACGCAGTGGGATGTGATAGTCATCATACGAGGAGGTGGTGCGACCAGTGATCTGAGCGATTTTGACAGCTATCCTTTGGCAAGTTGTATCACGCAGAGCCAGTTGCCCGTGATCACAGGTATAGGACATGAAAGAGACGAGACGGTACTCGATTATGTGGCACACACACACCTGAAGACACCTACTGCAGTAGCCGCATTCCTCATCAGTCAGATGACAGAGACAGCTACACGCCTCGAGATGCTGCGAAATACCTTTGTCCAGCATACAACACACCGTATCACCTACGAGAAGCAGCGAATGGAGCGTCTCTCCATAATGCTGCCTATGGTATTTGGTACCTTCAGGACGAGAAACGAGCATAGGTTGGAACTGCTATGGAATGACATCACACATAGAAGCAGAAACAGGATAGAACACGAGCGTCACATCCTGCAGATGCTCGAACAGAGAACGAAACAACTGGATCCTGCCTTACTCCTGAAGAGAGGATACAGCATTACCACCTGCAATGGACAACTGGTGCGCGACATCAGCGCATTGCACACAGGAGACCAGCTTACGACACACGTAGGCAATGGAATTATTTACTCACATATAGACAATTTGGAACAATGCAAAAAGGACTGACTTACGAAGAAGCCATCAACCGTCTGGAGGAGATAGCCCATCAGATGGAGGAAAATGAAATAGGCATAGATGAAATGGCCAAGCATCTGAAAGAGGCACAGGAACTCCTTGCTTTCTGCAAGAAACGCCTGTATGCCGTAGATGAAGATATTCAAAAAATTATGGAAAATACGTAAAGATTACGCTTCTATACAACGAAATAGAAAAAAAAATCATAATTTTGCAGAATAGAATTTTGAATAACAAATAGAGTATGAACGAAATTGATTGGAGTAACCTCTCATTCGGTTACCAGAAAACAGATTACAATGTACGTTGCTATTACCGCAACGGTTCATGGGGAGAGATAGAAGTTAGCAGCGAGGAGACCATTCCTATGCACATGGCCGCTACCTGCTTGCATTATGGCCAGGAAGCTTTCGAGGGTCTCAAGGCCTATCGTTGTCCAGATGGAAAAGTTCGTATCTTCCGTCCGGATGAGAATGCAGCACGCCTCCAGAGTACCTGTCGCGGCATCCTCATGCCAGAGCTCCCCAGCGAGAAGTTCATAGAGATGGTGGAGAAAGTTGTGCGCCTCAACGAGCGTTTCATTCCTCCTTACGAGAGTGGTGCTACCCTGTATATCCGTCCTCTCCTGATAGGTACCAGCGCACAGGTGGGTGTACATCCTTCCAAGGAATACCTGTTCCTAATCTTTGTTACCCCCGTAGGTCCGTATTTCAAGGGTGGTTTTGCTACCAATCCCTACGTCATCATTCGCGAGTACGACCGTAGCGCGCCTCTCGGAACAGGTATCTACAAGGTTGGCGGAAACTATGCTGCCAGTCTGAAAGCCAACCAGATGGCGCATGACTTGGGCTACAGTTGCGAGTTCTACCTCGACGCTAAGGAGAAGAAATACATTGACGAATGTGGTGCTGCCAACTTCTTTGGCATCAAGGAGAACACCTACGTTACCCCTCAGAGTACCTCCATCCTGCCCTCCATCACCAACAAGAGCCTCATGCAACTCGCTCAGGACTTAGGGATGAAGGTAGAGCGCAGACAGATTCCCGAGGAAGAACTTGCCACATTCGAGGAGGCTGGTGCATGTGGCACAGCAGCCGTAATCAGTCCTATCGAGCGTATAGACGACCTGGAGAATCACAAGAGCTATGTGATCAGCAAGGACGGACAGCCTGGCCCCATTTGCAAGCGCCTGTTCGAGAAACTACGCAACATCCAATACGGTATAGAGCCCGACACACACGGCTGGACACGTGTTGTAATAGAATAAATGCCATGAGACTCCGCCTCCTGACGATACTCTCAGCTGTCATACTTCTCTCTCTGTCCTTCCTTCCTTGTGAGGCACAGGAGCAGAATAGGCCACGTGTCGCTGTCGTGTTGGCAGGAGGTGGCGCCAAGGGCATGGCGCATATAGGAGCACTGAAGGTCATAGAGGAGGCGGGAATACCGGTAGATATCATTACAGGTACTTCCATGGGAGCTATTGTGGGAGGTTTGTACTCCATAGGCTACGATTCCCACAGCCTTGATTCTATGGTACGTTGCCAGAATTGGAAGATGCTACTTACCGACAAGAAGGAGGTACATAGCGACATCATAGACAAGAGGGAGAAGGAATACACATACGCCCTGAGCAAGGATTTCGTATTCGACGGATGGAAGCTCAAGAGCAACATGATTGGGGTAATAGAGGGGAAAAACCTCGAGACACTCTTCAATCAGCTTACCGAGGGATATCGCGATTCCATGGAGTTTGACAGCCTCCCTATCCCCTACGCCTGTGTAGCGACCAATATTGTCAATAATACGGAGTACGTCTTTCACCGTGGCTATCTCTCTCAGGCCATGCGTACCAGTATGTCCATCCCGGCTGTCTTTGCACCTATCAGGAAGGACAGTATGTTGCTGGTGGATGGAGGACTGCGCAACAACTATCCTGCAGACGTCGCCCGCGAGATTGGTGCAGACATCATCATAGGTGTGACCGTCCAGGCTCCCAGTCGCAAGGCAGATGACATACGCCTTTCCACCGACATGCTGGGACAGATCATTGACATGAACTGTATGAACAAATACGAGGAGAACCTGAGTATCACTGATGTGGCAATCCGTGTCAATCCTGAAGGGTTTTCCGCCGCCAGTTTCACGCCAGATGCCATCAGCACCCTGATAAAGAAGGGAGAGAAGGAGGCTCGCAAGCATTGGGCTGATTTGTTGCAGATCAGGGAGAAATTAGGCAAGATAGACAGCACACAACTCAGCCAGCGTTTCGTTCGTCCTGCCCATGCACAGACAGACGCAAAGACAGAATCCACCTCTGCAAACTCCAAGAGCAAGACAACCACGCTACAGGGCAACGTAGGATTCAGATTCGACACTGAGGAACTGGCAGCTATACAGGTCAATGCAGGACTCAACAGGAAAGGCTCCCCTTTTACGGCCGAGACGACCATACGTCTGGGAGAGCGTATCAAGGCACGTCTGGACATAGGATACGATGCCTTCAAGAAGAGCAAGATGAGGTTGTCGTACGAATACCAGTACAACGACATAGACATCTACAAGGAAGGAAGCAGACAGTACAACACCACATACCACATACACGATGTCGTCCTCTCGTTGCTCAATCTCAACGTGCGTAATTTCAAGTTCGACATAGGTGCTGAGTGGGAATGTTTCCAGAGCAAGGACTTCCTGAGCAAAAACTCGGAATATGAAACACCAGGGAATCTGGGGAATGAGAACTTCTTCAGTTATTATGCCAATGTCAACTACAACTCCGAGAATCATTGGTATTTCCCTACGAAAGGTACGCGATTCAATGCACGCTATGCCCTGCTTACGGACAATCTCTATTCCTACAACTCACATCGCGGCATACACGAACTATCCGCCTCGTGGCAGATGGCAATACCCATCACCAGTCGTTTCACGCTCCAGCCAATGGTGTATGGACGTATGATCAATGCAAAGGACAGTTGGAATGATATCCCCTACATGAAAGTCAATTTCGTGGGAGGAGACTGGTTTGGACACTACATGTCACAGCAGATGCCATTCGCAGGTATAGGACACGTGCATACGGCCAAGGATTGCTTCATAGCCTGCCAGCTGGTAGCACGCGAGCGTCTCGGGAAGAATCATTATATACACGCTCGTATCTCTGAGGCACAGGAAGCCTACTACTTAAAGGATATCTTCAAGCCAGGGCCCATGCTCGGCTATCAATTAGGATATTACTACAGTGCATTATTAGGTCCAGTAGGGGCTACAATAGGATATTCCAACCGTTCAAAAAAAGTCGATTTCTATCTCAACATGGGATTTGAGTTCTGAAACACCCATTACCCATTTTCCTATGCTGAACATCATCAACGACATTGTCTGGAGCCCCGCAATCATTCTTCTTCTCATCGGTACAGGTCTGTATCTGAGTGTACGCACCCGATTTCTGCAGATACGCTATTTCAGGCAGATGGTCCGTCTGTTGTTCCGTCACGAGAAGCGTGAGAATCAGGATGCCATCAGTTCATTCCAGGGATTCTGCCTTGCCCTGTCAGGCAGGATAGGTTGTGGCAATATTGTGGGAGTAGCCACCGCCATAGCCCTCGGAGGCCCTGGAGCCGTCTTCTGGATGTGGGTAACCGCCTTCTTAGGCTCAGCCACCGCCTTTGCAGAATCTACCATGGCACAGGCCTGCAAGTTCTCGTTCCGGGGAAAGTTCTACGGAGGACCCTCCTGCTATATGGCCCAGGTACTGGGGAAGAAGTGGATGGGTGTCCTGTTCTCCATTCTGATCCTGTCGGGATATGGAATGCTCCAGATGACGGTACAGGCCAACAGCGTGGCTACAGCCTTCGAGAATTCCTTCTCCATCCCCACCTATGTCACAGGTATCGGCCTCGCCTTCATCCTCTGCATTATCACTTTTGGTGGGCTGAAACGCCTGGCAGTTACAGCCACCATTGTCACACCCTTTATGTCCATAGCGTATATCCTGTTGGCGATTCTGGTCATGGCTATGCACTACGAGAGGATTCCGGAGGTCTTCCGTCTCATCAT
>DCHV01000028.1 GCA_002314945.1 Prevotellaceae bacterium UBA1743
ACCTGCGCTTCGTGCTGTTGACGGGCGTGACGAAATTCTCTCAGGTGAGTGTTTTCAGCGGTTTCAACCAACCCAAGGATATCAGTATGGATAGTCAGTTTGAGGCTCTATGCGGAATTACCGAAGAAGAACTGCATACCTACTTCGAGGAAGAGATAGCTGCCATGGCTCCGAAATACGGGACGGACAGGGAGGGTATCTTTCAGCTGTTCAAGAAACGCTATGACGGCTACCATTTTTCAGAAGGAATGTTGGACATTTACAACCCGTTCAGTGTACTGAATGCATTGGATTCGCAACGTATGGAGGATTACTGGTTCGCCTCGGGCACGCCCACATACTTAATGAAACTCATCGAGCGTGACAAGGTGGATATGCAGGCCCTCACCTCCCGATACTACGAGAAGCAGTATTTCATCGACTACAAGGCGGATCGCGAGGATCCCTTGGCTATGATCTACCAGAGTGGCTACCTGACTGTCAAGGACGTGGAATACTCGGAATATGGGACACAATTTCTCTTGGACTTTCCCAATGGAGAAGTACGAAAGGGTTTTGTTTCCCTGCTTGCCAATGATTATTTCCATCAGAATGGGGAAAGTACCCCCTTAGCCATCTCTATGACAAAAATGCTGCGTGAAGCACGTCTGGATGAGCTACGCGACACACTCACGGCATTCTTTGCCAGCATCCCCTACGATGCCAACCGCTACGGTCGTGCATGGAGCTACGAGAGCCATTACCACTACACGCTCTACCTTATTTTCCGTCTGCTGTCTTGCAATACCACCTTCACCGAGAAACAGAACGCCAAGGGGAGAGCAGACATCATCGTGGAGACTCCGAAATATGTATATATCTTCGAGTTTAAGCTGGATGGTACGGCACAGGAGGCTCTTGACCAAATTGAACAGAAAGGCTATGCCATACCCTACGCAGCAGATTCTCGCCCCCTCTATCGGATAGGAGTAAGTTTCTCCTCCACAGAGCGGAATATCACGGAGTGGGTGGAAATTGTATAGACCTGACCCGAGTGCGACTCTCCTCGCTGTCGTGGATATAGATGCTGTCGTTGTACGGAATAATGTGAATAATGCAGGTTAATCAGATTGCGGTGAGAGTCTCAATGCAAACCGATTGCATACCGAATGCACACCGTATGCAAAAAAACAGTTCAAAGTAGTGTAATACTCTATTCTCTTACCAGATGTCTTCTGGCTCGTTGGGATTGTCATAGACGGACTTGGGGCAAATCTCCATCAAATCCATGTAGAGTTGGGCATTCTCGCGATCTACATCAAGGCAGGATTTCATACGCAGATAGTAGGTCTTGTCGGGATCCATCGTCTGTCGGAAAAAAATACGACGTCCCAAGTTGAGCTGCTTCCTTGCATAGTTGTTTCCTCCCGCTGTACCAGAATAGCTGATCAGTCCTTTCATGTAGCCGTTGTTTCGCATCCGCTTATCGATTTCCGCGTTGTAGTCGTCATCCTCGGTGTCTTCCTCCCATCCTATTCTGCTGGGCGAAGTGCGCATGTCGAGGGGGATGTCGGCTGGAGCAAGGTTATCGAGATCTGTTCCAAAGTACATCTGGAAGATGCCGCGGAATTCATATACGGAATATCCATAGCGTACCTCGTAGGTGTCGCGTACGGGCACGGGAGGGAGGGTGAGCGTGATATCCTGAATACCCCAGATGTTTACCTCGTCACCATTGTAGTTGTTCCAATTCTCCATTCGGGCTGTGTAGTAGCCAAAGATGGTGGTCTCGGAGTTGATGCGGAAATCCTTGAAGAAGGGGTAGGTTATATCTGGTGCCACGCGGTAGTAGGCGTGTTTGTAGTCCAATATCTCGTTCATGCGCATGTCGTTGTTCATCATTTCGGGGGAGATGGCAGCCACATCGAAGCGGATTCGTTCACGCCCCAAATTCTGTCGTGTCTCTTCGTCATAGAAGAGGAAACGGTCGATGGGATATACTACAGCATTGACCAGGTTGTTCTCTCCTTCCATATCGGGCTTGCCGATATAGACGCCTTCCCTGCTACCTGATGGACAGGACAGTTCGTGCCCATCGCCATGCCGTCCGTTGTTGAGGATGGGGCAACGGTTCAGGAAGATGCCATTACTCTCCTTGCTCTCGTAGATTTTCATGAGCCGACGCTTGCCTATAGTGTAGTAGTACTCTGACATGGCACAGCCCAGTTCTCCAGTACGTGGATCATACCCTTGCTCGTTTCTGTGGATGACCAGTCGTCCGGGAGCGAGTCGTACAGGGAGAATGTGGTAGGTGATGAAGCGGTTCAGGAGGTTGTTCTCCTGAGTGTAGTTGTCATCATCATCGGCATCTGGATAGGGATTCCTGCCACGCAGAAATTCCATTACATCGTCCACGGTGATTTCCATAGCGGGTTTACCCAAGGCTTCGCTCCACATGGAATCTGTCTCGGCAAAGAAGGTGTAGCCGTACTTGCGATGCTCCGGTTGGTTGGTGGCATAGTTGGCATCCTTGGCAAAGAGTCCTTGCTGGTACAATTTCTCATAGACTTCGTCCTTCAGGGCATTCAGCGTGTCAATTAAGCCTGTCTTCTCGGCCAGCATTGCTGCTACGTGATACCCCTCTCGGTTGAACTTGAGGATGTCCTGTAGCCAGAATCCCAATCGGTTGTTACTGGGGGCAACTACCTTTTTCATGGAGTGGATAGTGCCGTTCAATGCTGGGATGTCTCGGTTTCGTTCGTCGAGGTCACAACCGTTAATCTGGATATCGGAACCTGGCTGGTCGTAGTTGTAATGTACCACTACCTTGCGTCCGTACATATTCTCCAGCATGATTTCTGCATCCTGCGTGGTGGGGAAATCGAAGGTCTGAATACTCTCCAGGTCGTCTCCGCAGTCAATTACACTATTGAAGACAATCACTCGTTGTATTGAGTCGAGTAGAGTGGAGTCGCTGAAACCATCCCATGATGCCTCGCTGATGATTCCTTTCTTCTGTTGATCATCGAGAAAGAGTTGGATTGCCTCGTTGGTAGGGGCGAATACGGTATAGTGTCCGCGAGCTGTAAAGAGTTGGCGGAACGTAGTCTTCGAAATGGCGCTCACAGGCATCTTGTCCAGAAGTTTCATGTATTCACTATATTCTTCGCGAGAAGAAAGATAGTCGGCAATGGTTCTCTCTTTGAATACGTAGCGTGCAGAGGTATCCACCTGTTCGGTACATGCTGTCATCAGCAAGATGGCGAGTATGCTTGATAATATATATTTTTTCATTCTTTGGTAATTTAGCTTTTCGTTTTCTCTTCTATCCATTCCACGATATTTCTCTCTGTACTGGAGAAATTTACGCCGACTTTATACAAGGTGCGTGGGTCGGTGGCGTAGGG
>DCHV01000074.1 GCA_002314945.1 Prevotellaceae bacterium UBA1743
GCCGAATCCTTGGTTGATGATATGATGTTCTTGCAGGCCGCCTATCGTATGACGAACCGCAACCCCTTAGGGAGTGCTGCCGGCTATGGAAGCAGTTTCCCCCTAAACCGCACAATGACTACCCAACTCCTCGGTTTTGAGTCGATGGATTACAATGTGGTATATGCTCAGATGGGACGTGGAAAGACCGAACGTAATGTTGCTTTTGCTCTGGCCAGCGTGGCAGGTACGATAGCTAAACTGGCCTTTGATGCCTGTCTGTTCAATAGTCAGAACTTTGCCTTTGTGAAACTTCCCAACGAGTGTACCACAGGCAGCAGCATCATGCCTCACAAGAAGAATCCGGATGTGTTCGAACTCACACGGGCAAAATGTAATAAACTTCAGGCCTTGCCCCAGCAGATTATACTCATCATGAATAATCTGCCATGTGGCTATTTCCGCGATCTGCAGATTCTCAAGGAGGTTTTCCTTCCTGCCTTTGCCGAGTTGCGCGACTGTCTGAAGATGACTTCCTACATCATCAACAAGATTCAGGTGAATGAGCATATTCTGGAAGATTCGCGCTACGACCTCATGTTCAGCGTAGAGGAAGTGAATCGCAGAGCCACTCAGGGAACCCCCTTCCGTGATGCGTACAAGCAGGTAGGACTGGAAATTGAGGCGGGAGAGTTCCATCCTGTCAAGGAGGTTCATCACACTCACGAAGGGTCCATCGGTAATCTCTGCAACCAGCAGATAGCCGAACTGATGGAAGAGACCTTGAGCGGTTTCCACTTCGAGCGGATGGAAGAGGCTGAGGCAAAACTTATTGCAGGATAGGTGATATGCGTAGGGTAGGGCAGATTATCTTGTGTATATTTGTCATGTGGCTGAGTCAGGCATGTGGACAGAGCGATACCCTGTATTGCAACTTGCCGGCCCATCTGGTGGTGAATAATGCCTATCAGGCTTCTGCCCTCTATACTGCATGTACCAGTATGGGCGAGTTTTGTACCGTCTGCGCTTCGTCAGATGGGAAGAAACTGGAGTTTCATGGCTCGAAGGTGACATCCCAGTTAAATATCAACCAGATAGATGCCTACAAAGGGTATTACTTAGGGCTGAGCGGTCTCATCATAGGCCTCCCCACCATCCCCGAGATGGGCAAGGATGTGTGTACCGTAGTGTGCTTTGATCGCGCTTGTGCCAACTGTTACGAAGAATACAACTTTTGCAAGCAACTCGCGATGCAGACGGGTGGTTTTGCCTTGTGTGGAAGTTGTGGACGCACCTATAACCTCAATGATTGCGGTCGTGTCTCCAAGGGTGAGGCAGGACGTCCTCTCTATCGGTATCGCACCAGTTATGTGGGCAACACGCTTGTCGTGAGCAACTGACAAATACCCCATTCTGGATTATTCTCTACATCTTTCGCGCTTTTTTCTCTCTCAATTCGTTGCAGATTGCAAAATATTCTGTACCTTTGCACTCGAAAAGGCTGCCCAGATGGTGGAATTGGTAGACACGAGGGACTTTAACGAGTCTTGATATGAAGCGAACAAGAGCAGAATACGAGGAAGCCGTAAGCAGATCTTTCAGTATAGCCTCAGTATGTAGGTACCTTGGATTAAAGCCGACAGGCGGAAACTATCGTATCATCTATACAGCAATAGAGGAATACGGATTAGACACTTCTCATTTCACCGGACAAGGATGGAATGTGGGACTAAAGTTCAATCCGAAGAATGTGACTCCGATAGAGAAAATTCTTACAAAGAATTCAACATATCAAAGTTACAAACTTGGAAATAGACTTTTGAAAGAAGGGTTGAAAGAAAGATTATGTGAAGGTTGTGGGTTAAGCGAATGGCAAGGAAAACCGATACCCTTGGAACTCCATCATAAAAATGGAGATAACAAAGATCATCGATTTGAAAACATTCAGATGCTCTGTCCTAATTGTCACGCGCTGACAGACACATATCGAGGACGAAACAAGAGTGCTCATCAGGAAACTGATGAAGTAGAATTGCCCTAACAAACAGAAACCTCGAATGCGGTGACGCATTCTTTGGCGATGGCTCACTAAATTCAACGAGAGTTGATAAATGGCGTAGAGACTATATAGGCAACACCTAAGTCGCAAGATATGGTGAAGAAATAGTCCAGACTACAACATCTCACGAGATGGCTTGTGTAAAAGCGAGAGTAGTAAGAAAATCCCTTGGCCATTAGGCTGTACGGGTTCGAGTCCCGTTCCGGGCACCAAACGAGAATGAGATTCCGATGCACAACAGAGGAGTCTCATTTTTTTCTTTTATTTTTTGACAAACCTTATCACAATGAAACGAATCATGATTATTACCCTCGCACTCGGATGCCTGTTTGGCACGGTGGAGGCAAAGAAGAAAAAGACCAGTGGCAATCCCATTTTCGAAGGATGGTATGCCGATCCTGAAGGTGCCGTTATGGATGGTAGATATTGGGTATTCCCTACCTACAGCGCCCCCTTCAAGGAACAGTTGCATCTTGATGCATTCAGCAGCCGCGACCTGGTGAACTGGGAGAAACATGAGCGTGTGTTGGAGAAGAAGAATGTGCCATGGTTGTGGCAGGCACTCTGGGCACCAGCTATCCTGAAGGCAAACGACCGTTTTTATCTCTTCTTTAGCGGAAACGACGTGCACGAGGGTGAAGTGGGTGGTATTGGCGTTGCCGTGTCTGACAAGCCCGAAGGCCCCTATGTGGATGCATTGGGGAAACCTCTCATCAACGAGATTGTCAACGACGCGCAACCTATCGATCAGTTTGTTTTTCGCGATGATGACGGACAATACTACATGTATTACGGCGGATGGGGACATTGCAACATGTGCCGACTCAGTTCCGACCTCCTTTCGGTCATGCCGTGGGAGGATGGTCAGAAATTTCATGAAATCACCCCTGATGGCTATGTCGAAGGCCCCTTTATGATGAAACGTGGTGGGAAATACTATTTCATGTGGAGCGAGGGCGGATGGACAGGTCCCGACTATTGTGTGGCATACGCCATAGCAGATTCTCCTACAGGCCCGTTCCGTCGTATTGGCAAGATATTGCAGCGTGACGAGAGTGTGGCACGTGGAGCAGGACACCATTCTGTCATTCAGGTGCCTGGCAAGGACGAATATTACATCATCTATCACCGTCGTCCCCTTTCCGAGACGGACGAAAACCATCGTGCTACCTGTATCGACAAACTGGAGTTTAACGAGGATGGTACCATCCGACCTGTGAAGATAACCTTCGAGGGTGTAAAGAAAAGAACCTTGAAGAAACAACGTTAACGCTCAGGACTCGGTAAATATATGAACCTATTCAAAAGCAAAACAGGCACAAACTATCTGTTTCCGTTTGTTCTTATCTCGTCACTCTATCTGCTTTGGGGTTTAGCTCATGGCTTGCTTGATGTGTTGAATAAGCAGTTTCAGGAAAATTTCAGCATGACCAAGGCTGAGTCGGGCTTCTTGCAGTTGTCTGTATTCCTTGGTTACTTCTTTATGGCGTTGCCAGCAGGATTCATTATGCAGCGGATAGGGTACAAGAAAGGCTTGATTGCAGGTCTGCTACTGTTTGCGGCTGGTGCGCTGATGTTTGTTCCTGCCTCTTGGACGAACTCTCCTTATCCTTTCCTTGCAGCCCTTTTTATTCTTGCATGTGGTCTTTGTATCATAGAGAATGGTGCGCATCCCTGTGCAACAGGTATGGGGCCAGACAAAGGAGCAGCCCAACGCATCAATATTGCGTCAGCATTCAACGGAATAGGTTGGATGATAGGTCCTCTGATTGGCACATGGATGATATTGGAGGGAGATGGCTCCAACTTTGACATAGCCAAGCCCTACATCCTCGTTGCAGGAATCGTATTACTGGTAAGCCTTCTCATGTGTTTTGTACCCCTGCCCGAGAAAGAGATGGCGGCAGAGGTTGAGGCAGCAGCTCGTGAAGCAGGAATGGCCATAGGAAGCGTATGGCAGCATAAGCGTTTCAAATGGGCACTTCTTGCACAGTTCCTCTATGTAGGAGCACAGACGGGAGTAAACAGTTTCTTTATTAATTACGCCACAGAACTCGATGCTTCAATCTCCAAGGCTGATGCGGGTATTATACTCAGCATTGGCGGTATGGGGTTGTTCTTCGTAGGACGTCTGCTCAGTTCTTTCTTCATGAAGTGGGTATCACCTTCTCGTCTTCTCGCCCTGTTTGGATTACTGGCTACCATTTGCATGGCATTGGTTATGGCAGAGTTGGGCATACTGTCGCTCATAGCCTTGATCATGACATTCCTGTTCATGTCCACGATGTTCCCTACCATCTTTGCACTTGCCCTGAAAGGCATGGGGGCACATACCAAAAAAGCATCAAGTTACATAGTCATGTGTATTGTGGGTGGAGCGGTATTCCCTGTTTGTATGGGTTGGATTGGCCAGGAAAACATGTCACTCGGTTTTGTCTTGCCACTTATCGCATTTGCCTATATCACCCTGTATGCGATTCAGGAAAGCCGATAGAAGAATCGAGTAAAAAAGAACAAACGCCCGAGTTTCATCAACTTGGGCGTTTTCTTTTGGTGATCCGCTTGGGGCTCGAACC
>DCHV01000021.1:0-1297 GCA_002314945.1 Prevotellaceae bacterium UBA1743
ATAAAGGACATCGTCACCCCATTGAGAATGGCATAGAGAGCGAAGAGCAGACCTGCCTGAAGAAACGACATCTGACGAATACGTGCCGAAAGCCAGATAACGAGACCTATTTCACCGCCGAAGAGGAGCCACATGAGTGCTCGGTTTGAGGCAATGGCTGTAAGAATGTTGGCATTCCCTGCCACATACATCGCCGTGAGAGCCGTCATCACCAAGCCAAGGGTCATCCACAAATATACGTTACGCATCAAGGCTGAAAACGAACGGGTCAAATCTACCGTCTCGTTCTGATTGTAATAACTTTTTTCGTACATAATTCTATACCTTTTACATTTTTCAACGCAAAGATAATGCGTTTTCGCCATATAAAAGAAATAATACGTCCATTTCCATGGTTGTTTTTGGAATTATAACTTATTTTTGCAGACATTATACATTAAGCAAATGAAAAAATCCATTATCACATCGGCTGCCATTCTCCTCATGGCAAGTTGCACACCAAGTACGAAATCACTTGTGGATCTCGCTTCGGCAGAGGCTCAGATGGAGGAACGACTCAGCAAGATCGAGACAGACTCCACGTTGTCTGCACAAGAAGTTATTGCTCAGTACTACGATGTATTGAAGGAAACCTACCTGGAACATCAGGAAGACAGTTTGGGAATAAAAACATTCCGAGGCCTGATATCCATGTCTGTGGATGCAGGGAAGAGCGAAGAGATTGTGGAACTGTATGAGAAGAGCCAACCCATTGTTCACGATAATGAGAGAATAAAATGCGGATTGAAGGCTCTCGAAAACCTGGAACAAACCTCCCCTGGTTGCACCTACAAGGATTTGTGCTACCCCGATGCCATCAGTGGAGATCCGCTCAGCATTAGCAGCATCCTGTCCCAAGGGAAGCCTGTATTGGTGGATTTCTGGGCCTCGTGGTGTCCTCCATGTCGTCAGGAGATAAAGAACCACCTCCTCCAACTGGCACAGACAGGAAAGGTGAATATCGTTGGCATCGCGGTATGGGAAGAATGCATTGACAACACACGCAAAGCCATGAACGAACTGGGCATCACCTGGCCTGTCATGTACACAGGCGGCAGGGAGAACTCTCCCTCCATCGAATATGGTGTGACTGGCATCCCTACCCTCATTCTCATCTCCCCCGAAGGCACTATCCTCGGAAAAGGACACTCTATCGAAGAGATCGAGGCTATGAAGGATTTGCAGTAAACTGAGAGGAAATCTCGGCTCACCTGCGAAATCTGAGTGGAAGACCTGCTTGGATTTTATTAGATCAAAT
>DCHV01000021.1:1425-5468 GCA_002314945.1 Prevotellaceae bacterium UBA1743
TGTGACCCCGGAGGGATTCTAACCCTCGACCTTCAGAACCGGAATCTGACGCTCTATACAGCTAAGCTACGGAGCCTTGAAACAGATGCAAAGGTACGACTAAATATAGGAAGTACAAAACTTTGCCTCTGAGTTTTTCCTTAATTGTGCAGATAAGTCTGGAACCAGCGCGTAATCTGGGTAAAGAGATGGATGCGCGTATTGCCTCCGAAAATACTGTGGTTGCGGTTGGTGTAAGCGATTTCCTTGAAATCCTTGTTGGCCTGTACGAGTGCTTCGGTGTATTCTGCCGTATTGCGGAAATGCACATTATCATCAGCCATACCATGACAGATGAGCAGACTTCCGTTCAACTGCTGTGCCAAGCCAATGGGGGAATAATCGTAACCTTCCTTGTTCTCAGCTGGTGTGCGCATGAAACGCTCGGAATAGACCGTATCGTAGTAACGCCAGGTTGTAGGAGGAGCTACTGCCACACCCGCAGCAAAGACAGGACGACCCTCGCTCATACTCATCAAGGTATTGAAACCGCCATAACTCCATCCCCAGATACCGATGTGAGCCTTATCTACATACGGGAGCGTGCCGAGATATAAGGCTGTTTCCACCTGATCGCGGCTCTCCAGGAGTCCAAGGTGCAAATAGGTGCACTGCTCGAAGTCTCTTCCGCGGCCACCTGTACCACGTCCATCCACGCATACCGAGATGAATCCTTGCTGTCCCAGATATTGTTCAAAGAGACAACCACCCATATTCCCTGCGCTCCAACTATCGAGCACCTGCTGACTACCAGGACCGCTATATTGTGTCATGATGACCGGATAAGCCTGGTTCTGGTTGAAATTGGGAGGCAGCACCATGAATCCGTTCAACTGGATTCCATCCTGTGTCTGGAAGGTGAAGAACTTCCGTTCACCCAGGTTAACCTGTGCAAGCGCATTGTTCAGTTTGGAATTATCCTCCAGCACCTTCAATGTCTTACCTGCATTGTCGCACAGACTTGTCACGGGAGGTGTATTCAGGTTGCTGTACGTGTTCATGTAGTACTTCAGGTTCTTGCTGAAGACGGCTGTATTGGTACCCACCTGTGAAGAGAGCTTCACCACCTTTCCCTTGGCATCACTCCTGTACACGGCACGTTGCAGGGGACTCTCCTGATTGCTTCCGTAATATACCACATCGGTCTTGGGATCATAGCCGTAGAAGTCCGTCACCACATATTGTCCCTGTGTCAACTGACGACGCATGGTGCCCGTCATGTCATAGAGATACAGATGGTTGAATCCGTCCCTCTCACTCATCAACACAAAACCGCCCTGATGCAGACGGAAGTTTTGGTAGGGTTCATCGGAGATATAGCGTTCAGCATGGTCGCGCACGATGCAACGGCATTCCGTAGAACGGGGGTTGCACAGATAGATATCCAACTGATCCTGATGACGGTTTTGAGTCAGCACGAGGAGTTTCTCGGCATCCTCCTCGCTGAAGAAGATACGAGGGATATATCCATCTGCCTCCACTGGGAGTTGCAGATCGCGTATCACACGGCTCTTGATGTCGAACGTCTGCACCTTTACCGTGCTGTTCTTGGCACCTGCAATAGGATACTTATACTGATAGAAACCAGGGTATTCAGCATTGGCTTCTTGTTCGGGAGCCATTCCCTTGTACATAGGGAAGGTGTACATCGGCACCTCGCTCTCATCGTAGTGAATCCATGCAATCATGGTGTTGTCCGCATTGAAGTCGAAAGCTCTGCTGAAAGAGAACTCCTCCTCGTTCACCCAATCCGGTTTACCGTTGATCACCTTGTTCAGTTCGCCATCCTTGGTAATCTGACTCTCGCTATTGTTGAAGAGAAGCTTCACCAGAAAGAGGTTGCCGTCGCGTACGAAGCCCACCATATTACCATCCTTGCTCCACAATGGAACCTCCTGTGGACCTCCATCGGAGAGAGGTGCCAACGTGCGGTTCTTCACATTGTATATATAATAGACAGCGGTACGGCTATGACGGTAAATGCTTCTTGTCTGGGTACGCAACAGGATGTGGCTCTCGTCCGGACTCATCTGGAATCCTTCGATAGCATCCACCACCACACGTCCCTTCACATTGGCTACATCAAAGAGGACACCCGTCTGCTCCCCTGTACGGAAACTGTATTGAAGGATTTTCTTTCCGTCCGCACTCATCTGGCCATAACTCTCGCCATCCAGGAGGGGTGTGATACTTCTCACACTTTGCACGGAATAGCGCCCGTTGCACAAATCCTCCAACTTCAAATTCTCGCCCGCAAAGCATCCTACTGCCACGCACAGGGCTGCCATCAGCATGAATATCTTTCTCATAATCTCTGAATCTTTTTTATTTCGACGCGAAATTACAACTAAGTGCGAAAAATACAAAATCTAAGTCTGTTTTATATGCCTTAACCTGCAATAATGCAGGCTAAAGTTTCTCCTATGGTTGTATCCACACCTTCATGATGGAATTATTGCCTTTGTTGGCCCATGTATAGTAGGGAATTGTCTCGGTGACAGAATCCACCGTCTCCTGGCAATATACGAGGGGGCCTTGTGTCAGAGCCACGCAACCTTCATCATCCTTCACACGGTCATCAGCTTCCACGTAGCGACGTTCCATCTGCATATCCAGTTCCACCACATCGCCATTGTTCCATTCACGCTCCAGCACGGCAAATCCCTTCTCTATCGGAGCCTGTACCTCTTCGCCATTCACCCGCAGTGTGTATGCGGCAGTCTTATTCTCGGCAAAGCGGTATAGGTCGCCTGGCATGAACGATGTGGTGCGGCACCAGGTAGGAATACGCATACGCACGGCAAAGCGGCTCTTCTTCTCTGGGCTAACCTGTAGCGACACGTGTCCATCATTGGGGTACTCCGTCGTCTGTTGCAGGAGGACATTGGTCGGTTTCAGCGCAATGGTCGTCTCGTTGCCTGCATAGAGGGTCACATAGATATCGCGGTCGGTATGAGCATACATGTAGCCAGGTGTCTGCAGGATGAGGCGCGAGATATTGGGAGGACAGCAGGCGCATCCAAACCACTCTGCACGACCCGCTGTACCATGATTGAAGGCAAACTCACCATCGGCCTCCAATGGATTGACGTAGAAGAAGCGGTCACCACTCAGACTGATACCAGCCAAGGCATTGTTGTAGAGGCTGATCTCTGCCACATCCCAGTACTTGGCATCACCCTCGGCCAGGAACATGGCATTGTTCCAGAACACATTGGCACAGGCGGCACAGGTCTCGTCGTAAGCCTCTTTGTTGGGAAGACTGTATTTTTCGCCAAAGCCCTCCACACGACGGTCTGCACCCAGTCCTCCTGTGACATGAATACGGCTCGACACAAGATTCTGCCAGATGGAATCCAGAGCCTCGCTGTATTCCGCATTGCCCGTGATGGCATCCACCTGAGCCATACCCGTATATAGGTAGATGGCACGCACGCAATGACCTACTGCCTCGCGCTGTTCCTTTACCGGCTGATGCTGTTGCGCATACTGGGGATGATCACACCCCTCACCATTTGGCACGAAGGTGACACCTCGGATGTCCAGGAATTTCTTGGCCATATCCAGATACAGTTTCTCTCCCGTGCAGCGGTACATCTTACACAGTGCCAACTCTATCTCCTCGTGACCAGGAGCCTGATTCACAGGCTTTCCATCGTTGTAGTTGGGATCTCCTTCGAAGAACACCTTGTTGATGTGCCTTGCACTCTTCTCTGCCACATCCAGCAGTTGGCGTTTCCCCGTAGCAGCATAATAGGCTACGGCCGCCTCGTAGAGATGACCCATGTTGTACAGCTCATGGCTATGGATGACGTAGGAATAGGGCTTCTCGCCCATCTCATTCGGGTAGGGGTTTCCACAGATATGGGAGATGTAGAGATAGCCATCAGGCTTCTGCGAGGCAGCGATCAGGGAGATCGTATTGTCCATCCATGCCTCCTGTTCCGCATTGGGACGCAGCATCAGGCTATATGCCACGCCCTCCATCACCTTGTACAGGTCGC
>DCHV01000084.1:0-4487 GCA_002314945.1 Prevotellaceae bacterium UBA1743
CCTCATTTGCGGTTGCAAAGGTACGCCAATTTTTACAATACCAGCAAACTTTTAACCAACTTTTTTTTGAAAAAGTGTTTTTTTACCCCCTATACATAATAATTTTATATAGAAAGCGCCAATTTTCTTTTCAAAACAAAAAGAAGACAGTATGTAATCACTACACACTGTCTTCCCGGAATTTACTATTTATTTATTCAAACACTAACTTACTTCACAAGAATCTTCTTGCCATCTACGATGTTCAGACCCTTCTGCATCTTGTTCAGACGCTGGCCTTGCAAGTTGTAGATACCCTTTGTTGCAGTTTTCTCTACGCTTACACTCTTGACACCAGTATAATCGTTACCATAGAGCTGGAACTCAGCAGCGTGCCAGAATTTCTGGAAGTTAGAGTTAACTTCAATGGTAGTAAAGCGCAGATAACTGAAACCTTCAGAATAGAACATGGCGGAAACCGTAGTACCCGTACCTTCGAAGGGAAGATCCAATGTAGCGATGTCGGTGAATTCCACACCATCCTTGCTACCAGATACGATCATCTTGGTAGGATGATTATTTCCATTGTTGCCACGACGAACCATTTCCAAAGTGATATCACCATCGAACTCACGGTTGAGAGCAACCTGCAGATAGTGGTACTGATCGCCACACTGGCCATGCCAGTCGCTATGCCAGATTGTACTATTGTCACCATCAATCAGATAATTCATATTAGTACCTTCTTCGCAATCGCTTGAGTTGCTGCTGAATTGAGAAGCATCGGTAATCAGCTTCTCATCACCTCTTACAGGAAGTTCGTTGCTGTAAGACTGACCTCTCTTGTAAACAACGGCTCCAGTAGGCTTGATAGTAGGAGTAGCATCCACGCCCAAGGTCTGGAACCAAACAGGATTGATACGGTCACCATTGTTCAGACGATAGCAAGCTTCACCACTTGCCAACTGTTCTGCAGTCATCTTGCTGGAACCCTGGTTGCGCTCACCATACAGTTGCTTGTAATAGGTATTGGTAATCGACACCTTAGAGGGGTCACGTGAGATACCATAAGAACCCAAATTAGCTACATGCATTTCACCCGTGAAGAGTGAGTTCTTGATGGAGCTCATAGTACCACCTGCACTACCGACAAGGCTACCGCATGCTGCAATATTGTCGCCACCATTGATGTTACCGCCGTAGAGACAGTTGTTGATAGTCGTGCCATCGACATTAGCGCAAAGACCGCCGCTGTAGATATAGGTGTCGGGTGTAGAAGAAGATGCGTTGATGTTCACATAGACTTCGCAGTTCTCGATGAGAGCATTGGTAGCCTTGCTCACCAAACCAGATACATACGTTTCTGACTGAGAATCGATATTACCCTTCACGATGAGGTTCTTCACCGTACCTTGCAAGTTGATGATAGGAGCTACTGCACCTGCACCACTCAGGTTGACAGTAATGGTATGATAGCCACCATCCAGCACACCTTGCATATTCTGGATAACCATTTCATTCTCGAGGCCATCGAGATCAGCAACCAAGCGACCGCTGATACCATTCATGATATTTGTCAAGGCAGCAAACATCGCATAGTCAGACTTGTCGGAAAGCAAGTAATAGCCATCCTCAGAGATACCTGCGGGGAAGAGGCTCATCTTCCAGTTGTTAGCCTCCTCGGCACTGAACTTACCCTCGATGTAGCCTTCGTTGATGGCCTTGCTGAGGATTTCGTTCAACTCTGCGCTACGTTCCTCACTCAGGAACTTCTGAGCTGCTGCTACGAGTGAGTAGTTCATCTCATATTCGCCCATCAAGCGGATGTAAGCCTTCTGGCAGTCATAGATAGCGGGGAAGAGTTGAGAGAAGGTGTTGATCATCTCGTACTTCTTCTCTGGCGTGTCTGCTGCAACAGCATCCTCGATAGCCTTCAGCAATTGAGCTCTCAGCTCTGCACTGAAGTTGGGGAAATTAGCGTAATCAGCGCCAAAGCTGATCTCGGTATTCAGGATGGTGTTGGCACGTGCCACCTGACCTGCCAATACCTGCTGCAGCTGAGCGTCAGCCTTGCTTACTTCACCGCAGTAAGTCAACTTGGCGTTACCAAAGATAGTCCAGTCGTAATCCAAACCAGTTCCGAGAGCCTTGACACCCAATTCCAGTTTGCCATCAGTTACGTTCACCAAGATATGGTTCTGATAGCGGCCGCCCATTACGGCATAGTGCATACCTTCGCTAGAGTTGGCATAGTAGCAGCCGTCCTTTTCCTGGTCTTGGCTGATCAAGCAGTTCTGGTAATCCACAGCCTGATCCTTGGGAAGCAGGTCTTCCTGGAGGAACTGCAGAGGTACCAACTGATCGTTGGCATAGAGGTAAGAGGTGTAGAAGCGAGCCTCGTTGTTACCGCCTGAGCGGAACATACCATTGATAGACACCATATATACACCGTTCGTCAGATCGGTGAGTACCTGATAGGTATGGCTATTGAAGCACCAGCTTTCTACCACGTTGGGATAGCTGAAGCCCCAAGGAGAAGCCTTGGGATCACCCTCCCATCCTTCCACGCCATTGCTGAAGTCAGCATTGCGGAGCATGTCGGTGATGTCGGTTCCGGGTTCGAAGTCCTCCATACGGATCTTACCCCAGAGAGTCTCGATGTAGGTAATGGCAGCACGTACCTCCTCGGCAGTAGCCAAGCAGTTGTTGTAGATATAAGGAACTGAACCGTAGATGAAGCCTTCTGGATCGGGCTCTTCGTCAGCCTCGAGGAAGTCGCGCAATTCGGTACGTGTCTCGGAAGTTTTCTCTGGCTGCTCGTTCAGATAGCCTAAGTACAATGTCTTCGTATCATCCAGTGTCTTGTAGGCAGCAGCACAATCCTCCAGAGCCTTCTTAGCCTCGTCGATGGCGGGCTTTGCAGCCAGATACTCTGCCAACGATTTCATGTTGAGCAGGCCGTCCAATTGAGCCTTGTATGCGTCCTTCTGTGACACGGTAGCGTGCAGACCATCGGCCCATGCCTTCTGATCGTTCACAAAAACAGAGATATATTCCTTGTAGCTGGCTTCGTCGTGGATGTCTCCGAACGTGCCATCTGCCTTCTGATATACGACACCGTGAGTGGGGTCTTGGGTGGGGAGAGAATCCACACCGAGAGTCTGATAGTAGATGGGGTTCTCCACACTACCCTTGTTCAGGTTGTAAGTCAGGTATCCGTTGGAAATCTGATCTGTATTGATAACGGTAGCTGATCGAGAGCTCCAACTGTTCACGTAGAAATTAGCGCAGTAGCAGTTCACCATACCTCTGTCTTGGGCACCGCGATACCAAATCTCGGAACCTTCTGATTCGAGGGGAGCAATCATGGCACAGTTCTCGTAGTAGCAAGCACGATTGGTCCATCCCATGAATCCACCGTTCCAGCCTCCGATTGTACCATGTACGCGACCTGCCTGCATACAGTTGTAGAAGGCACAGTCACCCCAACCTGCAAGACCACCTGCAGAACCATCGGGTGTAGTAAATTCTATGTCAGCCACGCTGATCACGTTCGTCATTGTACCGAATACGTCGTTCAGGAGGAATCCACCCCATCCTACGTTGACAATACCCTTACCAGTGATGACAACGTTCCTAATATCCATTTGATCAACTCCGTTTTCAGGAACAGAACCGAACAAGGCACCCTGGATATCCACGTTCAGTTTGTGACCCTGTCCGTCGAAGGTTCCAGCAAATTGACCAGCACAAATGCCCAATGACTTATAAGGAGCCAAATCGACATCAGCCTCCAGACGAGCGCTGTTATGGATATTATCCTCTTTGAGGGACAACATGTACAAAGCCATATCACCAGAGGAACGTATCACATAGAAACCATCCTCGCCACACTGCAGTTTGTAGCCGGGTTCACGCTCCATACACTTCTCGCAGAAGTGATCCTTGAAGGAATGCTCGGGAATAGTGAAAGGCAATACATCGTTGGTGTAGAGGGGATCCTCGGTCAACATCTTACCATTACAGCTCAGTTCACCATCTGTATATACGCGTGCGTGACCGTTTGCATAAGGTACGGGATAAGCATCTGCATCACCGGTCAAGTTCTGATACCAGCGGATATCGCTCTGGTCGCCGTTCAGCTTGAAGCAAAGCGAACCATCAGCCATCTGCTCGGGTGTAACCTGAATAGCGAAAGACTCTGTTTTACCGTAAAGTGAATTTACATAATAGTTACCAGTGGTGGTGGTATAAGCGCTACCACGTCCGATAGTGGCACAACGATCGTCGTCATGAAGTTCAGCTGAGCCCATATAAATATTGTCGTCAACAAGCAGAGTCGCACCCGACCATCCGATCAAACCACCCGTGCAGTTTGCATTGGGGAAGATGAGCTTACCATCGAACAGGTTGTCGATGACGTAACCACCCATGGTAGCGTCGGTTGACTTACAGTTACCCAGAAGACCACCACTACCGATATCACCTGCATAGGAACTCTTCATGGT
>DCHV01000084.1:4553-4976 GCA_002314945.1 Prevotellaceae bacterium UBA1743
ATGTCACGACAAGCCAAATCGACTTCGCCATCGAGGTGCAGGTTCTGCACGATACCGCGTGAGAGGCAGCGGATGAAACCGAAGGGATACTTGTCGGCATCAGTACACTTGGTGTTCAGTGTCACCGTGTGGTAGTTACCGTCAAAGCTACCCTCATAAACGTTCTCCTGAGTTCCGATTCCATAGAAATCCTCACCCAGAACGAGGTCGGCGAGAAGGATGGCATTCAGATTAACCTTTCCTTCATCGTTTACGGCACTCGCGAAATTGTACAAGTCATCAGCTGTGGAGATTTGTACAACGCCGTCCACAATGTTCAGACTTGCGGACCCTTGCGCAAAGCCCTTCATACAAAAGGCCATCATCGCAAGCAAAACCAACGAAAGTGATTTCTTCATTGAATTTGTTTTTAGTGTGTTGTTT
>DCHV01000084.1:4986-19887 GCA_002314945.1 Prevotellaceae bacterium UBA1743
TTTAATGTGCAACTCGTCCCCACATTGCGTTTTAATTATTTTATCAGGGTCATAAGGACGATAATGCCCTGTTATTTTGCAAAAGCAATTTTTTGCGCTGCAAATATAAGAAATTATCTTCAATCCAAAACAAGTTAAGGTCACGAAAACAGCAAAAAAAAAAAAAAAAAAATGGAAAGTATTTGGATAATTTGGATAAATGTCATAGGTCGTGTCCAGTAAATCAGCTATTATGTAGATCGTTCGGGGTAAGTCCGTGGTCCCTTCGAAGTGATATCGGAAGAACATTATATCCATTCCAATCCACCTCCAAATCACCTCCAAGAAATACATGTTTTAATTGGACTTGAATTGGACCTGAATTGGAGGTGAATTGGACTTATATCGGTATCACTACGAGAGGTCTTCGGAGTTTGATGGTGTGTTCCATGATGGTATTTCTCTCGCTTAATCGTACCTTTGAGCTGGCGCTCGAAGGTACTCACGTTGACCTACGGTCGATTATTGTCACGACTCGGCCAAATGAAAGTGAACTTTCTTTGGCTCTCGCTGTTCCAATAATTCAGATTTGCTCAAATAAATTTGACCTTTGGTCGAATTTCCTCGCGACTCACCCAATCAAAAATAAATTTTATTGGGCTTCGCTGCTCAGAAATTTGGCAAATCGTTCGCTTAATCGTACCTTTGAGCTGGCGCTCGAAGGTACTCACGCTCGGAAATACTCAAATAAATTTGGTATTTCTCTCGCTTAATCGTACCTTTGCCCCAAAAATTGAAAAGATTTGTGCTTTCTGAAGTATTCCGCAGCTTCAAAATAGCATGAATCTGAATACAAAACAAGTAGAAATCAAACTGCGGGAGATGAATCTTTGTATGAAAAAGTTATTGGTACTGACTTCACTGGTAGGGGCTCTCTTTACCGCCTGTACAGAACAAGTGGATATGTCTGATCGCTATGTCTATACCGACTATACCATCAGCAACTACCTGCACAATCATGAGCAGTATAGCGAATTCTATGATTTGATGGGGAAAGTGCATGTCAGTTCGGTTTCTGAGACTACTGTCCAACAATTACTCAGTGCACGAGGCAACTATACGATATTCGTTCCTACCAACGATGCAATACACGCCTATCTGGATTCATTGGTGAAGCAGGAATTGATCCCCACAGCTTCGTGGGATGCTTTCACGGATAGCCTCACCTTGGACAGCATTCGTCAGGTTATCGTATTGAATAGCATCATCGATGGTAAAGACCTGAATTCCCAACGATACATGGTGTCGGACTTTCCCATCACACAGAATGCGGAAATTCCTTTGGCCAACATGAAGAATCGCAAACTGGCGGTTCACTATGGAGAGAATACCGATACTGTCTCGGTTGGTGGCAGCAAGCTCGATGTACGCAACCGCGACATACCTGTTTCCAATGGTGTGATTCATGCCATAGATGCCGTCATCGCTCCTACCACCAATTCCCTGAGCGACCTGCTGGCAGACATTCTTCATGACAAGACGGAAGGATTCTATGTAGCTGCCATGCTCGTACAGGCCTGTGGATTGATGGACACGCTGAGTCGGGAGGAAGACAAGGTTTACGAACGCATGTATCTCCTGGGTCAGATAGATGACTTTACCAGTGCCAACGGCTACACGATGGACTCAAATTCATACGCACCAGAGCATCGTTACTACGGATATACCTATTTTGCAGAAACGGATGAGTTCTGGAGCAATCTCTTAGGTAAGCCTGCATTGGAAATCACACTCGATGACATAGCCGGCTATCTGTCCTCGCACAACATCTATCCCGATGCTGTCAACGACCACAACTACACGAGCGAGGATAACCTCATCAACCAGTTCACCACCTATCACCTGCTGAAGGCTCGACTCACACCCGACCACCTCATCTATCATTACAACGAACGAGGCTACAACTACAAGACGGGAGAATTAGGAGTGGCCATGGCTGAATTCTATGTCACCATGGGAAAACGCAGGTTGCTGCAGATCTTCGAGAGTAAGGAAAGTGGTGGTGTATATCTCAACCGTTTCCCGAAATTGAACAACGGCCCACACGACAACTACCACGAAGCATACTGCGAGCCAGAGAAGGAAGGTCTCCTGATAGGAAAGACGAATCGCGAAGGAAAGAACAACATCACCAATGCTATGCTTTATCCGTTGGACAAACTGCTGGTATATGACGATGCCACTCGCAACAACCTGGCGAAAGGACGTATTCGCTTCGATTTCTGCGCCATCTGGCCCGAAATGACCAACAACGACATCCGTTGTTCCTTCATCATGGACGAACGCCACCAATGCGTATGCCTCCCCAACGATGCCACCTACCGCTATCTGGAAGATGTATGGATGAACGAAACCACCTACTTCTACGAAGCAATGGGCTACTTGAGCGATGGATATCACAATTATCAGGGAGATGAGATGCGTATCCACGGTCAGTTGGATATGATATGCCGTCTGCCACCCGTACCCAAGAAGGGAACCTACGAATGCCGCTATTCAGTGACCAACGGTAGCACACAACGTAGTATCGTGCAGTTCTACTGGGGAGACGACAAGGACAACCTCACGCCTATGGGCATTCCTATGGACCTGAGAACAGGAGGTTTGGAGCGTCGTACAAAATGGTCTGTCATCCCGAGTGGAATGGGTTGGGAACTCGACACAGACGATGACGACTACAATGCCGAGGTGGACAAGAAGCTCCGCACCAATGGCTACATGAAGGGAGCCAAACTGTATTCCGCAGGCACCTGTGGCAATTCCAGAATGGCCCGTGATGACGAATACAGCACCCGACGCATCCTGTTCAAGCAGACGATGGATCCAGACAAGACCTACTACATCCGCTTCAAGCAGGTGACGGACGATGCCAGCCTCCAATTCTACATGGATTATATGGAGCTGGTACCCAAGGAAGTCTATGACAATCCCAACGAGCCGGAAGATATCTGGTAAAGTCGGGTGTTTCGCCTCAATATACAAAAAACATCCTCTTTACGAAAAGCGTAAGGAGGATGTTTTTTGTATCGAGGTAATAGAGCGTCTTATTCCTGAGAACCCTTCATAGCCTCTGTAATACGAGCAGCAATCTCGTCACAGAGTTCCACATTGTCGGAGAGGAGAGATTTCACGGCATCACGTCCCTGTGCCAACTTAGATTCATTGTAGCTGAACCACGAACCACTCTTCTGAATAATATCGAAGGCCACGCCCAAATCCACAATCTCACCTACACGACTGATACCTTCGCCAAAGGTAATCTCGAATTCAGCCTTGCGGAATGGAGGAGCCACCTTGTTCTTGACCACCTTGACACGTACCTGATTACCGATAACCTCGTCTCCGTCCTTGATAGCAGTAACGCGACGAATATCGAGACGGACGCTGGCATAGAACTTCAGGGCATTACCACCCGTGGTTGTCTCGGGATTGCCAAACATCACGCCAATCTTCTCGCGCAACTGATTGATGAAGATACAGGTCGTCTTCGTCTTGCTGACCGTAGCAGTAAGTTTGCGTAAAGCCTGACTCATGAGGCGAGCCTGAAGCCCCACCTTATTGTCACCCATATCCCCCTCTATCTCAGCCTTGGGAGTAAGGGCAGCCACAGAATCCACCACTACGATATCTATAGCAGCACTACGAATCAGTTGGTCGGCAATCTCAAGTGCCTGTTCACCATTGTCTGGCTGACTAATCCACAGATTGTCTATATCCACGCCCAACTTCTCTGCATAGAAACGGTCGAAAGCGTGTTCTGCATCAATAAAGGCAGCTATTCCCCCAGCCTTCTGTGCCTGAGCAATGGCATGGATGGCCAATGTCGTCTTACCAGAAGATTCAGGACCATAGATTTCGATGATACGTCCCTTGGGATAACCACCCACTCCGAGTGCATAGTCAAGACCAATAGAGCCAGAAGGAATGACCTCCACCTGTTCTACATGATCATCACCGAGCTTCATGATAGACCCCTTACCGAAATCCTTCTCGATCTTGCTCATGGCAGCCTGCAAAGCTTTCAGTTTGGCAGCTTTCTCGTCCATGGACAACTCTTCAATTTCTTTCTTTGCCATACGAAATGTATTGTATTTTATGTGTTATGAATATTGTTTTCTTTCCAATTCCTCGGATGTGATACCCATGGCCTGCATCAGGCTGTACCCTAACATCACGAATGGGCAGGCAGGAGAGGAAGGGGGTTGCATACCGAGGAGTGTGACACGTTTGTCCGACTGCGACTCGACAAGCGGAAGCAGGAGACTCATATCACGCGCTTCATTGGGGACAAGCACGACAGTACGGACAACCTTGTCCGACATCAAGGCCTGAACAGATTGAACAAAGAGAGGTTCGTCGTGGTTGATTTCCTCCTCGGGAAGAACGCTCAGGAAAAACTCTCCCAAGTGAACATCACGGAAAGCCTGTCCATCGAGAGAGGTTAGAGACGAGGGATTGAAACTCTCCCAATGCGTCTTTTTCGAAGAACGGATGAAAATGACTTGCACCTCGCCTACCCCAGCTGAAATACCGCCATCCAATGCAGCACATACCAACCATTGAGGAAGATCGGCAGGAGGGATCTCACGTCCCAGCATACGCGAGAAATCACGTAGCAAGACAGATGCCACCACGTCCAGATAATCAGCATCCACCAGGATAATATGCTCTTTTAGTCCTGACTTTTCCATATTACGAATGCAAATATACAAAAAAGGGTTCAAAGCAAGAACACCTTGAACTCTTTTTTTCATTATCAGCTGTTTTTTTGTTGTATCAGAAGCCCATGGGGCCGCCACCAGGACCACCTCCGAAGCCTCCAGGGCCAGGGCCGCCACCAGGACCGCCGAACTCACCACGTTGCCCATTGTTATTGCCCTGCTGACGCATACGTTGTCTGTCCTGAGCAAAGATGCGTACCAGTTGCTGAGGCGTGAGTGTCTTGGCAAACTCAGCATAATACTTCTTTTGTACATCGAGCCGCTGCTGCATCTTGGCGATGTTCTTCTCCTGTTTCTCGAACTGGGCAAGCACCTTGGCCGTAGCCTCTTCGTCAGTCAGTTTTTTCTTCTGAGCCTCTTCCTGTTCTCGCTTGAACTCCTCACGGTCAATTGTACCCATCAATTCATCGGAATACTTGGTGTACAACTCGATGAAATTCGTTTTGGCATCATCCTTCAGCTTGAATTCGCTTGCCATTTTCTCGGCTCTCTTTTGCACCATCTCAGCACGTTTTTGTGCACGTTCTTCGGGAGAGGATTCCTCCTGTGCCACTACCGTACCTGCCATCATCATGGCAAATACGACCATCATCCAAATCTTTTTCATACTTTTCGCTATTTATCTAAATAATGTCATTCTATTGCAAAGACGCAAGAGGCATCAAAAAGTTTAGGGCCAATACTCTAAAAAAAGGTTAACGACTCACTCAAAGGAAGGACAGAACTGATAATCCAACTGACGATATATCTTTTCCAGCTTCTCCAGACGACCTTTGAACTGAGAGAAATCCTTCTGACTGGGGTACATCCATTGTACCTCACATATTGCAGCCAGACGCGGGAGCAACTGATACATGGCACGTGCAGGACTATCTGCATAGTGCGTCCACAAGTTGCATTGCACACCTACGATATAATCCCTTTCCTCCTCCGTCAGTTCCTGAGGAATAGGTTCCATACTGTATGCCTTGCTCAGAGAAATGAAACCACCCTCACAGGCAGGTTGTGCATTACGGTCGGCCAGCTGATAGTAATCAAAATAGCAATGCGTGGTAGGCGACATGATGACATCGTGGTGGAGACGAGCCGCCTCTATTCCTCCTGCATAGCCTCGCCAACTCATCACGGTGGCACCTTCGCTCAATCCCCCTTCCAATATCTCGTCCCAGCCAATCAGTTTGCGTCCTTTGGAGGTCAGGAAGGTTTCTATTTCCTTCACCAGATAAGTCTGCAGTTGAGCCTCCTTTTCCAGATTCAGTTCCTTCATCCTCGCCTGACATTTAGGACATTCCCTCCATCTGTCGCGAGGGCTTTCATCTCCACCGATATGGATGTATTCACTCGGGAAAATCTCACACAGGTCATTGAGCGTCTTCTTGATAAATTCCAGCGTCTTGGGATTGCCCGCACATAGCACATCCTTCTCCAATCCGCGGAAAGGGAGGAATGGATATGTTTCGTAGGGGCCTCCCGTACAACCGAGTTCGGGATACACGCTCAGGGCAGCCAGCATGTGGCCAGGGAGATCGACCTCCGGAATGATCGTGATGTAGCGTTCGGCTGCATATTCCACGATATCCTTCAGTTGTTCGCGCGTGTAGTAATATCCTGTTTTCTGGGATGCAGGCAAGGGTTCCAGGCCATCGTCATCCAGCGTCACCAGATCGGGACACCAGCTACCTTTTGGCGCCAGTTCCGGCAAACTCCTCGATTCGTATCTCCACCCCTGGTCATCCGTCAGATGCCAATGAAAACGATTCAATCCATGAAGAGCCAGGACATCAATGAATTTCTTGACAAACTTCACGGAATAGAAATGGCGTGAGGCATCCAGCATACAGCCACGGTATGCAAAGCGTGGAGTCCCATAGATAGTACCCCAGGGAAGTCGGATTGTATCACCCTCCTCATTCATCACACTCTTGCGAAGCGTCTGAATTGCATAAAACACACCACTCTCGCTGGCACCCTGAATCTGCACACCCTTCTTGCCGATTGTGATCAGGTAGGCATCTGGATTATCACTCTTCAGGCCGAGAGAAAGAGTGAAGGGCGCACTCTGTTTCTTCGACTGCTTCCGGGGATTCAGTCCCAGATATTCCCTTGCAAACTCCGCATTACGCTTCATTTGGGCATTTCCAGAAGGGTAAGCAACCGTCATTCCCTTTGCCAAGGGAGCCGTCTTTCCACTTGGATCCAGCAGAACACTCTGAGGCAAAGGTATTACCTGATAATTCACTTCGGCCGTAGCACAAAGGCAAGACAATAGGGCAATAAGAAATGAAGATAGCTTATTCATATTTGGAAAAGGTTAGCGAACTGTAATATGGAAGCACCCCTGATGCACTTCGTACTTGATATAGCATTCTCCTCGCTCTCGTGCATCACGCAGCACCTCGCTGAGCACCCATTTGAGCGTGTCGTTGCGTACCTCCCGCCTTCTCTCCCCCGGAGGAGCCACCGTGGTATAGCGGTTGTAGGAAATGTCTATCGTAGTACCGAAGCGGTGACAACTCTGTTCGCTCGCATTCTGATTGAACTGCATCAGTTTGCGCACATCTTCCTCGGTTCGTAACACACTGGACACGATAAATTTATGTGGAGGAATACCCTTGACGTAGAGACTATCCATAAAATTGCGTCCCAAGGTATGCAGCAGGAGGCTGGCACGTGGCACCAGATAAGGTACACTACGCTTCATCGTAGGGTCAATGTCGTAGAAAGGACAATCTCCCACATACACCAATTCCGACTTCCGCTGCTCTGCCTGACGACGGTCACGCACAGGCTCCACGCCCCATTTGCGAGCAGAGACAATCTGCACATCCTGTAGATCGGGGAATGCCAAACGATAGGACGGAACGCTACGCACGGGATGAGGGTGTCGTTCCAGTTCGGAAAGACTGTCTGGCAAAGACGCACGTTCCACGGAAGTTTTTTGCTTGGGAGCAGGTGCCACTTCCTTCTCCACGACAGGAGAAGGAGCGACCGAATCAGTAGTAGTCAACGGCTGCTGCGTAGAGACAACCTGAGGGCAGCAATGACGCACACAAGTAAGGACGGCCACTATACCGGCACAAATTCCGTAGAATACGTTCTTCTTGAGTCGTCTCAGCTTCCTGCGCATTAGTTGAGTCCTTCCGTGATACGCTTGGTGTAGGTTTTACCTGTCGATTTATCGATGCCCTCCAGTTCCAGATAATCCACGCTCAGGGCCGTAGGAGTCTTGGTATGTACATATACGCGGGAGAGATGAACCTCATGTCCGTCTATCTGTACGATAGCCACCCACTTACCATCGTTGCAACATACGCGGATAGGGAGTTGTTTATAGGAGCGCAATTGCACCACCACTTCATTCTTCCCCTTCTCCACTACATCATATCCGTAAGCCAACTTTCGCTCAATCATGTTCAGATCGTTACGTCCCCCACCCGACTCCACAGAGATCCAATAGACCTCTACAGGATTTTTCATATCGAGGGACGCGCCATCATGCCGTACGTCGTAGCACACCATGTTCCTGTTTTTGCTACGTTCGAGACGGAACAATCGTTCGGCCGACATACCAGCCATGCAGTTCGTAGCCAGCACACATAATATCAGTAGGAGAATACCTTTTATCTTCATCGCATAAAAAATTTCGGCAAAGGTAGTAAAATATTACGGATTGAAAAGTATAAAGTAACGAAAAAAAACAACTTGGTACGGATAGAACACACCTCTAACAGGTAGGAATAATCATCACGTGCCAGTTGCCATTCTTTTCCATTCGCCTGACATATCCCTTGTCTGTCAATAGCTTCAACTGTTTTTTCAGTGCCGATACATTTATCCGTGCCTCAGTAGAGAGTTCTTCTAAGGTTGCTGCTGGATTCAGGAGCATCAGGCGGAGCATCTTGCCCGTAGAGAGACTTCTGAAAGACACTCTCTCACCATCATACCACCATACATTCTCGTTGTGCTCAGTAAGGAACAGGATATCGTTGGAGATTTCTGTTTTCACCAGTTCTGTGAAATAGGCAAGAAAGTGTCGTATCTGAATCAGTGTGGCATGAGAACCAGCAGAAGGTGCATCTCCCACAATCTTGTCCGATTGATGCAGTGCATCCAGATATTCGCTTTTCTTCCTGCTTCGAACCACAATCATGGGCCATCCGTGACGTGCAAGGATGTAATTCACCATAAGGCGTGCAATGCGTCCGTTACCATCTTCGAAAGGGTGTATGCGTATATACCTGTAGTGGAACAATGCTGCGAGTTCTACGGGTGAGAGGTCTCCTTTCGTCTCGGCTTCGTTATACCAATCCACCAAGTCGCTCATCAAAGCTGGTGTCTCCTCAGGCGATGCATATTCAAATCTGTCTCCATAGCGAGTGATAACGCTGTTGGGGCGCGTCTTGTACTGACCGGCATGAATCACATAACTGGTTGTCTGGCCACAGGGAAGATTGCGAAATACGGTGTAATCTTCACGTAGAAGGGTCTTGTGGAGGATGCGGATGAAGTTCTGTGTCAGAGGTACGTCTTTTAGCATTGCTTCCTCTGTCATCATCTTCAAACCGACGTTGCTTGCTGTCATTTCCTGGATGTCCCTCACTTCTGCTTCACCTACAACTTTGCCAAATAGCAGGAGCAATTCCGTCTGTCCGTATGTCAGCGTATTGCCCTCGATATGGTTACTGTTGTAGTTGTACTCTACTGTGAATTTCATGCTCAGCCGATGCTGATCACCCTCATTCAATGGATGAAGAGACATCCACTTGTCGTATATTTCATTTACTGTCATATCTACCTAATTATATGTTAAATTCCCATTAAAAGGTGGCCAATGGCTACCTTTTTGTGCATATTTAACATTCGTTCACATTCAATATGTTGTTTTTGTTCTAATATCTTGTTGTTCTATGTTTTTGAGTGTACCACCTTCTGCGGTGATATGCTTACCACCCAGAATGGTGGTGTGTACATATCGTTATTCCATTGGTTTGATCAGACTTTCTATGTAGGCAATTTCGTCGGCAGAAAGATTGTACTTCTTGTAGAGCTTCTCGTCTGTCCATGGCTCGGAGAAGTCTTGGAGGGGGACGAATTGGAATACATCACGTGGATTATCTTGTGTCTTTTTCTTAACAGAAACCAAATATCTAAAGAATCTGGTTTTTATGTATCCCAACACATTTAGACATTCACTTTTTGTAAAATTATGAGTTTTAGAATCATAACCTATAACCAAGTATGTGTATGAGCATACGGAGTTAGGTTCTCCATAAAATGGTATGCCCAACACCTGTGAATCGTTGCCGGTACCTCCTACCTTTGGAATATATATTTTGTGTAAAGGCAAGGTATCTTTTCCTTTAGGAATATCCGACAACTTTATCCATCCATAGCCCCTTGAATCAAGTTTTTTATTAACATATAACTTGATTCCATGTATGTCGTCTTTATCTTTATGAAAACCAGTCCAATTAGAACTTAGTAGTTCATCCTTATCAAAATAATGCTTGGGACTTACCAATGTATTGAATGCTGCATTTTTATAGTATTCTCCCTCTACGTCAACAATTGATCGAATAATTTTGGGTGCTCTATCATCTCTAATCACTACACCTGCTCCCAAATCGTCAAGTAATTTATCATTAGTGGTGACAATGTTGTTTTTATTAAGTGTATATTTGCAAGTACCAATATAGTTCTGACTATAAAGGAAATAATTTATTCCGCCTTTAATTTCAACACCAGAAAAACAATTTCTTCCATCTAGATAGTCAAACATAGATATAAAATGATTGTCACTAATCATTTTGTCTACCCAAATATCTGAAATACCTTGTCCTGTTTTTGTCATCCATCTACTAGGAGTAATCAAAGAAACGTATTCTGGGCTAATAGCTATTGCAATATCAATAAAATATGGATATAGTGCAGATGCAAACGCAGCATTATTAATGGTCTTGTCAGAAGACTTCATTTCCTGATACGGTGGATTACCTACTATAGCTGAGAATTTCATGTCTTGTATATTATTTGCCTTCCAATAGTTTTGTCCATTGGAGATGCGTTCGATGAATTGTTTTGACTTGTTCTGGATAGTATTAATAAGGTCTTCGAAGTAGCGGGCATTGACCTTGGCTGTGCGGAAGCCCCGTAATGTGCGACGTGTGATGCTCTTGGCCATGGGCGTCTTGCAGATAACGAAGATATTCTCGGCAAGCGTCTTGTCCCACAGCTGCATCTGGATATTGTCAGGCAGGTCGGTGGATAGCATGTGCGAGTCTCGATATGCACGGCACTTCTCGGCAAAGACGCTGTATGCCACATAGAGTGGGTAGAGACCTGTCTTGGAATTGATTTCGAGGATACGTGTGTTAGGGTCAGCGAACACATCCTGCGTGACCTGACCTCGGTCAACAAAGCGAGGCTTCTGTAGAATGCCTTTCTCCTCGTTGTGCGTCTCGTCGTAGAAGTCCCAGCCGCCAAGGCAGTCGCTCATGTGCATATTGACCACTCGCCATGGCGTGAGGACTGTCTCTTTGTCCGGATTGCGGAAGTAAGAGAAAATGCTGGAGATGCGTTGTACACGTTCGGTAGGTGCAAGCGTATCTGCTGCACGTGCCATGTCACGTATCTGCCGACCTGCTGCACGGAAGATGTCAGGATCGTAGTACTGGATAAACTCGGCAAACTTCTGCTTGGTGACTCCGTGAGGCATAAACTCGTCCCACGACTGGTCATCAATGAGCTCTGCAAAATTCTCAATGGAGATATCCTGTGATTCGTCAACCAACTCTGCTCCATAAATCAACAATGGGAAACGTATGCTGATACCACGAAGGATGGAGATGGCCGTCTGACGGTTCTGTTTCTTCTGCTTCAGTTCCTCCAGCAGACGCTTCTCTTCCTCGGTCAGTTCTGTTTTCTTTTTCTTCTTGGCTTTCTCAATTTTCTCGTACTCTTCGTCAGTAAGCCCCTGATTGTTGATATCCACATCACCGGCTGACTGATTTGCCTTGGTAGCACCAATTATCTTCTTGAGGTCATCAAACTTCTTCAGTTCAACCTCGGAGAGTTTGAGCAGGTTGTCGTTGTAGAGGTGTTCATCCTCAAAACCATGGCGTACCACCTTATCCACGTAGGCCTTCTTCAACTGCTCCAACATACCCTCGACATTGAATGGTTCCATCCTGGTACCATTGTAGCCTATGATAGGACAGAAGTTGAGGAACTGCCCCATGGCCGCACGATCATCATCCGTCTGCACCTTACCCGCCTTGGCAGTAACCTTGGCAACGGTGGCAATAACCTTGAGAGTGCGGTCGGGAGCAAAGTCGAACACGAAGCATTCCTCCTTGCGACGGCCTTGCTTTGTCTCGTATGGACTCTGCACTCGGAAGATGGTCTGCATATAGGCCTTGGCATCCGTCTGTGCCGAGCCAGCAAGCATAAAGACAGCAGTCCATGGACGAACGGTGACACCCGTTGTGAGTCGTCCGCAGGAGAGTGTGATGGTGTAGGTATCCTCTGGGTCTTCTCCCATAGCGTTCTCTACCATCTTCAGCGCCTCTTCGTTCTCGGCCTCCTCGTCGCCATCCCCTGCCACATTCACAATTTCAAACATCGAGAAGACGGGATGCTGCTGCAAGAGGACTGAAAGAGCACGTGCCTCACGTACGCCAGGAACCATCCACAGCGAATGACGGAAGTTCTTGCGATATTCGACTGTAGAATATGGATAGTTGCTCTCTGGGTCGTACTTCACAATAAGGTCGAGGAAACGACGTACATCCGCCTCGTGTATGAACTGTCCTTCCTCTACATTCGACGGCATCTGTACATGGTCACGTCCGGGGTCACCCGTCCATGTGCGGAAGAACTCCTTGAAGTTGAAGGCACGGTCTTCGACATCAGCATAGCCACCGACAATCTTTCCAAGGTCGAAGGTGAAGATGTTGAGTCGTGGAAGTCCTGCGTAGGGATTGGGGTCACCAAAGTGGTCGAGATCCCACTGCTGCTTGGCACGCTGCTCCATAACATAGTCCCAGGTATAGATTTCGTCCTCGTTGAGGTCATCAAGCAGGTTGAAGGGCGTGCCACTGAGTTTGAGGACACAAGTATGTTCTTTCGTCAAGGCATCGATAACACTTTGACCAAGCTGTGTCTGTGTGCCCTCGTGTGCCTCGTCGATGATCAGGCAATCCCATTGTGTCTGGAAGATGTCGTCGTTCTTGTCGAACTTGCCACCCACCTCGGCAGAACCACGGAGGTCCTGCATAGAGGCAAAATAGACGTAGTGCCATTTCCTCTCGCGTGCAGCATCACGCTCAAGTTCAGAGAAGAGGGAACCTTTGTTCCTGGAACCATAACGATAGACATTATCGTCCTCCATGAATATCTTTTTGAAATCCTCGAACCATCCTGCATCCACCACGGGACGGTGGGTGAGAATCATGGTGCGGTGGAACTGGCATTGCTTGACTACCTGCAGAGAGGAAAGCGTCTTGCCAAAACGCATCTTGGCATTCCATAGCATGCGCGTGCCCTCCTTCTTGAACTTCTTTACGGTCTTCTCGATGGCCTGCTTCTGTTCAGGTCGGAAGGTGACGGGATTCTTGTCCTTGGTAATCTGACTGCCTTGGAGGGCCGAATGCCCCGACTTCACGGCCTTGATGGCCTGCTTCACAGTGGCAAGGTCAGTCTCGAACCATTCCTTACCCTGGTTGTCTGTGGAGAAGTCGTGGCGCTTGATACCACTGCGGATGAGCACATCGTGCACCTCATTGTCGGTGAAGGAACCTACTGTACCTCCTGCGATAAAGAACGTGATCTCGGTATGTAAAAGGTCGTAGTCGATGCTTGCAGTCTTGGTATATTGACTGATGCGTGCCTTGGCTGCCCGATTGAGCTCGTGGCAGTTGGGGGAGAGGTCAAGCGTATCTGACTCCTCGAGTGTGGCTCCACCAATCTTGAGGCATCCCTTGTGTGCTTCATCATTGATGCGGAACACATAGATGAGTTTAGCTTTGAGTGAACTTTGGTACTTCATAATTTCAGAAGATCTACGTATTTGATTTTCTTCTTGGTTTCCCAATCCATAATTTTGCAGTATATGCCCTTGTGCTTGTGTACAAGACCCTTGGCACAACCTGGACATATAGTTGTCTCGGGGACATTTAACGTAGTTTCAAACGCTGCGTCAAACAGGTCACCTTGTGTAATCTTGGGAGCAAGCGGTTTGGCTTTCTCGCATGAGCCAGGAACCACCATCTTCAGTCCATCCATCTGCCATAGGTTCCAACTGATGATTTCTGCAATCTGCATCATTGTACCATGGCCAGGAAGAGAATTGAACTTGGCACGATAATAGTCGAGGACGGTGAAGAACACTGCTTCGCGAGCAAGCAGAAGATTGTCTCCCTGCCACTCGAAACCGTATGTATTTTTGAGTGCATCGAACATTGCCGGAGTCCAGTCAAGAGGTGTAGATGTATTCTCTCCGACCACACGCAGTTTGCGGTCAAGCAGGCCTATGCGATGTTCGATTGGAATAGTTTCGCCAGTAGTTGTATCGTAACGGCTGACAAGATATGGAGCCTCGCCGCAAGTGATCTCCATGCGCGTGTCACAGACATAATCGCGCCATGTTTTGCCTTCAGGAAATGTTATTGGATCAATGGTATGCGTCCATGTGTGGTCTTGGTTCTCGGTATTAAAGACTCCTTCACGCCCAAACCAAGCGTTGTCAATGAGGTTATTCTGGGCATTGCATATCCACGAAGGTGTGAACACCTCTGCCATGTCCTTGCTACGAGCTGTCTGCTTCTCAATATCCTTCAGTACGCGAGGCATGATGACGTGGTTGTAGTTGCCAGTGACCAGCTGTGGCTGTATTTCGTCGTTGTACCGAAATCCATTGCCCAGTTTCCGATAGTCATTGGTTGCCCAAAAGATATTGTGTTGCTCCCTGGCCTTGCTTGTGGTCTGATCCTTCAGAAGTGCCTCAAGCAGTTCGGTGGTTCCTCCACTTAGCCTTACAACATCATCTTCTATTACATCTACTTCGTTTGACATATTTATATATAACGATATGCAAAGATACGAGTAAGCGAGAGAAAAGCCAAATTTTTGAGCAGCGAAGCCC
>DCHV01000093.1 GCA_002314945.1 Prevotellaceae bacterium UBA1743
GCACTTTTAGATTAGATTATACACACTTCGATAGTGGAGCCCGCCAAAAGCCATACTATTAAGGGGGTGAAAAATGGAGATAAAAGAGTGGATACTCCTGTCATCCCAACAGACAGGGCCAAGTCACCACCAGCAAGCAAAGTAATCACGTTGGAGGCAGTTCCACCAGGGCAAGCCCCAACCAGCACAACGCCAAGTGCCCATTCATCGGGCAAATGAAAGATGGAAACAATAACCCATGATATCAAAGGCATACACAAATATTGTGCAGCACAACCCAACAATACCTCGCGGGGATGCGTAAATACGACCTTGAAATCGATGAGACGGATGGTAACGCCCATTCCCAGCATCACCGCCCCCAACAGATAACCGATGTGACTTGGACGTAACCAGCAAAACGAAGATGGATAAACGAAGCCCAAAATAGCCGTTCCTAATACCAACCAGGCAATAGAACGCGTCAAGAATGCACAAAACGCTTGTACTCTATGCATATTTCTTCCATTTATATTTTCAGCATGCAAAATTAGATAAAAATTCAGCTTCCTGTTCTTCTGAAAGCAAAAATATGAGTATATTTGCATGATATAAACCCTAAAACAAAAAAAATGAAACGTTTTTTATTACCATTTTTGGGCGGCATCGTATGTATGTTTGCCTCATGCAGCCACAAAACGATGGTCCGCCCAGAGATTCCCATCCTGGCTTGGTATAGTATCCCAGACGGAGAAAATGCCACCGAGGAACGGTATCAAGAACTGAAGGATGCTGGATTCACCCTTACCTTTGGACATATCTACACAATGGAGGGTGCCATGAAAGCGCTTGACCTCTCAGCAAGAGTTGGTATCAAGTCAGTCTTTATGTGCAACGAATTGGAAAAAGATCCCGAAGAAACCGTAAAAAAAGTAAAAAATCATCCTGGGCTTGGAGCCTATTTCCTACGAGATGAGCCAGACAACAACGGACTTGAGGAATTGGGAAAATGGGCACGTCGTATAGAGAGTATTGATACTGAGCATCCCTGCTACCTTAACCTTTTTCCTCGTCACGCAGCACTCTTCCCCAAGTCCGAAGACTATGCAGAGCACCTACGTCTCTTCAGTGAAAAGGTAAACCTCCCACAAATCTCCTACGACCATTATCCAGTAAATAAAAGTGGAGACACTGTAGCACTAAGCCCCTATTTTTACGAAAATCTGGAGTTAGTAAGGGCTGAAGCCCGTCGTACCAACAAACCGTTTTGGGCCTTTTCTCTTTCCACAGCACACGGTCCTTATCCCATCGCCACAATCGACCACATGAGATTGCAAATGTATGCCAATCTTGCCTATGGTGCACAATGCCTGCAATATTTTACATATTGGAATCCTGACACACAAGTTTGGGATTTTAACAATGCCCCTATCACGTTGGAAGGCAAACGAAGTCCTGCTTATGAGCTTGTACGTGAGTTGAATCAAGAACTACAGAAAAGAGCTGATGTATTCGTGGGTAGCAAGGTGGAATCGGTTTATCACATCGGAGAGCATATTCCATTAGGTACTCATCAAATGCCAGCCTTACCAGCCCATTTCTTAGAGCTGGACACACAAGGAAAAGGTGCTTTGGTTTCTACCCTAAAGAACTGTGACCAATGTTATGTGGTTATCCAGAATACTTCTGCCAATCATCCTTTGGAACTGAATATTCGTACAGATGAAACCCTAAAGTTGGTACGTCGAGACGGCTCGCGTGTTCAAGCCAACAAATATGGTCCTTTGTTCATCCTCACCGTAGGTGACGTTCTCATCTTCAATTATCAACAATAACATCGCATATTTGTAACCAATACGGGGCGGCAGAAAAAATCCTGCCGCCCCGTATGTGTGGATATGGGAATAATAACTGCTATCAGCAATACATATTCACGATAGCCTCGTAAAGTTCCTGCTTACCGCTGGTTTGTGCGGGCTCACCCACTTGCTTTCCGTATGCGTAAGCTTCTTCGAAAGTCATCTTTCCCTCTTCGAATTTCTTTCCCAAACCTGAATCAAAACTTGCATAACGTTCCTTGACCATCTGAGGAATAGGGCTGTTTTGAATAAGATCAGCAGCATTCTCTAAGGCACGAGCCATTGCATCCATAGCTGCGATGTGTGCAATGAAAATATCCTCGAGATCGGTACTATTGCGACGAGTCTTTGCATCAAAGTTAGTACCACCATCCTTAAAGCCACCATTACGGATAATCTGCATCATAGCTTGAATAAGTTCATAGTTGTCAATGGGGAATTGATCGGTGTCCCAACCATTCTGCATATCGCCACGGTTAGCGTCAATACTACCAAGCATACCAGCATCTACCGCACAAGCTAATTCGTGTTCGAATGTATGACCAGCAAGAGTAGCGTGATTTACCTCTATATTCACCTTAAAGTCTTTATCCAAGCCGTGAGCACGGAGGAAACCAATTACGGTCTCAGTATCCACGTCATACTGGTGTTTGGTAGGTTCCATGGGTTTGGGCTCTATCAAGAAGGTACCCTTGAAACCTTTGGCACGTGCGTAGTCACGAGCCATGCCCAACATAGTAGCCATGTGCTCTTTCTCGCGACCTTGATCGGTATTAAGCAAACTCATATAGCCTTCGCGGCCACCCCAAAATACATAACTGGTTCCGCCCAACTCAATTGTTGCATCGATAGCATTCTTTATCTGAACAATAGCACGAGCTACCACGTCGAAATCAGGATTGGTGCTGGCACCATTCATATAGCGTTTGTGGCTGAACACGTTAGCAGTTCCCCACAGCAGATGAATACCAGTCTCTTGTTGTTTCTGTTTCAAATAGGCAACAATTTCTTTCAGATTTTTCTCATAATCCTCTACATTGTCAGCCTCCTGCACCAAATCCACATCGTGGAAACAATAGTACTGGATGCCCAACTTCTGCATAATCTCAAAGCCAGCATCCACCTTATCCTTAGCTAACTGAATCACATCACCACTGGCATTCCAAGGGAACGTCTTGGTACCAGGACCAAACTGATCGGAACCTTCAGCACACAACGTATGCCACCATGCCATAGCAAATTTCAGCCACTCAGACATCTTCTTACCCATCACTACCTTGTTGGCATCATAATAGCGATATGCCAATGGATTGCGGCTCTCTTTACCTTCAAACTGGATTTTACCTATTCCAGGAAAAAATTCTTTTGCCATTGTTTTTTAATTTGAATTTACTATAAATTTTGATTGATTATTTATTTCTCTCTACACAATCCTTCCAGTTTGCATAGGCCTCAGCATACGCTGCCTGATTGGCCACGACAGGTTCTATGGTTGCCAAGTGGCGCAGAGTTCCGAAGGCTTCCTCCGTACTACAATAGATACCTGCTCCCAAACCAGCTGCACGTGCAGCTCCTACCGAGCCATCTGTATCAAACAACTCAATAGTAGCTCCTGTCACTCCGGCCAATGTATCGCGGAAGATAGGACTCAGGAACATATTGGCCTTACCCGCATGAATGCGACGCACCGACATACCCATCTGCTCCATAATCTCAATACCGTACTTAAAGGAGAATACAATACCTTCTTGAGCGGCTCTCAAGAGATGCGCCTTGTTGTGAATATTGAAATTTACGCCAAAAGTCATACACCCGGCCTCACGATTCTGAAGCATGCGTTCTGCGCCATTGCCAAAGGGAAGCACGCTCACACCTGCTGCTCCGATAGGAGCCTGTGCTGCAAGATCGTTCATCTCGGCATACGATATACCTTCTGGAGCCACAATTCTGCGCATCCAAGAATTGAGGATGCCAGTACCATTGATACAAAGCAATACACCCAGACGCGGATTCTCAGCCGTATGATTGACATGAGCAAAAGTATTGACACGGCTTTGGGGATCATAAGCGACTTGTCCATTCACACCATACACAACACCAGACGTACCCGCAGTGGAGGCAATCTCACCTGGATTGAACACATTGAGTGAAAGAGCATTGTTGGGTTGGTCTCCAGCACGATAGGAAATGGGAGTACCTTGTGCAAGTCCCAACTCAGCTGCCGCTGTAGCCGTCAAGCCGCCCTGCTGCCCAAAAGTTGGTACAATCTGAGGAATCAGCGACTCATCGAAACCATAGTAAGTCATAAGGTCAGATGAGAGACTATTTTCCTTGAAGTCCCAAAACATACCCTCAGAAAGCCCTGAAACGGTGGTACAAGCTTCTCCCGTAAGTCGCATGGCAATATAGTCACCAGGCAACATAATCTTATCGATACGAGCATACAATTCCGGTTCATTTTCTTTCACCCACGCCAACTTAGACGCTGTGAAATTGCCTGGTGAATTGAGGAGATGTTCCAGACAAATCTGACTTCCCAAGGCCTGAAAGGCTTTCTCACCATATGGAACCGCCCGACTGTCGCACCAAATAATTGAGGGGCGAAGCACCTTTCCATCTTTATCCACACATACCAAACCATGCATCTGATAACTGATACCAATAGCCTGCACATCCGCCGGATGAGCCTGACTTTCTGCCATGACAACTTCCGTAGCCTGCTTCAAGTAAGACCACCAATCTTCAGGATTTTGTTCTGCCCAACCAGCACACCTGGCACAGATTGGAGCTTCTTGTTTTGGGAAAAAGGACGAAGCCACACATTTTCCACTTTTCACATCAAGAAGACTGGCCTTCACCGATGAACTACCAATGTCATATCCCAACAAATATTTCATTCAAAAATTCTAATTATAGGGTTACTTTGATACAAAGGTATGAAGAAATAAAGAAAAACAAGAAGAAAATCAATCAAAAAACCAAACCTATTCATATTTTTGTTAACTTTGCAAAAAAATATCTATAAATAATGATGAAAAGATTATTTCTATGGGCAATGATTGCCCTTTCTTTGTGGAATTGTACAGAAAATATAGATGACTCAAGTCGATACGTATTTAAAGACGATACAGCCATCAGTTACATGCAGAAACACGAGGATTCTTATTCCGAATACCTAAACGTACTAAAAAATGTCAAAGTAAGCAGCATCAGCGAATCCACGTTGTTCCAATTATTGTCAGCCCGTGGAAACTACACCTGTTTTGCGCCTACCAACGAGGCTATCCAGACCTACTTGGAGGATTTGGTAGAAACTGGTTTGATAAGCAGCCCCTCATGGGATGCTTTCCCCACGGAAAGAAAAAAAGACTCCATACAGAAGGTCATCGCCTACAATAGCATCATCGATGGTGCGGATGAGGTATTTTACCCCACAAATAGTTTTCCCGTGGAGAACAACGGAGAATTACCCTTAGCCAACTTGAATGACCGCAAACTAACAGTACGCTATGTAGCCAATGAAGCTGACAGTATCTACGTTGCATACGACTGCCCCTTGAACGTAAAGAATAGGGATATCTATGTAATCAACGGAGTGATACACCAAATAGAGAAAGTAATTGCTCCGCGAGATATTACCATGGCTTCTATGATGACCGAAATCATTGATAACAACAAAGAAGGATTCATCGTAGCTTCACGTGTGGTATTGGCATGTGGAATGGAAGACACCCTGAGAGCTACTGAGGATATGGTGTATCGCGAACTCTATTTGAGAGGCATCGTACACGATTTCGATGCAAAGGCTTTCGGATGGGTATTTCATGGTGGATCCCAACATCCCACTGCATACGCACCCGAGCACCGCAAGTTCGGATTCACCTTGTTTGCCGAAACGGACGATTTTTGGCGAGCCGAATTAGGCAAAGAACCTAAAGATATTACACCTGCTGATGTGCAGCAATGGGTTTTGGATAACCACCAATACACCAAGGGGGATGAATTCACCACAGGCACCGACTATGCTAATCCTAAAAACCTGCTCAACCAATGGATTACATATCACATGTTACCTATGAAGATCGCCTCGCATCGTCTCGTCTTCCACGAAAATGAGCGTGGATTCAGTCACACCCTCCAACAAATCACTATTCCCGTGTTCGAATACTATGCCACCATGGGCAAGCGACGCCTGATAAAACTCTATGAAAGCAAGGAAAGTAATGGCGTATTTTTGAACCGTTTCCCAAAATTGAATAACGGAAGAAAAGGTGACAACCACGAATTATATTGCGAGGAAAGCAAAACCGGAAGTTATATCGACAATAAATCGGACCGTGTATTGGAATACGAGGCATTGAACGGTATCATCTACGCCATTGACAAGCCGTTGGCCTTCACCGACGAGGTGCGCGAAAACCTATCCAAGGAGCGCATTCGTTTTGATGCAGAAAGCCTCTTCCCCGAAGCCATGACCAACGATCAGCGCAAGAAGCACAGCACGAATCCTAAGGATCAATTTGTACACGCGCCAAACACATGCATCTACCAATACTATACAGGATTGGACATGAATGACGAGACCCACTACATCTATCTGAATGCCTACAACTACGGATGGTGTAACAATCAAGAGGATGAAATCAAGGCCGAGGGCCATTATGAAGTAACCATCACCCTACCCCCCGTTCCCCGTATCGGTACTTACGAACTACGTTACCGTGTATTGCCCAATGGAGATCGTGGTGTGGTACAGTTCTATTTCGGAGACGATCCCAATCGACTCACGCCTACCGACATTCCTGTCGATCTGACCATCTCTGGTACCGATTCACGCTTTGGCTATGAGGCCGATACCGATGATATGGATTACAATGCAGAAATCGACAAACGAATGCGTAACAACAATCGTATGAAAGGTGAGGAAGGTATCGGATATGGTGATGGAGGGAGCAGTACATCACGCTCAGCTTCAGCCAATATTCGCTACATACTTACCCGTCAGAAATTAGATCCAGACAAGACATACTATCTGCGTATCAAGTCTGTGCTTGATTCCGACCGCAAGGAACTCTATCTTGATCATCTGGAGTGGTGTTCAAAAGATGTGTATGACAACCCTGCCGACCCTGAAGATATCTGGTAAATCACAATGAAAACAATCAACTCTTACTTGCTTCGCGCATTATGTACCTTGATGATAGGACTTTTGCTGGTAGCAAACCCCGACACTCCCGTTTTACTGATACGGGTTATTGCCGCTTTATTCGCCCTGACAGGTTGCTTTTCCCTGTTCAACTACTTGATTGCCCGTTTCGGTAATAACAAGGAAGTACGTCCCACCTTTCCCATTGCAGGTTGTGGAAGTTTGTTATTGGGACTCTTGCTTGGTTTCTATCCCGAAGCATTCTTGCAGTTCTTTATGTATCTATTGGGAGGAATGATTCTTCTTTTAGGTTTCAATCAACTGATATCCATTATCAATTACCGTAGAGTTGCCCCCATTCGATGGACATTATTTATCTTTCCCCTACTCATTATTGGAGTAGGATTATACACCATATATCATTACGATACGGCAGCTACACTTCCCTTCATCATCTTAGGCATCTGCTGCATCTGCAATGGTTTATCAGATCTATTCTTCGGAATTCGTTTGCACCATTACGAACGACAGAATCAGAAATTCACCTCTTATGAAGAAGTAACAGATACTGTGGAAGAAATGTCCCAAGAAAAGCAACAACAAGAACAATGAGAAAACAAGTGCTATTTTGTCTATTGTGGTTTAGTATCTGCAACAGTTTGCAGTTTTCAATGGCTGCAGACGGATTATGGAATCCAGAACGTGGATACAGATTCGAGGTGAAAGTGGCCTTGGAATAGGGTGATCCCAAACTCTATCGCGACAATTGGCCTGTAGAAAAATATCGCAATCAGGGTATCAATGTAGTACAGGGTTATTGTTACTTGAGGAAATATGTCAGTAGCGACACCATTTCACAACACAAATTGGATCTCCTTCAAGCCGATTTCGACAGAGCACGCAAGGGAGGCTACAAATATCTTCTGCGATTTACTTATCAGAACGACTACAATCAGGAGTGTCCCACATTGGAACGCATTCTCCGTCACATGGATCAACTCACTCCTATCATCAGAGACAATGCTGATGTTATCTACTGTTTACAAATAGGATGGATAGGAATGTGGGGAGAATTTCATAGCGATGGAAATGGTCTTGACAAGGATCCCTCGGCCGTAGCAGCAGTAACAGAGAAAACACTACAGATACTACCATCCAATCGTACCACCATGATGCGACGAATGGCATACAGGGACATTGCAGAGGCAAATTCCGACTTCGTGAAGCAGAATGTGAATCGCATAGGATTCTTCAACGATGGTACATTGGCCAATATGACCGACGCAGGCACCTTCTTAGGTGATACGACACGTATCACGGTGGATGACGAAGATCCTGAGTTCCTAAAAGTGAGTCGGGAGAGCATCCATCTGCCTGTGGATGGCGAATCGTTTTGGTCAGGATGGGGCGATTACACCCGCATGAACCCCATTTCGGCTCTCGAAAGGTTCCAGAAACATCACTACACCACCTTCAACTTCACCCACACTAATATTGATTTCGATGGTGCAGGTCCTATCGAGGCATGGAAACAAATCATCTTTACCGAAGAAATACTCAAGCTCTATGGTCTTCCATGCGACGAGAACTACTTCAAGCATAACTCCACTCCTACAGCCTTCGACTATATTCGTGATCATTTGGGTTACCGTATAGAGATGACTCAGTCTGAAGGTTCCTTTGTAGATGGACACTATAAGGGACACGTTACTTTGCGCAATGTAGGCTGTGCAAGTCCCGTCAATCCTCGGGAGATTTACTTGGTACTTTTCGATGAGAAGGGGAAGGCATACGAATATGGAACGGGGACTGATGTTCGCATCTTAGAACCATGGAAAGAGGTAAACATTGACCTTGACGTAGCATTACCCAAGAAAGTCAAGTCTGAAAATCTGAAAGTCGCCCTTTGGATGCCCGACGAAATGGAGAGCATCAAGTACCGTACAGAATACGCCATCACAATAGCCGAAGGCACCACTCCTAACATCCTGGAAGGAAGAGTCCTCAACGTATTACCTTGATGTCCTTCTGTTTCAATCAAAAGCCGCGGAGGGTATAGTAGCCGCTTTGTAGTGTGTACGTATCTGGCTCATCTGTGATTGAATCATCCAGCCCTTGAACGTGTTGCCCAGACACTGGCCATTTCAGTGTAGCAGTACATCCCTCAGGTACTGTCACTTCCATGCATACATTCTCATTAGATTTCTCCCACTTCACACGCAAGGGACCGTAGGAAGTGGGCAAAGTGTAATCAGCAAACGTCATATCCTGAGGTAAATAGGGCGAGATTTCGAAATGCCGATAACCAGCATATTCCCAATCAGCCTTCACCCCCATCATGTAGCGATAAAGCCATACCATTCCGCTGCCCAAGGCAGAATGGTCATGAGAGGCATCGACTCCCCATTGTTCCCAAAAGGTAGTGGAGCCCGCATCGAGGAATCCTACATAACCTGGACATTTACCTTTTGCCAAGGTTTGATAAGCCAGTTCGTGAAGTCCACACTCAGACAGAACCTCAAAGAAAATACGTGTGCCTATATATCCAGTCAGGACATGACAGTCCCGATGTATTACCTGCTCCTTCAAATCCTGTACAACTCGTTCCTTTACACTATCAGGTACGCCCATCCGTAATGCAAAAACATCGTATTCATCCTCACCATAACTTCCCCTGGAAGCATCGTAGTAACGATGATGGTATGCATCCCTGATGCGTAGTGCCTGTTGTGCATAGGAGACAGCCTCATCTTCTTTACCCAATACTTTGGCTGCTTTGGCCATGCAATCGCAGCATAACCACCAGCAATAAGTATGGACAGCTTCTTGCTCGGGTGTGGTGTAGGGAGCCAGATGCTCTCCCAAATTCATAATAAAACTATCATCGCACACATGGGCAAACATCGTTCCATCGGGTGTTTCCCACGAACCCATATAGTCGGTTTGTGCCTTCATAGAAGCATAATATTCTTCCAACAGGCTTCGATCACCCGTAGCCACATAAAATTCCCATGGAATGGTAGTCATGGCAATACCCCATCCTACACCGCCGCCACAGCCAGGTTCCCAGGGTGACCCGTTAGGCACATAGCCTGTTATGCTATCCTGTGAACAACGGATATCCTCTATCCATTTACGGTAGAAAGAACCTGCATCAAAGTTATGCAGCACCATGGAGCAAGTCAATTGTCCGTCACCCGTATAAGGTCCACGCTCACGATGTGGACAATCCGAGGGAATTGAGCCATGCATATTATTCATTTGAGTACGTTGCCACATTTCCACAAGTCGATTCAAGGTATCATTGGAACAGGTAAAGGAAGCTGCCACAGGCACATCGGTCGAGACTGCCTCGGCCAGTACATTATCTTCTGTCAGATCACCCGCCCAATTGTCAATCTGTACCGTATGGAAGACAAACCAAGTGAAATGAGCTGCGTATTCCTCATCGCCGCCACCTCCGCACACATAGGTATTCTGCCCGTTGTAGTTATATCCGGCCACAGAAGCATCCTTATACTTGATACGGATGGTATCACCTTTCTCATTGGCTATATGGCATAGTCGCAATCGACCAGAGATTTCAGCTGGGAACTGCACTACATAGCATCTATCGCACACTTTCTCGACAGAAATAGGCTTCAAGGTATTCACCACGCGGTCATGAGGCCCGTTCTGAGCCACCAAGGCACCTGTAGGTGGTTCTCGCAATACTGCCTGTTCCCATCCTTCGTCCGAAGCATCTGGTTGGCACCAATCGGAGGTTTCGAAACGAGCATCATACGTTTCCCCTCCGAATACGTCATTCTCTCTTACTGCACTCTCACGCACCTGCCAATTCTCATCACTTACAAGTGTCTCCTGCGTTCCATCAGCATAACGAATTTCCAGTTGGCCGATAAAACGTGGCGAGCCGTACCCAGCCGTCCATACCTGTACAGCATTGAAGAAGCCGTTTCCCAACATACACCCGAGTACATTTTCGCCTTGTTGGAGCAAGTGTGTCAGGTCGTAACCCAAATACATTACTCGTCTGCCTTTGGCTTCAAGATGGAGCGGAAGCCTGCGCTGTTCCATCATTACACGTTCTGAATAGTCCGTCTGGTTGGGCGTGAGCAGGTCATCGCTCACCTTCTCCCCATTCAGGTAGAGTTCGAAGTAACCCAATCCCGTTGTCAAGAGACGGGCAGAAACCACTTCTTTCGATATATTGAACTTACGACGGAGCAATGGAGCCGGAGTAGAAGGAGCCATCTGTTGTAGGTCCTTCATGAGGGCTTCATCAAAGGATGTACTCGTCAGCGGAGCCCCATCCACGATGTCACGGGGACCTTCCATATCCCATGGTGCTCCTATCCATCGCGCTTTCCACTCATCGGGAGAAAGGATGCCAGTACTCCAACAGGCGTCCTCGCTCCAGGAGGAGACTTCATCCTCGTCATCCCACACACGCACCCTCCACCAATACTTTTGCGCCGAATGGAGCTCGGGTCCTGCATAACGTACAAAAGGTGCGGAGGTTTCCTTCACCTTACCGCTATCCCACACATCTGCCTTACCCGCTTTGAGCAAGTCTTCGGTAGATGCAACCTGTAATTGCCACGCGGTCTGATGAATGCCATGCGATGCACCACGCCCCATCAGGTTTACCCATGACAGGCGGGGATTTGTTTCGTCCATTACTTCAGGGTTGTTCTGGTACTCACACCTTAGGGAAGAAGGAGTAAGCTGATTTCCAGCACAGCTAACTATACACATTCCGATTACCACGGATGGGATGAGAAATGATTTTTTCATTAATTAAAGAAAAAGGGAGGGATAAAATGAAAGGCACCTCCTCGTGTAAGGTGCCTTTCTAAGAAATCATTACCAAATATCTTCTTGTTGCACGGGGTTGTCATAAACCTCCTTGGCACAATATTCGAGATAATCCATGTAGAAATAGCGAGTGGGATCGTCCATCACGGTCTTGAATCGCACGTAGTACGTCTTGTCCGCCTCCATGAAGGTGCGTGTCAGGATGCGTCGCACGCAAATGTCAGACGAGCGCATATCATTATTGTACTGCTTGCAACCCTTCATGAATCCGTTGTTGTGCATACGTTTGTCCACCTCGGAATCATAGTCCTCGTCACCCGTGTCAAACTCAAAGCCGATGTCGCTGGGGATGTTGCCAGCAGTAGTGTAGCGGTATTTGGTACCCTGACGTAAGTCCATGGGAATACCTGTCACAGCCAACCGGTCCTTGGAACTTCCAAAATAAACCTGTACCATACCACGTGAATTTCCTCCACACTGGATGGCAAATCGGAACTCATACACGCCATTGCGCGGTACGGGCGGCAGACGCATCGTACAATCCAGCAAACCGCGGATGGTCATTTCATCACCCTGCATATTCTGCCATCCTTCACCACGACCTGTCCAATAATAGAATAGCGTCTCATTGTCAATATCCACATCATCCAAGTACTTATATTCCTTGTCGGTGGGGATATAGACATTCTTGTGACGTGCATCGGTGATGGGCGACGAGCGTATGTCATTATTCATAAACTCAGGCCACATAGCCGTTACGTTCCAACGGATACGTTGTTTCTGCAGGTTGTCACGAGTTTGATCATCGTAGAACAGGAGTTTTTCAATCGGATAGACAATAGCATTGCGCACATTGTTCTCCCCTTCCATATTGGGCTCACCTACGAATACACCTTCTTTCTGTGGCTCGCAGCCGATTTCGTGGTAGTTACCCTTGCGCCTGTTGTCGAGGATAGGGAAACGATTCAGAAAGACACCTTTGCTTTCCTTGCTCTCGTAGATTTTCAACAGTCGGCGGTTTCCCATGGTAGCATAGAATTCCTCTACGGCGACGCCCAGTTCCTTGGTGGCGGTATTGTACCCATTCTCATTCCAATGGTAAAGCAGATGATCTGTGCTCAATCGTTCGGGTAGAAAATGATAAGTGACAAACTGATTCAGCAAGTTGTCGTTACTCTCGTAGTTTTCATCGTTGGTAGCCTCGGGATATACACCATTTGCCACAAGGTAATCCACCACATCTTGTACACCTATCTGATTCACCGGCTTACCTAATTCGCGGGTCCAGAATTCGTCTGTCTCGGCAAATACCGTATAGCCATAATAGCGATGCTGGGGTGTGTAGAATCCGTCTTTCTGCTCAGGTAGTTGTGAGGATTGGTATTTTTGTTCATAGACATCATCACGTATTTTGTCCAAAGTGTCCAACATGCCCACGGCTTTTACCAGACGTGCCATCACCTGAAAGTCACCCTTTCCACGATCTATCATATTACGGAAGAGGGTGGAAAGCGAATTGTTACTCGGGGCAATCACCTCGTGCATACAATGTATCACACCATTGATACAGAGAATATCGTGGTTGCGGGCATCTACATAACAATTGTTCACCAGCACGCTATCGGGATTGTCGCAGTAGTGTACAGTCAGTTTGCGGTCATACATATTCGGAAGCGAGAATTCAGCATCCTGTTTCTCAGGAAAGTTGGCGTATTCAAAAGGCTGATAGTCATCACCACTATCGATGATGCTATTATAGACTATCACCTGACGAACGGAATCAAGTCGGAAACTGTCTGTAAAGGCATCCCAACTTGCTTCTGGTATAATCTCCTGTTTGGCCAACGAATCCAGATACTGTTGAATAGCCTCGTTAGTGGGGGCGAATACCGTATAGTGACCACGGGCACTAAGCAACTGCATTACCGATGACTCGCTGATAGAGCTGGCTTTTACAATATTCAGCAACTTCGTATATTCGCTATACTGATCATATTTCTGCAAATAATCAGCCAACGTGGATTCTTTGAACACATAACGCGAGGACGTATCAATGTCTTCCGTACAACTTTGAAACATCCCACATACGGTCACGAATGCGAGACACAAAATACCCTTCAAGTGTTTCATCTTATTTTAATTATTTTGGGGACAAAGGTAGTTTTTTTTCAACAATTAGCGAAAATAATTCCCACTTTTTTGGAGGTTTTTCATACGTACGTGTCCATACGGAGCATCAAGACAGAAAAATGTATCGGATTTTTGGACATAATTTGTACTTTTGTGGTCAGAATTAAACTATTGACAGAACGTATGCGCAAAAGTAATTATGACAAATTCCCTTCCACGCAAATAGAGGGTACACTCATTCAAGGATGGACGGGTATCACCAGCACTCTCGTCGAACAATGGAAGGACGTGCAAGCTTGGGGCATCGACCTCTATGTAGGCACCTACGAGGAAGATTTCATCAAAGCCTTCGCTAACCAAGGATGGGAAGTGATAGACACACGCCAACTGATGCGCTCCGAGGAGGATATTCTGCACATGACGGAGAGATTCATCACGGATGATGTGCTATTCGGCTATATTTCCAATATCCAGTTGGACGAATATTGGGACATGGAGAAAACCGAGCATCTGCGAAAACGCATTCTTTCGGGAGAGCGTATGCTACTCATCGGTACAGGAGCCGCCTGTCTTTTACCACAGGGAGCACCCATTGTCTATGCCGACATGGCACGTTGGGAAATCCAGCAACGTTTTCGTCGCCACGAGGTGAAAGCCTTGGGAGTAGATAACCATGCAGAAGGGCCTTCGCTGCAATACAAGCGAGGATATTTCAACGATTGGATTATCTGCGATCGCCACAAGACGGAACTTATTGAATCGGGTCGCATTCGTTATTGGATAGACACTAACCAGCGTATCACGCCCAAAATGATTTCCCACGAACAGTTCTGCCAAGGGATGGAGCGAACAGCATCAGGTCCCTTTCGAGTGGTACCCTTCTTTGATCCTGCTCCCTGGGGAGGCCAGTGGATGAAGGAAGTGTGTGATCTTCCTCGCGAACAACAGAATTATGGATGGTGCTTCGACTGTGTACCCGAGGAAAACAGCCTCTTGCTACAGGTGCAGGGAGCACTATTTGAACTTCCCTCTCAGGATGTTGTGCTCACTCAGTACCGAGCCTTGTTGGGCGAGAGAGTATGGGCACGCTTCAGACGTGAATTTCCGATTCGTTTTGATTTTCTCGACACAATGGGAGGAGGAAACCTAAGTCTGCAAGTTCATCCCACCAACGAATTTTCGCATCGCGAGTTCGGATTGCATTACACGCAGGATGAGAGTTACTACCTGCTTGATGCAGGCGAGGATGCCGTTGTCTATTTAGGATTAAAGGAAGGCATCGACCGCAATCAGATGATTGAGGATTTACGTGCTGCCCAGCGAGGGGAGATCACCTTTGATGCAGAAAAATATGTCAACGAACTACCTGCCCACAAGCACGACCATTATCTGATACCAGCAGGCACTATCCATTGTTCGGGACACGAGAGTATGGTGCTTGAGATAAGCAGCACGCCCAGCATTTTCACCTTCAAGTTGTGGGATTGGAACCGTTTGGGATTGGATGGAAAGCCCCGTCCCATCAATGTAGAACGTGGCAGACAGGTCATCCAGTGGGATCGCACCACTACCTTTGTCAAGGACCAGATAGCCAATCATTTCGAGATTCTCTCCGAGGAAAATGGGATTCGCGAGGAGCGTACTGGTCTCCATCCCAACGAGTTCATTGAGACACGTAGGCACACCTTCTCACGCCCCGTGGAGCACGATACGCAAGGCGGTGTCAACGTACTGAATCTCGTGGATGGCGAGGAAGCAGTCATCACAAGCCCTACTGGCGCGTTTGCACCCTTCACCGTTCACTATGCCGAAACCTTTATTTTGCCAGCTTGTGTGGGACGTTATATCATCACCCCCCTGCACGGCACCTGCATGACTATTAAAGCATCTATCAGATAACCCAATTATGCACACACAAGACAAACGCATCGTACTCACCCTCGACGCGGGAGGTACCAATTTCGTTTTCTCTGCCATGCAGGGATTTCAGGAAATAGCAGAACCCATCCGCTTGAACGCGGTATCCGATCACATTCAGGGTTGCCTCGACACTCTCGTGGAAGGCTTTCGCCAGATTATGAATCAGTTGAAAGAGAAACCATCCGCCATCAGTTTCGCTTTCCCTGGTCCTGCCGATTACGAACATGGGGTGATAGGCGACCTACCTAATTTCCCTGCCTTTCGAGGAGGAGTGGCCTTAGGACCCTATCTTGAACAAGTTTTCGGACTTCCTGTCTTCATCAACAACGATGGCAACCTCTTTGCCTACGGAGAAGCCATTGCCGGATTCTTGCCCCAAGTCAACCAAGCGTTACAGGCACAGGGCAGCACACGCTGTTACAGGAATCTTCTCGGAGTCACCCTCGGTACCGGTTTTGGAGGAGGAGTCGTATTGGACGGCACTCTGCTACGAGGCGACAACGGATGCGGAGGAGATGTGTGGTGCATACGCAATCGTCTTTTCCCCACTCTAATAGCAGAGGAGAGTGTAAGCATTCGGGCTGTACGCAGAGTTTATGCCGAGCAGTCGGGCGAGTCAATTGACAACCTGACACCTTACGACATCTTTCTTATCGCCGAGGGTGAAAAGGAAGGCAACAGAACTGCAGCCATTGAGAGTTTCCGTCAGATGGGTTTCGTAGCAGGTGAAACCATAGGTACCGTCTTGAACATTGTGGATGGTCTTGTTGTTATCGGAGGCGGGTTGGCAGGAGCAGGCAAATATATACTGCCAGGCTTGATGGAAGCCCTTCAGGGACAAGTCGGCACCTTTGCGGGTGACCATTTCCCCATGTTGCAGATGCAATGCTACAACTGGGAGGACGAGGCACAAAGGCAACAGTTCCTTCAGATTAGTACAGGCAAAGTTACCACTCCCCATTACGAGGTGGAAGTACCCTATCAGACGACACGTAGCATCTGTATCGGCCTCAGTCGAAACGGAGCCAGCACCAGTATTATGTACGGGGCATACGCCTACGCCCTTAATGAATTAGAAAAGAAATGAAATTTTACACTTATCTACTCGCAGCATTTGTCATTTTGTTTTCGTCATGTACGAAAGACTCGACACCCATACGCATCGGCTCGTTCAACAACCAATGCGATATCTTCGATCCAGATCTTTGGCCCACACGCCTTCAACTTGTCCGTCAATTATTTGATGAAGAACAGTTTGATGTGGTGGGAATGCAAGAACCTTTTTGGAATCAGATGGCAGATATGGAAAAAATACTTCCAGAGTACGGATGGGTCGGGCTTTCCACAGATGGAAAACCGTCCGAAGGATATTGGCATTACAACCCTATCTTCTATCGCAAAGATCGAATAGAGTTAATCAATTGGGGAACCTTTTGGCTTTCAGAAACGCCTGAAGTACCTGGTTCAAAAAGTTGGGATACAGGCACATCCCGTTTCTGTACATGGGCTCATCTGAAAGATCGCACGTCTGGGAAGGACTTCTTTGAGTTCAATGCACATTTTGACAATGTCGGGGAAAATGCACGGATTGAAAGTGCCAAATTGATTGTTCAAAAGACAAAGGAAATCGCTGGAGAAAAGCCATTCTACTTCAATGGTGATTTGAATGTTCCTGCTGATTCCGAACCCTATCGTATTCTTTCTTCAGCATTGGTTGATTCCTACCACTCATGCCAGAATAAAGAGAATGCGGATATTCCATCATACAATGCTTGGAGCGCAATACAGCATTCCGATGCCAATGAGAATATTGATCACCTCTTTATTTCCCCCAACTCAAATGCACTCCACTGGAAACTGAATATTCTTTCGGTGGATAGTCTTTATCCTTCCGATCATTTTCCCATTGTCGTAGATTGGCAGATTTAGCCAATCAAGTCCGCCAAATGGCAAGAGAGAAAATCTTCGATGGATATTCCGCCCGTACCTATTACGAATGAACGGGTGGGATGAAATGCCTTATTGAACGCTGGCAAGCCACTGTTCGTGGAACGTCGTCCACTTTTCACCTCTATGGCAAGAGTGGTTTCGGCAGATACGATGACAAAGTCAACTTCACAGTTTCTCTCGCGCCAGTAATATACTTGGTACTCCAGTTCCTCTGCTTGACTGACGAGATAGGCCCCTACTGCACTCTCCACCCATCTGCCCCATATTTCCGTATCTTGACGGTCTTTCAGGAAGGTACGCCCCTTATTTGCCGTAAGAAGAGCGTTGTTATAGACCTGAAACTTAGGGATGGAATTGTACTTTCTTGCATCGTCGTTGGCATATTTCTGCAATGCACTGAGTAAAGAACTCTGGCTGAGTATCTTCAGATAACCAGACACTGTAGTTACATTACCTGCATCCTGCAACTTCCCTATCATCTTTGTCAATGACAACTGTTCGGAAGAGTAACAGCATCCCAATTCGAAGGTTCGCTTCATCAAGGATGGCTTATAGATATTGGATGTCATGATGACATCCTTCTCTATGGCTGGCGCCACGAGGGAATCCTTGATGTATTTTTTCCACCTTTTTTCATTGTTTACCAGCATGGCAGGACCTGGATAGCCTCCATAATAGATATACTGATCCAGTGTATATCCGAAAGCATCACGCATCTCGGGGTAACTCCAGTGTGTGATTCGGATCAGTTCGAATCTACCAGCGAGGGATTCTGTAAGCCCTTTCTTGAGCAGAAGTCTGGAACTACCGAGAATGATGACCTTCATATTCCTTCTTTCGCGGCTATCCTTATCCCATTCAGCTTTCACCATCTCGCTCCAGTTGTCTATTTTCTGTATTTCGTCTATCACCAGCAGATGTTCTTCCTCATGCAACATCTGCATGGTAACACGTACTGATTCCCATACTCGACGAATCCAATCGCTGTCTTGCGTGTTGATAGCATCGGCATTCTCAAACGTATATGGAATGGCAATATCTCTCAGCACTTGCTGAACGAGTGTTGACTTGCCTACTTGACGAGGGCCTGCAAGTACTTGGATAAACTTACGCGGCTCATTGACTCTTGAAAGGATTGTTTCGTAGTGATGACGGACAAACTCAGACATATTATTTAGTATTGATTATCAATTAACTAATTCATTACAAAATGTTCAATTCTTCATTACAAAATGTTCAATTCCTCATTACAAAATGTTCAATTCTTCATTACAAAATGTTCAATTCTCGATGCAAAGGAACGATTTTGTAAGCGATTCTCCAAATTTCTGAGCAACAAACCCAATCAAAAGTGGATATTTTTCAGATATTATCGCTTCTGAAGCTTGTTAATACACTCGCATATTCGTACCTTTGCAGTCAGAATCAAATCTATTTACTTTATTCAAATAAAACTAACAAATGAGAAAATTACAAATCTTACTCTTTGCGATTTTGGCTATCGGTTGCCAAGTACAATGTACCGACTCACATTGCCTGTTCGACACAGGCAAAAGCCGCTACACCATTGTTATTGACCCCCAAGCATCGGAATGTGTCCAATATGCAGCAGAAGAATTGCGCGATTGGATACAAGAAGTTTCCGGAGTTACCCTTCCGATAGAAAATAATCTGAAAGCAGGACACAAGGGACAACGCTTGGTGGTGGGATTCAATGACCTTACATGCCAGAAATTGACGGATGTCACAGTTCCTGATGGTAACAACGACTCTTTCACCTATCGTTCGCTTGGAGGAGATGTCTTTTTCTGGGGAGATACGGATAGAGGCACTCTGTATGCCGTCTATTCGTTTTTGGAACGAGAATTGGGTTGCCGCTGGTACAACAGCAGGGTGAGTATCGCGCCAAAATGTGATGCATGGTCTTTCGGTGAACTGTCCCACAGCGAGTCACCCGTCATACGGATGAGAAACATCTTTTATTACGATGTATTTACACATCCCGAATTTCCAGCACGCCTTAAGAGCAATGGTGAGATCAATGATCCAAAGTATGGAGGTGCCCTCTGTTATTGGAGCGGCCATACATTACCCATGTTTATCAATGCCGACAAGTATTTTGCCGAGCACCCCGAGTATTTCGCAGAAGTAAATGGAAAGCGCATTGCCAATTCCACACCCTGTCTATCAAATCCTGATGTACTGAGAATTACCATTGAAGAAACACGCAAAGCGATACAGGCATACCCCAATTTCACCATCTATAGCGTATCTCAAGGCGATGGGTGTCCCTACTGCAAATGCAAGACATGCGAGGCTTTGAAGGCACAATACGAGGGTACAGAATCGGGGCTCCTAATTTGGTTCATCAATCAAGTGGCCGATGCCCTGAAAGATGAGTTTCCCGATAAGTTCATCGGTACATTTGCCTACCAACATACGCGTCCTGCTCCCAAAAACATCAAGCCACGCGAGAATGTGGTTATTCGTCTGTGTCCCATCGAAGAATGTCAGTTGCACCAGTATGATGCTTGTTGCGAGAAGAACCAAGCATTTCTGAAAGACCTGGAGGATTGGGCTCAAGTAGCTCCTCATCTGTATATCTGGGATTACGTCACCACTTTCTCCAATTATCTATTGCCCTCGCCCAACATCTGGACATTTCAGGATCGCATACGTCGTTTCCGCGATGCCCACGCCATTGGTGTAATGACGCAGGGCAGTTACCAAAGTGTGAGCAGTGCCTTCGAGGATATGAAAGCCTACGTTTTAGTGAAACTCCTTTGGAATCCCGACTGTGACATAGAGGAAGTGATACGCGACTTCACCGATGGTTTCTTCGGCAAGGCGGCTGGTCCCATCATCCGCGAGTACATAGCTTACGAGAAGAAAAACCTTATCCGGGAAGACAACCACGAAGACCTATACCTATCCCACGAAGCGGATATGTACACCGATGATTTCATTCCTGGTGCCAAAGAGTTTTTCGTTAGAGCCAAACAAGCCATTCGAGAGGCAGGTGGCGAGGATGTGGAGGAACTTATTGCACGCGTAGAGTACGCCGAGGTTTCTATATGTTGCTTGGAACTGCTCCGCGATCCGTCTCAGGGGAAGGCCGATGGTTCATTCGAACTGCTCAAAAGGGTTGCCAAGAGGGAAGGAATCACCATCTGGCAAGAATTTGGCAATAAAGTGAGAATCGAAGATTTAATCAAATTAATCGAGGAAGGAACCCAGAGAATCAATTTGTAGATGTAATTCTGCCATACACGTTCTGAATACAATATTCCCACGCTCTACCTTCGCTGACAAACGGGAGGTAGAGCGTGGGAATTTTTTCGAGCCTATTATTCGCCTGCTTTCCAATATACAGTTTCTCCTGCCTGCGTGTCGTATTCACGAGGTGTGTCTTCGCCAGGGATGAGGAGGGATAGTTTGCCGCCCTTCTCGGAATATACACGAATATATTCTACCTGCCCCTTTGACATCTTGGCCGAAACGAGGAAGGCTCCACGGGCACGCAACTGCTCGAAACTTACATCCTGCCAAGAAGTGGGAATTGCAGGGAATACACGGATGGTACCTGTGTGGCCTTGCATGAGCATCTGCTGAATACCAGAGGCAAAGGCGAAGTTACCCTCCAACGTAAACGGACGGTACGTAAATTCGGATTTTCCAGATCTCGTCTGATCGCCATTGGCATGGAAGGTATTAGGCAGACAGAAACATTCAGCAAAGATGCGCAATGCCTCGGCTGCTCCCTCGCCATCCATAGCACGAGCCTTGAGGTTGCCCAACCAACTGTAGGAATACCCACACCACCAAGCGGGGCCCATGTCATCGAGACACTTAATGGTAGCACGGATAATCTTCTGTGCCTCCTCACCGTCACACCAGTCGATAAGTCCCAAGGGGAAGAGGGCCATCGCATTGGAGAAATGACGATGTGACTCATTGTAGGGGAAGCCCTTGGCAAAGGTGAGCGCGTCATTTTCAAGGTCGAATTCGGGCATCTCGGAGAGACACTTTGTCCAGTGTGCGGCCTCTTCCTCCTTACCCAGAGCGGTAGCCATTTCAGAAGCGGATCCGAAGGTGAAACGGATTAGGGCAAGGTCATAGTTGGTAATTGTACGGAACCATGCCTCAAGCGAATTATTGTATATCTCGGGACTTGTACTGAGCGGAAGGGTGCGATGACCCGTCTCGTCCATTACCGTCAACTGTTCGAGGGCGATAGCCGCTTGTTCCATGAAGGGGTATGCACGGTCGCTGAGGAACTCGTCATCGGCGGAGTATTTCCAATGGAGATAGAAGTGCTGGGAAATCCAAGCACCCACCGTGGGGGACATAGAGTATTGCGCCCAGCCTCCCATGGCACGTCCGTCCAACGTAGTGACACCAGGGACAATGATACCATCAGTACCGAAGAAACGGCGGGTATATTCCTTGAACGCCTCTTGTTGGTCCCACATCGTGTTGAGGTAGGCCATTCCTTCGGACAGGTGATTGCCGATATACACGGGCCAATAACTCAACTGAGTGTTGAGGTCGTTATGGAAGTCGCCCTTCCAGGGAGGGAGCATTCCGTCGTCGGCTGTCCATACTGCCTGGAGGGAAATGGGGCGTGAGTTCTCGCGACTGGCAGAGCCCAACTTATACATCTCGTTGTCATACTGGCGCTGTAGGACAGAATCAGGCACAGATACCGAGGAGGCCTGCCAGAAACCATTCCAGTAACCAATATGCGTCTTGTAGTCGGCTTGCACGCCACGCTGGAGAGCGAGGGATGCCTCTTCTTCGGCACTTTCTTCATTCAACGACGTGTTCACACTCCACACACCATAAAGAGTATTTCCACTGCGTTTCCATTCCACCACCACATCGTAGCTGAAATCACCATATCCCTGTTGATGATATACAATCTTATCACCTTCGCGTATCACTTCACCCTGAGGATAACCCAGTTTCATCAGGTCAATATCGCTATGGGCTCCTTCTCCGGGGTTGGTGGGATTGAAATAGTTGGGGGTCTTCAGAGTGGGACAGAAATCCTTGTCCTTGATACCCCTGAACACAAACCATCCCACTGGCTTGGAGGCATTCACAAAGGTTTCGAGTGAAATACCATTCTCCCACTCTACCCTGCACAATGCATTGCGGAGGAATAATCGGACGGAAGTAGCATTTCCGAAACTCTCGGTAGGAAATTCCAAGGCAGCACAAGGTATCTTGCTGGGAGCCGCTTTCTTTCCGTATGGCATGTCTATCTTCTCCTGGATAGAAGCCACGTCACCTTCAGCCACACGTTCCTGAATCCATTTGAAATTGAGTTCCTTGCAATCATCCATACCTTCTGTAGGACGAAGATCCCACAGGTCGGTGTGATCCAGGGAGAAACGCAGCGAATCGCCGCGTTGCCATACCAGTTCACCCAAAACGGCATTACCTAAAGGCACCGCCTCGTCCCAGCACGTAGCCAATGAGTCGTACTGCAAGTCACTGGCTGTCTCTTTCACTTCGAGTCTGCCACTGCACGAGACGCAGAAGATGACCAATGTCATCAATTGAAAAAACCTTTTCATCGTTACTTGTTTCTTGATTGTCCTATTCTGCTTTCAATACTTGAAAATCTTTCCGCCCGCCATCACGTTCTGCGTTTTCTCGTCGAAGGTGACCTTCTGTCCTGTACGCAAGGCTGCATTACACATGATAGTGGCAATGGAATGATTATATCCGGCTTGTGCTGGCGCATTCGGATTCATACG
>DCHV01000073.1:0-1640 GCA_002314945.1 Prevotellaceae bacterium UBA1743
ATTTTGAGGGGATTTCATCATGGGTGCAGGCTGACATGAAGAGGAGGAATATTGATAGATTCAACCTTTATTAGGGTTAGGCAATAATCACTCAACCTATAGCCGGGTTAAGATACAATACATTCAACTTTTTCTATGGAATTACGGACACAGAATAAACGCAAGAGAGGCAGGATTCCTTGTATAAGGTTCCTGCCTCTCTGTATAAGTGCCGCACCGATGATGTGATGAAACTCCTGCATGATAGGATTTGAGTGCCCTGAGTCTTTGTAATCCACCGTCTTTCGATCTCCACTTGCGTGGAGTGTGGCCCGCCATTGACTTTCGGAACGTGTCTCTGTTTCATTAAATAATTTGATGAGTATCCCAATCGAACCGATGCGGCTTATGTGTGATTCTCGTTTCTCATCTGTTTCGTGCTACAAAATTACCCTTTTCTCCATGCTTCAACAAATTTTTCGACACTTTTCCGCTGCCTATCTGGCATTTCTTTGATATTTCTTCCTATTTTTGTGGACGAAAAGATTTTTATTCGTATCTTTGACGCTATGAATCTACACTTTTCCATTCAATACACGACACAATGGGGGGAATCGGTCGGAGTAGAAATGACGATGATCCTGGCCAACGGCTCCCGACTTCATCGTCTGTGCAGCATGAACACTTCCGACGGACATAACTGGACGGGGAGTTATGCTGTGACGGATCACGATGTGCATTCTATCGAATATTGCTACCATATATACATGGAGGGGGAGATAAGCAGAAGCGAATGGAACGGGGTTCCGCGTTGCTTCCCCTATACTCCGAGAGATTGTTTCTTCCATGACTTCTGGATGGACGTTCCTCCATGCAGCTACCTCTACAGTGCGGCTTACGTGCATTGTATCTCTCATGCCCTTCCCTCGACACCGCAGATTATGTTCTACGACCGCACGCTGATTTTCCGTGTGCAGGCACCGAATATCGGACAGGGTGAATCAGTGGGGATATTGGGTAATCTGCCTACCCTGGGTGCATGGAATCCACAGCGTGTGATACGTTTGCAGCGGGGTGGCCTGCATGAATGGTATGTGTGCCTGAGTGCGGCGGGATTGCACTTCCCCTTTGAATACAAATACGTGGTCCTGGATGACCGTACCGGCGACATCCTGCGATGGGAGGAGGGGGATAATCGCATGAGCCCCATGGAGATGAAGATAACGGCGGAGGTACAGAGCATCTGTGACTACCCGTTCCGTTGCCAGGGGTGTGAATGGAAAGCGGCGGGTGTGGTGATTCCTGTTTTCTCCCTGAGGACTGAGGGTAGCCAGGGAATAGGTGACTTCGGTGACTTGCGCGAGATGGTGGGATGGGCCCATCATACGGGGATGCAGGTGCTGCAGTTGCTACCTATCTATGACACTACGCAGACGCATACTTGGATGGACAGTTATCCCTACAATGCCATCACGATCTATGCGCTGCATCCCATCTATACCGACCTGCGCCAGTTGCCGGTGCTCGACGACAAGGCTTTCATGAAGCGCTACAGGCGTGAGTGCAAACGCCTGAATTCGATGCACGAGGTGGATTACGAAGCGGTGATGCGGTTGAAGACAGATTACCTGCGTCTTCTGTATGACAAGGAGCGGTCCTGT
>DCHV01000073.1:1656-1811 GCA_002314945.1 Prevotellaceae bacterium UBA1743
GAGAATGACGCTTACCGTGAATTCACGAGCACGAACGAGGCTTGGCTTATCCCCTACTCTATCTTCTGCCTGCTGCGTGATGAGTTTGGCACGAGCCACTACACGGACTGGCCCATCCTGTCGAACTACAATGAGCAGGAGGTATGGAACTATGC
>DCHV01000073.1:1826-3253 GCA_002314945.1 Prevotellaceae bacterium UBA1743
AGTACGCACCGCGATGAACTGGGGTTCTATTCCTTCCAACAATATATCCTGCATAACCAGCTGCTGTCGGCCACCCAGGAGGCGCGCGACAAGGGGGTGATTCTGAAAGGGGACATTCCAATCGGCATCAGCCGCAACAGTGTGGAGGCATGGATGGAGCCGCACTATTTCCACCTGAACGGACAAGCGGGTGCTCCTCCTGATGATTTCAGTGACGTAGGACAGAACTGGGGCTTCCCCACCTACGACTGGGAGCAGATGGCACAGGATGGATATTCGTGGTGGAGAAAACGATTGGCGAAGATGGCTACCTATTTCGATGCCTACCGTATCGATCATGTCCTTGGTTTCTTCCGTATCTGGGAGATACCGATGGATAGCGTACACGGGTTGATGGGACATTTTGCACCCGCCCTGCCTATGTCTGAGTCGGAGATCGAACAGTACGGCATTCCCTTTGACGAGACACGCCTCACCACGCCCTACATCACGGATGCCATGCTACGCACCCACTTCGGGAGATTGACGAAGCGGGTGAAAAGTGATTTCCTGGATGCAGCCTCCGAAGACACCTACTCGCTGAAAACCAAATTTGAAACACAGCGACAGGTGGAAGCGTATTTTGCAGGTCGTCGTGACAAGACCTCCATCCGCCTGCGCGATAGTCTGTACCGCATGATCAGCAATGTATTGTTCATTGCCGATGCTGACTGCCCTGGTCATTACCATCCTCGTGTGGGAGCCATCAACGATGAGGTGATGACTGCTCTGTCTCCTGCCGAACAAGATTCATACAGACGCCTCTATGAGCATTACTTCTACCACCGCCATAATGATTTCTGGAAGCAACAGGCTTTGCAGAAGTTACAACCCTTGTTGGCATCCAATTCCATGTTGGTATGTGCCGAGGACTTGGGGATGGTACCCGACTGTGTACCAGGTGTATTGGCCTCGTTAGGTATGCTGAGTCTCGAGATTCAAGCCATGCCGAAACGGATGGGGCTGCGCTTCGGGCGTCTGGAGGAGAATCCTTACCAAAGTGTTGCCACCCTCTTTACGCACGATATGCCTACGCTGCGCCAGTGGTGGGAGGAGGATGCGGAGCGCACGGCCCAATATTGCAGGGAGGTTCTCCATCTACAAGGTGCTGCTCCAGAAGTTCTGCCAGGGAACTTGGCCGAGGAGGTGATACGGCAGCATCTGGATTCGCCCTCGATGCTCTGCCTCCTGAGTCTCCAGGACTGGCTTGCCATGGACAAAACGCTGCGTGCACAGGACGCTGACACAGAGCGCATCAACATCCCTGCCAACCCACGCCATTACTGGCGCTACAGGATGCGCCTGACCGTGGAAGACCTGATGCAGTCCGAGGGCTTCAACCAGCGGATTCGTATCATGATAGAAAGCGCGGGGAGATAGCTGAAATT
>DCHV01000068.1 GCA_002314945.1 Prevotellaceae bacterium UBA1743
GCCAAGATACCCAATACAATCGTCATCTGATTCAGGCTCACCATACGTCCTCGTATCTGTGCAGGACTCACCTCGGCAATATACATCGGGGACAGGGCGCTGGCTATGCCTATGCCTATACCGCCTATGAAACGTGCGATATTGAAGAGTGTGAAATCATTGAATATACCCGTCATCACAGCACTTACCGTAAACAGTACAGCAGCAATCGTCAACAGTGGTTTGCGACCATAGCGGTCTGCCATGCTTCCAGCAGCCATAGCGCCAAAGAGGCAACCAATCAGCGCGGTAGTCATCGCCACTCCCTGCATCGTAGGATTGTCCGTGATGCCAAAGAATAGTTCGTAGAACGGTTTTGCACCACCTATCACTACCCAGTCATAACCAAACAGGAGACCTCCCATGGCAGATACCATGCAGATGAAATAGAAGAACGATTTGTTGTATTTTACCATGTCGTAAACGTGTTATTTGTTGCTATTATCAGTCATATTTCATGCAAAGATATACTTTTTCAGTTGAATCCCCTCTATTTTCGTGTAGATTTTCATCTATCATCTCTCATCTTTCAACTCTCATCTTTCAACTTTCAACTCTCATCTTTCAACTCTCAACTCTCAACTCTCAACCTCCCCACACTCCCCTGTACGCTTCCTCCAGTACCGCATCCTCGGGAATCATCCGCGATTCTATCCATGCCATAGCCTTCACCAGGGAGCATATGTTGTCGCTTACGTCATCCTCAGGCAGAGCCTGGCACATCTGCGCCACATGGGTGATGTATTGCTGCGTCTTGTTCTCGTGTGGAGGTGCCCAGCGAGAGATAATCTCGCGTATGGAGTGCAGGTGGTACTTGTGGTAATACGTATGCAGGATTTTCAGGGCTGCTCTGTAGCCATAGAAGTCATTCTCGAACTGTAGGAAGTCGGGGTCTGTCCCGTCCTTACGCTCACCCACGAAGGGCTTTCTGCCCCCCGTGGTCTTGCGTATGTTCAGTGGATTGTGGTTGCGTTGTCCGCGTGTATGTGTGCACATATTCAACTGTGTTACTGTGTTACTGTGATAGTGTGTCTCTCCTTAGACGAATTTCTTCAGGTAATAGTCTGTTTTGGTGTAGAGCATCGTGAGGTCGTCACGCTCCACATAACCGCGATAGATCCATGTACTTACCATGTGTTGCGCACCGCCGTTCATTCCCTGCTGGTTGCGTACCTCCTTAGCCTGCTCCATGGTGAAGGTGTCTGGCAACATGTCGAGCAGGTTCTTTGGACCGTGCTGGGGCTTCACATTCTCAGCTGCCTTGTCATTGGCTATCTGATCGCCGAAGAAATGCTGCTTGCACCACAGATCGTACTGCAGGCTCCACTCCACGAACTCGGCGATATCCTTCGACCAGGTCATATCGTGGGCGATGTAGAGCACCATAGCTTTCAGATAGGCGATGGTCACAGCACGATAAGCCATATCCTGCAGTACGTCATCATCCGTCAGTGCAGCATCCTCCAGACACTTCTCCAGCAATTTTCCTGCCAGGTCCAATGCCTGCCTGCACTCCACATGACCTGTAGCCAGGTTGAGATTGGTGATGTATGGCTTCAACGTCTCTGCATACTTCTCGTCGTACTTCCCATAGATAAAAGGTTTTGTCTTGTCTGGTACAATGGTACAGAAGTTGATGCGGCTCAGCGTACCATCTATCATGCGTCCTTTGAAGAATCGTATGCCCTTCTGTATGGTGGTAGAGGCGTTCCAGTTCCAGCGGATATCCACACGAGCTGTCACCGATTGAGTCCCGACACGTTCCTGACCGTATTTGCCGTTGTCAAAGCAGAGGCAGATAATCTTGCCGATGTCCTTTGTACCATTGGTCTGCAGTTGCTTCAGCAAGTCCAGTTCCTCCAGGTTGGTGTAGAGGTATTTACCTCCTGCATCCTTCATACGTTGTACAAAGGCGGCGTTGGTCATGTCAGAGACCAGAACCTGCACGCAGAGATCATCCGGACGCTTGGGCTTCTCCTTGTTGGCACCCTTGTTGACCGTGGCATCCTTCCACTCCTGTTCACGACGGCGGTTCAGTTCGTCACGCTCCACGATGTCAGCCACGATGTATTCAATAGGCTTGTTAACCGCACTTTTACCGCTCGACTGCTTGGCAATGTTCACGCACATGAAGGTAGCCTCCTTCTCCGTGCCGTCCAGTAGCCAGAATTTCACACCGTTCAGATGGATACCCAGCGCAGGGAAAACCGCATTTGCCACGGAAGGACGGCACACCTCAGGCACGTTCTTCGTCAGGTGAGCGATGAGTTTGGGCAGTTTCACAGGCATCTGTGGAGGGAGGCTGTCACCCTCCTCATCCACTGTCTGCTCTGCTTTCTCCACGATGAGTCTTGCATTCTCTATGGCACGCTTCACGATCTGCGGCATCTGCTTGTATTGCGCACGCTGACAGGCAGAATCAATCGTTCTACGCCATTTCGTTGCATTCTCGCCATACGTAGGCAGCACCTGAGCAATCCACTCTGAATCGTCGTTGCATACATATCTCAGATAGGCTGCCATGGAGAAGATGAAGTTGTTGCGCGAACCATGGGCAGGTGTACCTCCCAACTGTGTCTCCAGGGCAGATACCAGCATCGTGTACGGTATGCCGTCGTAGTCCTGGGGGTAGGGGACGGAATGTTCTGTACATTCCGGTTGTTCTGTATTTTCCGGAAGTTCCGTTGATTCCTGAATCTCTGAAGGTTCAGCAGGCTCCACCTCCTCACCCTCAAACAGACGTTTCTCGTTGAGGTAGAGGAAATAATCCTCGGGTACACAGAAACTGAGTCGTGCCAAGTCCTTGGTACAGGCATCCACATTCTGCAGTTTCAGCGCCTTGACATAGTACGTCTGAGCATCTGCCATCTTCATTCCTGCAGGTACAGGGAATATCAGTCGCAGGCCTTTTGTCGAGGGAGTGACGTGAGCGACAAGCAATCCCATTGCCAATGCCGACTCAGCCAGCTCCTCGTATTTCTTGCGTGGATCTTCCACGTGATCCAGATCCAGCATGATCAGACCGCTGTGATGAGCAGCATAGTTCTTGCGCTTTCCATCGTCGAACCACGCGTGCCAGCAGAAGGCAGGCAGGTTGCGCTTCAGTTTGCTTATCTCACTTGCGTCGCTCAACTTAGCTATCTGGTCACAGATGCTCTTCACGCGCGGATCACTCACTATCTGGTGAAACAATTCCTTGCTCACCTCGGTAGCCTTGCCGGCTACACTGGTAACAAAACTAAATTTATACATAGTCAAAATAATATTTAAGTTAGATTTTTAGTTGAGATTATTAGTGGATTTTGAGGAGTGCAGCGACGACCCTGTACAAAATTTTCCTTCATTATTTTTAGAAAGATTTTGAGTGAAGATTTTAAAATCCCAACCGAAAATCCTTGCTGAAAATAGGTTGACGATTATCTTTTGTCCTGGTCGCCTACGGCTCAAAATCCACTAAAAATCTGCACATAAAATCCTTACTGACATTAAGGTTTATACTTAGTTAGATTTTTAGTTAGGATTATTAGTGGATTTTGAGGAGCGCAGCGACGACCCTCTACAATACTTCCCTTTATTATTTTTAGAATGATTTTTAGTAAAGATTATCACAATAATCTGTCTCATATTACGTTATAATATAACATTCAACTCTCAATTATGACGGAAACCGAATATACTCAAGCCCTTTACAATATGTTCGCTCGTATTGTGGGTTGCGCTTTCAAATCCTACAACTATTGGCATGAAGATGTAGATGAACTCTGCTACGAAGCTGGATTGTACATCGAACTTGAAGATGCCGGCTTTGTTCCACATCGTCAAGAGGAATTCCCTATTTATTACAAAGGGCGTCCAACACCTATCAAGAGAAGAATGGATCTTGTCGTTTCTGATTCAAGGCTGGGGGATGTGGTTCTTGAACTGAAAGCCATAAGTTATGTTAGTGATGAACAACGCAAGCAACTATGGTCATACATGAAACTGACAGGTATTCGTTATGGAATGCTAATCAATTTCGGACCTAAAGGTGTATTTAGCGAGAACTGGATACTTGATGAAAAGACCGATAAGTGTAAGAGGTTTTAAAATCCCAACTCAAAATCCTTGCTGAAAATAGGTTGACGATTTCTTTTTTGTGGGTCGCCTACAGCTCAAAATCCACTGAAAATCCACACCTAAAATCCTTACTGATTCATCAATTCCTTTCTGTCCAGTGTGATTTCGCCCATCACAAGAGGCATGATGCCCTCGATACGGTCCTCACTCTCCTGACGCTTCTCCAACACGGGTAGCTTTATCTGGATGATGTAGTGACGGCTGGTGCGCTTTACGTGGTAGTTCTCACCATCGCAGATACGGTTGATCACGGGAGGAAGATATACGCGATTGCTGTCCTCGAAATCCACACACGCATTCTGGGCGACCTTCAGCGTGCCGTGCATACGTATTTCCTCGTTCAATACAGGTTCATTACTCGGCATTCCACTATCGAAGTGGAAGCCCTTCTCACTAATTGTTGCAATTCCTTCAATCTTAATCATAATGATAGTTGATGGTTGATAGTTGATATTGATAGTTCAGGCTGCGAAAATCATTGATAATTTTCTCAAACCTCTTTCCTTCAGTTTGCTTACACGGCTGGGGCTTACACCCATCACCGCCGCGGTCTCGTCACAGTTCATTTCTTGGCCATCCAGGCCGTAGAGGCATTCCAGTGCCATGCGTTCTTTGTTGGTAAGACCATCGAGCATCTCCCCTACGAGTGCCTTACGCTCATTTTCTGCATCCGTCTCGGCATTGTCGGCCGTAGCTACCTGATAGAGTATTCGGTCGGTGGGCGAACCGTTATCACTGTCCATTGCATAACCGCTTGCTACATCTTCCAGGGTAGCGTCGAGATGCCATACACGAGCACCACCAGTGTAGTTGCAGGACGTGCTCAGAGGCGTGCCGTACTTGTGGATAGCGATCAAGATGTGCTTTTTGCAGTATATGCGTGCGAAGACTCCAAATTCTACCCCTTCTTTCTCGTCATAGCGTAACGCTGCTTCCATCAGTCCATAGAGTGCCTCTTGTTCCAGGTCCTCTTTCAAGATGCTCTTCTCGTGACGGCTACGTCGGAGCAGATAACTAAACTTCCAAGCCATTTGATTGGCCAGATCAAGATTCTCGCAGACCAGCATTCTCTGGTCATCGTTCAATTCTTTGCTGAAATTCTCTTCTTCTTTCATAATGATGTGTTGTTTTGTGTCCCATTCCATAACCTTATACACGCTACCCCCCGAAAACCATGTGTCACTTTTGTGTCATTTGTGCATTTCTTGAAAAATTTTCTCCACCAACTCCCAGCCGGCAGGTACCAATCCCACATTCGTGCAACGATGCTCACGCAGGGTACGCAGGTTACGAACGCCAAAAATTGCCTCCAAATCCTTCTTGGGGAACTTCACGCTGCCGCTCATCCAAACATAGCCACCCGCACGTTTGTTATACACAGGTGTATCACCACACCACATCCTGCCGCAGAAGTAAGCAAGCAGCGTCTTGCTCTCCAGCAGCCACACCAGTTTCCCCTCCGCCGTAACATTCAGGTAACCCTCCTCTACGGCTGCATACAACACCTCCTCGCATAGTCCCACGCGCAGCTTCATCGGAAGATGTTTCACGAGTTCTTCCAGTATCTCGTTTCGTACAGAATGTCTCATCTTGACCTCCTTGTTTTTAGGGTTGGTTAATGAGACAGCCGGCTGTCCGTTATCAGTTGAATTCGTAGACAAAGGTATGGATTCTGTGTATCTGACAAATTCTGAGCAAAAAAAAATTCAGAATTTTTCAAACATACTATTGTTAGGTTTGTCAACTGCTTGAACTACAGCATATAACAAAAAAACGCCCGACTCTCTCGAAAGAGAATCGGACGCTTTGGAAATTGCGCTCAGAATTCCTCAGAATTCTTCAGAATTCTTCAGAACCCATTCAGAGCTCATTTATCTAATGGCAGCTCTTGATCAAACCTATCGAAGTCAGAAAGGAAAGTCTGATCCTGAATGATACGGTATTTATCATATTCTGCATGAGCTTTTTCTTCAGCCTGCTCATGACTGATAGAACCTTTATCCATCAGGACATCCATATCATTCAGCTGAAGGAACTTGCAGAGGAAGTCGCTCCAGTCCTCCATTGTCATCAAAATATGCCTGCGAGCTCTTCCTTCAGCCATATCAAGGAAACCTGTTGTAAGCAGATTCAAATCATCTACCTCCTTCTCTGATAGATAATTTTTGGCAATAGTCACATCGCTCTTTATTACACGCCCATCAGGAGCATTCTTCCATGTCATTAACCCCATGTGAGGCTTCTCCGCATCTGCACGATGATAGACTATCTCTGCGGCAGTCTGGTGCGTCACAGCCCAATGCATCAGGTTCTGTACCGTCTTGTAGAAAACCTTAGTCACCTCTGCATCCTTGTCATAATCCATCGAACACTCGGCATAGATATCCGTAATCTTCTGGTAGTAACGACGCTCGGAAGTTCGTATCTCGCGGATGCGCTCCAGCAGTTCCTCGAAGTAATCCGATCCAAAGACACTCTTACCCTTCAGACGCTCGTCATCCAGTGCAAAGCCCTTTATCATATACTCTTTCAGGATCCCTGTTGCCCAGATTCTGAACTGCGTAGCCTCATAGCTGTTTACACGATAACCAACGGCGATGACCACGTCAAGGTTATAGACATAAACACCATCAGCAGAACATTGTTCCGACGGGATTCTAATTTTTCGAATTGCCTCGGATACATGTACCTCACCACTTTCTTCTATCTGATGAATATGATAGTTGATAGTGCTTACTTCAACGCCAAACAACTGAGCCATTCTCTGCTGGCTCATCCAGAACGTCTCGTTGTTGAATATCACATCCACCTGCACCTTTCCGCGACTGCTGCGATAAACCAACATATTCGACTCGACGGCCGTCAACGCCTCCTTGTCCGACAATCTGTCTGCAAAGTATTGCTTGCCCACACTCACCATGGGTTTGCGCTGGTCAGCATTCATGCATATAGCCAAACAAGCCGTTCTTGAAAGCAACAACGACTTCACCTTCCTTGCTCCGCTGTTACCCAACGTTACGGTATCGTCCACCTCCATGAGATGTTCCTTCAGGTGAAGCCCTTTGTCACGCTGCAGGTATTCCGATACCTTCTCTATCAGTCGTTCGAAGTTCCAGTATTTGCTATAACCAAGCACACGCGCCAGTTGACGGGAATTCCACCATTCCCGACCCTCAGCATCCGTCTGCTTTATCTCTTCAAAAGGATTCTTCATTTCCTCAGGAGCAATATCTTCCAGATTCACATTCTTCTCCATATATAGTAGTATGTCTGCCTCTTTTAACTGATATTATTGAAATTTTTGAAATTACTTACTTGCCTATCACCCTCCTCCTGTACTTGTCCATCAGCGGAATGATGTTCCTGAACGTCATATTACCCTCACCATTCTTCCCCTTGTTGATGTTGTTCACCTGATAGTAATTACCAAAGAACTCCTCGCTGATCTGCTGTGGACCACCACACAGCAAATCATGTTTCATCAGATAGCCTATGATATTTGCCATCGACACTTCTACACGTTCTCCATTCCTTCCTCTCCCTCTGCGGAAGAAGTCGCGGAACATCTTTGTTTTCTCTATATCCTCATGGTCTATCCTTGCAATCTCTGCACCGAATAAAGTTCTCAGGAAGCAGCTTACATTCTCTGCTGTTGCCGGATGCTGCCAGTTACCTTTCTCCACATACGCCAGGATCTCTTCCAGAAGTTCCTGATCTTGGGAGGAAAGGGTATAGTCCTCTATCTTTGCCTCCTCTATTTCCACCTCTTCGGCATCAGCGAAAGAGTAGGGATTATCATCCAGACTTGTGTTGCTGCCCTTCAGTCTGGTTTTTATCTGCTGCTTCACTTCCTTTCGTTTGCTTGCCCATTCTGGATAATCCTCAAGATCCCAGTCCAGCTTGCAGAAGACGTCCTTGCTGTCATTGGGATTATCTAGATTCAAAATAGCATTGATAAGTGTCTTTATTGAGTTAGTTTCACAAGCACATGCACAACTCGTCATCGAAAGCTCTAACAAACCAAAAAACATCTTTCACCTCCTTTTTATTGATAATTCCTCTGCAAAGTTATGCACTTTTTCTTGGACAAAAGCAAATATTTCAAATGTTTTTTTTGAAAAATCAATAACTCGTACAAACAGTAAATAGAACAACGAAAACAAGGAGTCCCTCGTGCTCCTCTATAATATGTGTGCGCAAAACCAACTGTGTTACTGTGTAACTGTGAT
>DCHV01000098.1:0-574 GCA_002314945.1 Prevotellaceae bacterium UBA1743
TGGGAATATGATACCACCGATGATGACTATAATGCGGAAATGGACAAGAAACTGCGTAACAAGGACTATATGAAGGGTCCCAATTACATCATCCGCCTGAATGGGAACGAACCACAGCGAACGATGTCGGGCTTCACACGACGCATCCTGCTACGTCAGTATATGGAGCCTGAAAAGGATTACTACATCCGCTTCCGCTCGTGCATCGACGATCCGGAACGCTATATCCTGCTCGATTACTTTGAATACTGTTCCAAGGAGGTCTATGACAACCCCAATGAACCTGAGGATATCTGGTAATTGTTTCACACTATTATAGCACGCATTATTCAACATGGCTGCAATATGGACGCGCAGACGCGAGGAGGGGCAGGAGAATGAAAGGACAGCCACACCGTGGAACGAATTGCTGGGGGTGGCGGATGTGGTAGCAGCCTCCCGTACTGCGGTAAGTTCGCCCAAGGTGGATGAGGTGGCAAATCATTATCCGCACTATCACGTAGTATGTGCAGTAGTGGAGAATGAGGGGGCTGTCCTGTGTATGCAGAAAGGAAAGACGAAATACGAATACACG
>DCHV01000098.1:658-16369 GCA_002314945.1 Prevotellaceae bacterium UBA1743
TGATGGAGGAAATGGAGTATGACGTGCGAGTAGGGGAACATCTGCTGACGGTGGAACATAGTTACCCTGATTTTTCGCTGACGATGGAGGCGTTTCGTTGCGAAGCGGACACAAGAACATTTCGGATGAAGGAGCATTCTGCCTCGTTGTGGGTGGAGCCTTCCCATCTGGAGGAATTGCCATGGTGCGAGGCAGACAAGCCTATTGCACGACAGATGGCTCTATATGGAAAACGTAATACGGATGAAGAGTAATTGTAAAATAAACCTCGGGCTGAATATCGTAGAACGTCGTCCTGATGGATATCACAACATACAGACGGTGTTCTATCCTATCCCCCTGTACGACGAACTGACGGTGGAGGAAGCGACCGAGGATAAACTGTGGATGGATGGGTTCCCCATCGAAGGTGAGGTGGAGAAAAACCTGGTGATGAAGGTCCTGATGCTCCTGCGTAAGGAGGGATATGAGATTCCTCCCGTGTGTGTAAGACTCAGGAAGAATATTCCGATGGGAGCTGGTCTGGGAGGTGGTAGCGGTGATGCTGCCTGTATGATGAAGATGCTGAATACGCAATTTCAACTGCATCTCTCTGACGAGGAGATGGAACGGCTGATTGCTCCACTTGGGGCCGACTGTGCCGTGTTCATCAAGAATCGTCCCGTATATGCCGAGGGAATAGGGAATGTATTCACTCCTATTCAGCTGGATCTGAAAGGGTGGCATCTGGTGGTAGTGAAACCAGATGATTTCATCTCTACACGTGAGGCGTATGCTGCGGTAAGTCCACATTACCCTGATGTTTCCTTGCTGGAGGTCGTCCAGGAGCCAGTGGCGCGATGGCGAGGAAGGATGGTGAACGATTTCGAGGAGAGTGTGTTTCCCTCTCATCCCGTGGTGGAGGGAATTCGCGATGCATTGTATCGAATGGGAGCTGTATATGCCAGCATGAGTGGTAGTGGGAGCAGTGTGTATGGTCTGTTTGAAGAGAAAGCTGATTTGGGGAACTGCTTCGACTCGCATTTCGTGTTTCAATGCCAACTGTAGGAAATGAAGCTATACAAGGACCTTTTTATTGATTTCGATGATACACTCTACGATACGCGAGGCAACGCCATCATCGCATTGTCGGAACTATACGAGGAGATGGGATTCGGGGAATTGCTGGAGTCGGAAGAAAAATTCTACGAGGCGTATTGGCAGACAAATTTAGCACTATGGGGACAGTATAGCCGCAATGAAATAACACGCGACTACTTGATAGTGGAGCGTTTTCGCCGTCCCTTGTCCGAATGTGCCATTCAGAAAAAAGAGAATTGGCCGACGGCGGACTATTGTCTCCAGGTAAGCGATGTGTTTCTGTCTCTCTGCTCCAGTAAGCCAGGTCTGTTGGATGGTGCGCGCGAACTGATGGATGACCTGCGTCGGAAAGGGTATCGTATGCATCTATGCAGCAATGGGTTTCACGAGGTGCAATACAAGAAACTGAGGGCGTGCGGATTGATGGACTATTTCGATAGTGTCATACTGAGCGAGGATGCAGGAGCCAACAAACCCTCTGCAACCTTCTTCGAGTATGCGCTACGCACAACTGGGGCGAAAAGGGAGAGTACGCTGATGATAGGTGATAACTATCAGTCTGATATCGTGGGCGCACTGGATGCGGGAATAGATGCGATGCTCTATCTACGCTGGGACCCCGATTTTGTACCTCCGCGTAAAGTGAATTATGTAGTGCCTACGCTACGTGATATAAGTGCTATCCTGTAAAACAGAATAAGAGAAGATGAGAATCCCACATTCGTTGAATCTGAGGGACCTGGGCGATGTCATCAAGGGTGTTCCCCGAGGAATCTTCCTGCGATGTGGGAAATTGGCAGTCCTGACTCCCGAACAATGTGCTGCCCTGTGCCAAGAGTATCACATCGGATGTGTCATCGATCTGCGTACTCCTATCGAGGTGGCGGAATATCCCGATCCACTGCCACCAGAAGTGGAGTATCTACAGATTCCATTGCTGAAAGATGCAACAGTGGGAATTACGCATGAGACAGGTTCCGACCCTCTGACGGTGTTGCGTAAATTCCGGAATCAACCAGAACGGCTGATGGCGATGATTCCCGACTTTGATGCATTGTATGGAAGAATCGTGACTGATACGTATTCCCGTACTCAGTTGGATAGGGTAGTGGAAGCGCTGAAAGAGCGTGCTTCCCGAGGCGTATGTACTCTGTTTCATTGTACGGCGGGCAAAGACAGGACGGGTATCGTGGCAATGGCCTTGCTCGTGGAAATGGGCTATGGAGATAAGGAAATAGAGAGGGATTTCATGCGTACCAATCGCCATGCATTTCTTCCCGCCTTGAAGAAAAGTTTTGCTGCCTGGCTCTTTACGCGGAATTGGACGCTTACCATAGTGGCATTCCATGCGTTGATGGCAGAAAGAAAATTGATACGCAAGTCGCTGAAGTTGTATAGGGACAGCCGTGTCTCAACCAAGCGTTAGGTGTCTTCTGGCAGAACAGTGTGATGACTTTTGTCTCAAATCATTTGTCAGATTGGCAACAAGTTTCTACCTTTGCAAGCAAATGTGGTATTTAACTTAAAAAAAAATATGAAAAAGTATCTTTTGGGTGTCGTATGTGCCTTGGCTTTGATTGCTGTACCTGCTCAGGCAAAAGTAAGATTGGGTGTGAAAGGTGGCTTGAACGTGCAGAAAGCCTCGTTTTCGACGGATATGTTCAATAGTAGCAACCGTGCAGGCTTCTTTGTAGGTGCTACATTGGATGTACCCCTTGTATTAGGATTGGGCCTGGATGTATCGGCTCTGTATGACCAAAAGAATATCGCTACCGAAGTGGAGGATGAGAATGGGGTAATCGAAGAATACTCCAAGACATTGAACTACATCGATGTGCCCGTCAATCTGAAATATACCATAGGAATAGGCAGTTTCGCTGGTATCTATGTGGCTACAGGTCCTCAGTTCGCTTTTCATCTGGGAAATAGCAATATCTGGGAAAATAGCTACAGCCTGAAAAATTCGCAATTCAGCTGGAATGTAGGTGCAGGCGTGAAAATACTCTCTCACCTGCAGTTGGGCTACACGTATAATATCGGTATAGGAAAAACGGCTGAATTGAACGAATCAAGCGTGCTGGATGCATTCAAAACGGGAGATATGGACAATGCCAACTCCCACATGATTTCGCTGACGTATCTGTTCTGATGACTTCCTGATACGGAGGTCAATACAGCACCTTCTTGCCCTTCCGAATATAAATTCCAGGATGTGAAGGCTTCTCTATCTGACGGCCTTGCAAATCGAAATAACTATCCGAGAGTATCGTATTCTGATGTGATGGGATAGATTCGATTGAAGAGGCAGATTCTACCGTGAATTCGGGACTCCATTGTGAATTGCCCTTTGTGGTAATGGCTCGCACATGGAAACAGTACGTACTGGTAGGATTCGTGTTGGTCAGTTCGAGGGATGGCTCGACACAGCTGTAGATTTGTTCTTTAGCCTTTTTGCGGGTGCTTCTAATCGCCATTTTTTTCACGACATGATCCTCTTCTGGTGCAACTTTCAATTGTGTATTGTCGATGAAACCATCGTAGATAGTCAATCCCAGGAGATAGCCTATGCCCTGTGGCTCGATAGAAACATTGAAATCGTCTGATATTCCGCTAATATTCAATGTCATAATAGTTTCTCTACTGCATTGGAAAGAAGAAGAAAAACGTGCTCCTTTGCAGGTGATGACGATTTTGATATCCAATAGATTGTTGTTGTTAATGGACTTTGCTTTCACAACAAAGGTCGCCTTCCCGCTTTCAGGGGCATTCAATGTGGGAGTGCAGATAGTACCAAAAGAAGAAGGGTCTTGTCCGTTTCCTAATTTCAGCAGATTGGGCGATGTGTATAGGTTGGTGCCGCTCCATCCCTTTGTATGCAAGTAATTGTCCAAGTCATTGCCAATGTCGTCCGTGCCATTCAATTGGGAGTAACAATTGCTGAAATCCTCCGTAATCATTATTGCATCGTTGGGATCATCGGATTTAGCCTTCTTCTCTTCCATCGTGACTTCATATTTCGTGGCATTTTCCACAGGTTCCCATGAAATACGGAAGGAGGTGTCAGACAAGCGTTCCGGGGCGAGAACGACAGGAGCTGGAATGATGTCGCGCATACAGCTGAAGGAAATCAGACCCTCGTTGCTCTCCTGAATATCATCGATGGGTTTCCCCATGAAATAGGTCCCGTCCAAGTTCTCGTTGAACAAGGTCATGGCTGGTGTGGTAGTGTCGCCAAGGGAGGTCTTTCCTGATGTCCCGGGGAAAGGATCTCCTGACAAGGTTTTCTTGGATAATGTATTGTCGGCGGGAATCAGTGTGGCACGTTGATGATCCTTGTTTACATTCAGTGTGTTGTTTGTCCATGCCTTCTTGTCGTAGTCGATGTGCATGACGGTAAGTCCGTGTCCAGATTGTCCTGCATCCCATCCCTTTTTCTGACGATTCTCCAGTATGTAATATTCATTGCGATTGTTCTCGTTGTAGAGGACGTATGCTTCCGGTGCATCGGTAATGGGTTTCATGTCTCGGATTTCGCATGTGGAGGTGATTTCTGTAGGTTGCAGCCATCCGCATTGCCAACGCTCGAATGCCGTGAATGCACTGGGAGTACACGTGTTGTTGTTGTAGTTTCCAGTTGCCATCAGCGACCAATCTCCCATGCCGAAATTATTGCCACCGGAGGTGTCATACATGTCCATCAATCCTAAGCAATGGCTAAATTCGTGGCAGAAGGTGCCGATTCCTTCTGGAGTGACTCCTATGGTTCCTGTGAGTTCACTTCCACAAGCGTATTGGTTGATCTTCATTCCATCCACGGTCAATGTGATTGCTTCATGCGAGAGATAGGAGGCATGAGGCCATATTGTATTAGGATCTGCTCCACTACTCTCTGCATAACCGGCATAGATGACATATACTTGATCCACTTCTCCATCTTCATCCCAGTCGTAATCTGAGAAATTGATATCCGCTTCGGTCAATTTGCAAGCCTCGGCCACCATTTCAGCAGGGTGCGAATCGGTCTTGTCGTTTGTGTTTGCTCCGTAATAGGCTTCATTCTTACTTACCGTGACGGGGCCTTTTATATCAAAATCCATTTCAAACTGACCATAACTTTGGGCGATGAAATAATCACGTACAGAGCCAGCCATGCCAAGTTCGGAGTAGCCTTCCTTGTTGAAAAAATCATCATAGAACTCATGTGGGGTCGTGCTGACAGAGAACTTCACGTCCTGGAAATTGACCAGTAGAACAAGGCATTTCTTCTTGCCGAAAAAAGAGGGAGCCTTCTGCCGTGCCATTTTCTTTGCCAACTGCCGTTGTTGTCCTTCCTGGAAATAACGATTCCAGAGGGATGATACTTTTTCCTGTGTGGCCACAGTTGGTAGCATCTCTGCCTCTTCCGTGGAACGAAGTGCAGGGTCGTGTACCAATTGATTGGTGCATAAGAGGGAATCGTAGGCTATCTGAGCATAATAGAAAGATGTCTGATCCTTTCGGATAACCACATATCCATCGGAAGTCATATAATAATGAAAAAACTCGTCACCGACCAATCTCAGCTGTACAGTGGTGCCATCTGCTTGTGGAAATGATTTCAATTTCTGGTAGGCTGGTACAGCAACAGAAGGTAGTATCTGCAGCAACAGCAAAATTGCACAAAGTAGAAATTTCTTCATATCAAATAGTATTATCCGCCACAAAAATATAAAAAATATCAGATTGGTACAAATATGAAGGAAATATTTCTATCAATATTCTGATACTGAAAGTATGTCAAGGCTATTTTGTATAGAATTTTTTCCTTCCGTTGTGGATGTATATCCCAGGGATTGTGGGGCGTGACACCTTTCTCCCTTGCATGTCGAAATAACTATCAGAAGTTAATGGTTCCAGATAGGATGGGGCCGATTCTACCGAAGAGGCACGCTCCACTGTGAATTCTGGAGTCCATTGTGAATTGCCCATTGTGGTGATGGCACGCACATGGAAATAGTATGTACTCGTAGGATTCATGTCGGTCAATTCGAGATAGGGAGACGGAGATGTATAGGTGACAGATTTTACTTTTCTGCGAGCACGTCGAGGAGCAACTTCATTCTCCTCTGTCTCATCTTCTGTTTCAATACCCAATTGCTCTTTGTCGAAGAGGCCGTCGTAGATGGTGAATTCTGTTATGTAGGCCATGGCTTGAGGTTCGATGGATATTTGAAAATCTTCCTCAACCTCGTCCGCTGTGACGAGGTAATAGTCCTCCTTGTCACATGGAATATTGGCAGACATTCTGTCACCTCCTGCAAGGCTGAGGAACGTAAATACGTTGAAAGTTTTACTGCTGTCATTGTATGGCTTCAGCTTATATACAATGGTCAGTTCGCCATTGTTGGGCGCATCCAACATAGGGGTGCAGATGGTTCCCAGTTTCTCACCTTTTCCCATTTTCAAAAGATTGGGTGAAGTGTAGAGATTTGTACCAGTCCATCCCTTTGTCTGCAGGTAATTGTCAAGTTTGTTGGCGATGTTGCTCATTCCGTTCGATTTGGAATAGCAACCTTCGAAGTTCTCCTTTATCATCACTGCATCTGCAGGATTTTCAAAAGGTGCTTTTCTCTCCTGCATGGTGATTTCGTAACTGGTGGCATTTTCCACGGGATCCCAAGATATTCGGAAAGAAGTGTCGGAGATGCGTTCTGTATCGTGCATCAACGGAGCGGCAATGATGCCACGCATACAAGCAAAAGAAATGAGTCCCTCTTCGCTCTCTTGAATGTCTTCAATAGGCTTTCCCATAAAGAATGTGCCATCCAGGTTCTTGTTGAACAAGGTTGTGGCTGGTGTAGTGGAATCAGTAAGCGACGTTTTCTTGGAGGTACCAGGGAATGGATCACCTGCTACGGTTTGGTCGGAAAGACTGTTGTCGGCCGGAATGAGTGTCGCACGTTGGTGATTTTTATTCACATTCAAGCTGTTGCTTGACCATGCTTGCTCGTCATAGTCAATATGCATGACGGTAAGTCCGTGTCCGTATTGACCTGCATCCCACCCTTTGACCTGCCTGTTTTCCAGAATGTAGTATTCGTTGCGATAGTTCTCGTTGTAGAGGACGTAAGCCTCGGGCGCATCGGTGATGGGTTTCATGTCTCGGATATAGGAAACCTCATTGATTTCCTTTGGTTTCAACCAACCGCAACTCCAACGCTCAAAAGCGGTGTAGGCACTTGGGGTACGCCCATTGTTGTTGTAGTTTCCACTCGCCATCAGAGACCATTGTCCCATGCCGAAATTATTGCCACCAGAGGTGTCATACATATCCATCAAACCCAAGCAATGGCTGAACTCATGACAAGCTGTGCCGATACCCTCTGGAGTAGTGCCGGAAGAACCCTTTAGTTCACTTCCACAAGCATATTTGTTGATTTTCACTCCATCAGCGGTTACGGTTAGATAATCAGAAGCCAAGGAATAGGAATGAGGCCAGATGGTATTCGGATCACTTCCGGTGTAGCTTTCAGCGAAGCCTGCATAGATGACAAATACTTGATCCACTTCTCCATCGTTGTCCCAATCGTAGTCTTTGAAATTGACTTTTGCATCAGCCATTTTGCAGGCTTCAGCTACCATTTCAGCGGGTCGTGAATCATTTCCATTGCTATTGTTGGCTCCGTAATATGCCTCGTGGTGACTTACTGTGAGCGGACCTATTACATCGAAAATGAGGTCAAATTGGCCGTAACTTTGAGAAAGGAAGTAATCGCGTACAGAACCTGTCATTCCAGAACCGGAGAACCCTTCCTTGTTAAAGAAATCATCGTAGAATTGCAGAGGGGTCTTGCTGGAGGAAAAACGTATGTCGGTAAAATTGACAAGTAGGACGAGACCTCTCTTTCTGCCAGTCAAGGAAATTGTTCCTTTGGCCTTTTTAATAGCCAACCGATGTTTTTGACCTTCTTGAAGCTGGCGTTTCCATTGAGCCGAGGCTGTTTCTTGCGTGGCAACTTGGGACAATATCTCAACCTCTTCAATGGAACGGAGTGCAGGGTTGTGTACCAATTGATTTGTACAAACCAGGGAGTCTTCCACCATCTTGGCATAATAGAAGGAGGTTTTGTCCTTGCACATAGCCACATACCCATCCGATGTCAGATAATAATGAAAAAATTCATCTCCTACCAATTCCAGTTGCACGATGGTTCCATCTGACTGTGTAAATGATTTCATTTCCCGGAAGGCGGTGATGGCATTCAACGGCATTATCTGAAATAGTAATGCGGCTATGCCAAGAAAAATTTTCTTCATGTCTGAATCGTTTCGTAAATATGCTGCAAAAGTATAAAAAAAATAGGAGAGAGACAAAAAAAAGAAGGCCACATATCTATGTAGCCCCCTTTTTGTTCGACGTATTTCCTATCTGATTATTTGATAATATTCAGATTTTCCATTTTCAACTCTTTGTGATTTACTTGGGTGGGATGGAAATGAGAGCCTGCCTTCTGCTCCGATTTGAGAGCACGGGCGAATACGCTCTTAGTATATGATTCCTTCTTGGCAAGGAAAATATTCTCATTCAAATGAATGACCATGGTTTCTGAACCGTATCCAAATGAACCAGCAGAGACATAGTATGCTACATTGAAAGTGAAGGTGCTGGTGGCAGGATCGTACACACATGGATAATCTGCATACAAGTTCGTACCTTGCCAAATTGAAATATCCGCTACATTTAATTCACCGTATGAAGGATGTGTGTAACCGGTGTATTGCGAAGGTACCGTACACTCGTTGGTTTCCTGATCCCATGTGAAATTGAATTCTACGTCATATCCCCAATGCAATACACGGAACATATTGGGCTTGTCATCGCGTTGCTGCAATTCAAGACCTGCATCCAAATAGGGCGACCCATCCTCGTTTGTGAAGTATAATGTGTAGGTGTAGTCTGCCGTACCAATGGTGGTATAGGTGATGTTGCTCAGTGTTTCATTAGCTGTGCCGTATGTTATGTCACCAGACTTATCCTCGAATGTGATGTTCAGAACGATTTCCTTTGCGGTGAAAGTGGATTTACCTGCATTGATGACTGCATATACGTCAGTACCCATTGCTGTCAATCCGATTGCCTGCTTTTCATAGCCCTCAGGGATCACAATCTTGCCTTCGTTGTTTACGGTGAAATAGATGTTGTAATCTTCAGCATAGGGCGCGAAGGTATAGGCTGTACCATATTCCTCGGCAAACACCTTGTCGCAATCGTCTGTCGTGGTTACGCAAGTACCCTTGTAAAGAGTAGAAGGAGTTACGCTACCCAATTGTGCTGATGCAAAGTCACCGGTGAATACCTCTTCCCAGTCGAAGTCTTCTTCCAATTTGGCTTTGTATGCTTCGGGAACTACCAAGTCAGGATTGAGTACAAGAGAGAATTTGCCACTACCATTCGAAGCATAGAGAGCACCGTCTTTATACTTTTCCATGCCGAAAAGAAGTGCTTCTGCAGGGAAGGTGATTTCTCCATTTTTATAAGTTCCGAGATAGTCAGCTACATCGGCCATTGTCTTGCCTTTGGACAAATAATAACCTGCCATAGACCAGAGGTTCATCATTCCATAACTCCATACTACACCGAGGGGACATTTCTCAGGAATGTAAACTTTGTTGGGGTCGGTTGCGTCAATAAAGATGTAGTAATCCTTGTCTGTCAACCAGTCACCTGGATCATTGTATGCATAATTCTCATGATAGGTGTTAATCAGACGGAAATAGCCAGGTTTGTCAGCACGCTCCTGTACACGAGTGGGGAACTGGAGATTTTCGACACCATAGAAGGTGGTGAAACAATCTTCTGTGTACATAGCCCAGCCTTCTACCTTGTTATTGTTGTCATCATAATAGAAACCTGTATCATTCCATTTCACACGGGTCACAGAAAATGTGAAATTGGTACCATCGTTATAGTAACTGGTGAAATTGGGATCTGTCACTTTTAGCTTCAGTGTGTAAGGTTTGCCTACCTCTGCCTTGGGGAAGTTAACCTTGAACTCAGCGACGGAATCACCAGCTGCAAATTTGGCAGGAGTTATTTCAAATACGGAATCCGTATTCTCCGTTACTACGAAAGGTACTTCTGCTGCCTTTTTGGTATTTTGACGGATAATCTGAAACGTCTTGTAGGTAGCATCCGTGGGATCCAATTCAATAGACACGTTTGTCTTGGGGAAGGATACGTTGCTGTATCCTTCCGTGGCATTCCATTCTCCTACCGAGTAGTCTTCTTCTGACGAACATGCGACCATCAAGGGAAGAGCCAGGAATGCGGCCATTATATAATGATTGTATTTCATGTTAATTCTTTTCTAAATAGGTTTGTTATGATTATTGATATACACCAACGGGAGCAGGACCGACTACAGCGGCTGTGGGATCGGGGTTGTTGGTCTTTGACAAGATGGCGTTGTTGTCAAGCTCTTTCTTGGGAATGACGAAGTTCCAGTTTGGCTTGATGCCTTCGCAGTTGATCTTGAAAGCATCGGCAGGTGCGTTGGTGCCTTCGTAGTTCTGCATCACACCTGGCTTGATACGCTTTGCCATGGGGAACGCCCAACCTTCACCCCAGGATTCGATTCGCATCTGGGTGAGTACTTCAATCTGGAACTCACGCAGGTTGGATACCTTGCAACTGTAGTCCTTCTGACGGAATTTCTGCATGAAGGTATTCAGCAAAGCCTTACCTGCATCTACACCTGCTGTATGAGCTACGGCTTCAGCCTCGATGAAATAGAACTCTTCTACGCGCATCAGGGGAACATCTACAACGGCTCCTACCGTGTAAGTCTCCCAATCGCCATCCTTGCAACGGAACTTGGTAGATACGTAATTGGGCATGTCATCTGACCATTTTTCTTCACCCTTGTCACGGCAACTCTTGTAATCATATACAGTACGATCGGGATCCAGGAAGGTGTATTTGCGGAAATCACTATAGGCAATCTTGTCGTACAGAGAACGGTCGATGCTGGGCATGGTCAGTGAAGAATAACCCCAGTCTGCTTCGGCAGACATCCAACCAGTGAAATTACACAGGTTGGCCATGTTCTCGGCACTGTAACCCATCTTCCACATCCATGACTGGATCTCGGTGTTGAAACCAGTGTTTACGTCCAACCATTGTGCCTCGGTAGTAGGTTTCTGGGCGTGAGTGTCAATAGCGAGACGGGCATACTGGGCAGCCTTTATATAGCATGAGTCAGCCTTTGCCTCTTCTTCTGTCTTCTCGAATGCGTCCCACATATAAACACGGGCTTTCAGACCATATACGCATGCCAAAGAAGGATACAGCTTGCTTTTGGGCTCACTTGTTATGAATCTTTCAGCCTTGTCCAGGTCGGATAGGATGAACTTGATCATTTCGGCATGTGATACGCGAGGATTGTTCATAGCCTCTTCACGTGTGGTGCTTTCTGATACGATGGGTACGGTAAGTCCCTTTACGGCAGATACATCGGTGTATTTGTTCGTCGCGGGCTCCCACAAGTACATCAGTGTGAAATAATCCAAAGCACGATAGGTGTAGGCAGAGCCGAGAACCTGTTTGATGTCATCGCTTGCTTCTTCTGGATTGGGTACGGCACCAATTACGTCATTGCAGCCTTTTACCAACTTGTACAGGGTAAACCAAGGCAGGTAAGCCATGTAGCTCTGTTCACCAAAATTGCGGGCAAAGTTGTTGTAGTTGGAGAACCAATCATAGCCAGTATTGGCACCTTCACCGGTGAACATGTCACCCATCAGTTCCGTTTGCAGAATGGGGAACATCAGATAGGCCATATCTGTTTCGTGATCTTGTTCGCCATATACAAAATACCATTGTGTCATCTGAGTTGGAATACCATTCAATGTGGATTCCAGAGCATTCGAAGAGGCTCCCAATTGCTCTTGAGTAGCTGTGCCATTCTCTGGCAGTGTCTCTTCGATACATCCTGTTGCCAGCATGGACGCACAAGCAATCGTGAGCAGGCATTTGATAGATTTTATCTTGTTCATTGTTAGATTCATTTTTTTTTGATTGTTTGATTCTTCAATTAGAAGGTCAGTTTCAGACCGAAGGAAACACTACGCATAGGAGAATAGTTCGTTGCGTTGGTTCTGTCAGCTACGTAGCTTCTGTTGTCGTCGAAAGACTGACGGGGGTCGAAGCCACGACGCAGAGACCAGTAGAATACGTTCTCAGCTGCCATGTAGAGACGCAGGTTGTTGATGCCTACCTTGTTGGTCAGTGTGGTGGGAAGGGTATAGCCGAAATTGATGTTCTCAATGTTCAGGTATGAAGCCTTGGTCAACCAGCGGTCAGAGTTGGCACTGGCATATTGGTCTGCAAATTGGAAGCGGGGAATGTCGCTGCCTGTATTGTCAGCTGTCCAAGCCTTCAGTTGGTCTGCATGGAAGTTGAAACCGGTGTTGGTGGCTGTAGGAGAAGCCATCATGCTCTGGTAACTTCCATCCCAGGCATAACCTCCAATCTGGAAGGAAGTCTGGATGGCAAAGTCGAAACCGTAGAAACGGAGACCAGTGCCCAAACCACCGAATACGGGAGGTACGTTGCTCTTCTTGGTTACGTAATAATCGGCCTCGGAATAGACATTTGTGGTCTCACGTCCTGTCCACTTGTCATTGTCATCGTAGGTGTTCTTCCACCACAGGGATTCGCCATTCTCATTCACACCGGCATATTCCTTGGTGCGCCATGTATAGATGGAAGTTCCTTCGGCAATGAAATAGTCACCCGATACATAACCCTTGTACTCCTTGCCGTTTGCATCGTACGAAGTACCAGTCTTTACGTCATCATGCAATTTGGTGATGCGGTTTCTCAGATAAGAGAAATTGACGTTTACATCCCACTGGAAGTTCTTCTTGTTGAAGATGTTGGCGTTCAAGTCGAGTTCAACACCACTGTTGCTCATATCACCCACGTTCTTGTAGAAGCTGCTGTAACCCAAAGAAGCGGCTACGGGGAAGGCCATGAGCATGTCGGTGGTCCTTCTGTTGAAGTACTCCAAGCTACCGCTCAGTTTTTTGAATACCTCAAATTCCAAGCCGACGTTGATGTTGGTGTTTGTTTCCCATGTAATGTCCTTGTTACCTTTGCGGGAGAAGGCAGTACCTACGTTGCCGTCGCTGGGCTGAATTTCGTACAGGTCGGTGTAGCGATAGCTACCAATCTTGTCGTTACCCTGTGAACCGATAGAAGCTTTCAATTTCAGTTCGTCCAACCAGTTTGTCTCGGGGAACCAGGATTCCTTGCCGATACGCCATGCGGCACCAGCGGACCAGAAGTTACCCCAACGATTGTCGGGATGGAAACGGCTGGAGGCATCACGACGATAAGATGCTGAAGCGAAGATGCGCTCATCGTAGTCGTACATGGCACGAAGGAAATAACCTTCGTTGTTGTAGCGTGTCAGGGCAGAATATGCACCTTGTGAATCTGAGATGGCACCTGCCAATTCCTTGTTTGCCTGATCGAACATCTTTGTCTTGGTGGCATACAGGTTGTAGTATTTGTCGTAGGTGTATTCGTGACCAGCCAATACGTTGAAGTTGTTGTGGTCCTTGATAGTGAACGTGTAGTTCAGCAATTGCTGGAGGTTGTATGAGAAATAGCGGTAGTGTTGCTTGGTTACAGTACCACCAGCAGAGTCAAACTGGCCGTAGTAGGGATTCAGTACCTCGGTGTAGCGGTTCTCGTCCAAATCAACAGTTCCATTCACTGTCAGGGTAAGTCCCTTGGTGATGTAGAAGTCGGCAAATACATTGCCCATGAATACGTTTCCTTCGGTGTTGTCTGTGTTCAAACGGTTATCCTGCAAGGGGTTTGCATCGCTAAGGAAGGGACGGTACATGCCGCCATTCTTGCCATTACCATAGTCCAATACCTGAATGTTGTTGCTGTCGTACTTGTAACTTCCATCTGCATTACGCACATAGAAAGGATAAATGGGGGCCATACCCATGGTCATAGCCCAGATGTTTCCTGTGCTGGTTTCTGCACCGTTGTTACCTAATTCATTTCTGTTTACGCGTGCGTATGAAGAGTTCATGCCTAACTTCACCCAAGGCTTCAACTTATAATCTGCCTTCAAACGGGCAGAGAAACGCTGGTAGTCGCTGTTCTCTGTGATACCTTCGGTAGAAAGGTAACCCAGACCTGCATAGAAATTGGACTTTTCAGAGGCAGCTGTGGCAGATACGTTATACTCCTGACGAAGACCGTTGCGTGTGGCTTCCTTGTCCCAGTTGTCGGGAATAATGTAGTATCCATCGGGTGTGGTGTAGCCCAACTTAGCGCAGGGGTTCATCTTGCCGTTGTTACCAATCAGAACCTGACCTTCGGGAACAGTCCAAATGTTATAACCCAAACCACCGTTACCCTGATCACCAGTCAGGTTGGCATTAGCCTTTGCCCAAGCATCTGCGTCGGACATGCCTGTGCTCTTGTAGTAGTTGTTCAAAGCACCATACTGCATTTCATAGTATTGTGCAGGGCTATCGATGGTGTTGTAGTATTGCAGGGCACGGCTGTTCCAACCCCACTTGGCATCAAAAGAAATCTGAGCATCACCTTGCTTTGCCTTCTTGGTGGTAATCATTACCACACCATTGGCACCACGTGCACCATACAGAGCGTTGCTGGCAGCATCCTTCAGTACGTTGACACTCTCGATGTCATTGGGGTTGAGGTTGCCGATGTCGAAATTGTCGTTACAGGGAGCACCATCCACTACGAATAGAGGAGCGTTATCTGCGTTCAAACTGCTGAAACCACGGATGCGGATGGTGGATTGAGAGCCAGGAGCGCCATTGGAGGATGTTACCTGAAGGCCTGGAACGGCACCAGCCAAAGCATCTATGACGTTGCTGACCTGTGCTTTTTCCAAAGTCTCACTATTCACCACTTTGGCGGAACCTGTGTAAGAACTCTTCTTGGCAGTACCGAAGGCTACAACCATCACTTCGCCCAAATCCTTCGTGTCGGATTCCAGAGCTATCGTCATGTTTGCCTTGATGGGCACTTCCACAGATTTCATTCCCATGAATGAAACTGCGATTGTCTTTGCTGAAGAAGGAATGTTCTTCAATGTAAACTTACCGTCGATGTCTGTAAGTGTACCTGTGGTTGTACCTGGCAGTTTGACGGCTGCACCAATGATTGGTTCGCCTGTGTCGCTATCGGTGACTGTACCTGTCACTTGCTTCTGGGCGAACGCGATGCTTGCAGTCATAAACATGCAAGCAAAAAACAACATTACTTTTTTTCCCATAATTTGAGATTGTTAATTAATAAAATTAAAAACGTAATTTACTATTTTGATGAATTTTCCTAAAAATTTTATAATAATTGTGCAAATATAGTTAATATTCTTCAATCTGCCATCATTTTCTCATAAAATATGATAAAAATTACTTATTTCGTTGAAATTCCCTATTCAAGCTAAGTAAAAATCACTCAACATATAGTCGGGTTTAGGTGAAATCCATTCAACTTTTTTAGGGGACTACACACGTTTGTAATGCCTGTAACGCTTGTAACGCGTGTTGCTGATACATTTTTCCATTCATTACTGTCCCGTTAAAGTGGAC
>DCHV01000055.1:0-17254 GCA_002314945.1 Prevotellaceae bacterium UBA1743
AATCATTCATACATCACGACTCCTCCTTGGGCAGGGATCGTGATTTTGCAGGTACCATCCTTGCCCACCTTGATGGTGGAAAGGGCGCTGTGGCCGGGACCTTCCGCCTGATCGGAGATGCACTGGAGTTGCTGTCCGGGAGCAAAGGGGAGGTCGATGTGCAGGTTGCGAAGTTCCTCCTTCTGGGCATTCAGCACAGCCACGTACCAATGCGTGCCGTGACGACGGGCCATGACGAGATACTTGCCGGGATAGCCGGAGATGAAACGTGTCTCGTCCCATGTGGTAGGTACTTGGCGCATGAAATCAATCTCCCAGGCAGGATTCTCGGTGAGGTTGCAGGGCGAGAGGGCAAAGTTCTGGATACTGCTCTGGAAAGCAACGGCAGTAGCCAGTTCGAAGGCATTCCCCACCCTGCGATAATGACCCTTGTCGGGATGACGGTGCAGACGCGGCTGGAGCACTGTACCACCGAAGTCCATACTGCCCACCGTGTTGCGAAGCAGGGGATGCAAGGTGGCATTCATGCCCTCCATGTCATTGGATTGCTGTGTGAAATACAGGTTCTCGCTGGCCAACACCGCCTCGGAAGCACAGTAGTTGGGATACATACGCTCCCATCCTCGGGGTATCGTACAGCCGTGAAAGATGACCTGCAGGCCGTACTCGTTGGCATCGGACAGTATCTGTTCGTAGAGACGCATCGTCTCCTGCTTGTCACCGGCAAAGAAATCCACCTTGATACCCCCGATGCCCACCTGCTGCATCCACTTCATCTCGCGCTTGCGGGCGATGGGATTGGACATGATCTGCTTGGGGTCCTGAGGGGCGTCGCTCCACCCTCCGTTGCTGTTGTACCACAGGCAAAGGGTCACGTCACGCTCACGGGCGAATTGTGCCAGTTCCTCGATACCCTGATGTCCCATACGGCTCATCCACCAGTTATCGACCAGACAGTACTCCCATCCCATATCGTGGCTGAGCTGGATGTACTGACGCTGATCCTCGGGATTGATGCTGTCGTCCTGCCACAGGATCCAGCTCCAGGCACTACGCCCTGCCCGATAGTCGCGGGAAGGCTCGTAGAGCGGCTCCACCACATCCCACGTGACGGTCGTCTCCATGATGGGCTTGAGCGTCTCGCCCAGGGTGATCGTGCGCCAGGGTGTCTGTCCGGGCAATCCGAACTGGGCACCCGTGCTGCCGAAGCCGTTATTCTCGCCCTGCATGGGGAAAGCAATGGTATAGAGGCCCTCGGAGGTGCCATCGCTGAGATGACTGCCGCAGTAGAGGCCATCGACACCCGTCTCGCTGATCATCACCCAACCACGGTCACCCTCGTGGAAGAGGCAGGGGAAGGTGTAGCCCTGGTGGTATTGCGAAGGCGTACCCACTGGCTCGTCCCACACGTAAGCCTCCTCGTAGCTGGGTTTGGTACGTTCCCACCCCGCCATGGGATCACTCTGTGGACAGATGAAGGTGGTCGTCCCCTGGGGGAAATCGAAACCTGTCGCCTCGCTCTCCACCACGATGCACTTGGGATTGCCGCCCGTCATGGGAATACGGTAGCGGAAGGCGATGTTGCCGTTTCCCACACGGAAATCCACCACAACGGCACGCTCGTCGGCATTCAGCAGGGGTATGTCCTGATGGGTGTATGCAGCACTGATGTGGCTCTGCTTGCCTTGCCGCAGATCATAGGTGTACGTCTCCGTCTCAGCAGCCGGAAGCGGCTGGAGGGAGAGATTCTGCGAGAAGTCGCCGATATTGGAACGGAAACCCAGGGGAGAGTCCTCGAGCATGAGCACATCGGTCGTGTCACGCTTCCCTGCCAGACGATAACCGGCACGGTAGGTGAGCCGCCCCTGTTGGAGCTGTACATCGACAAAGGTCAGCCCGTCCGGACTTAGGATGCGGGTCACATCGGCATAGGCACTATGGGTTGCAAAAAGCAGGGCAAGGAGTAAAAATTTCCGTGTTTTCATCGTTTTCAATGTTTTATTTCGGGCAAAGATATGCAAAAAAATGAAACAAAACGGGCTTACCTGCGAAAATCTGTGTGAAGATGTACTTGGATTTGAGATAAGTTCATTGTACAACCAATCGGCCAAATGTCCAAACAAAATTCGGCCAAATGACCAAACGGAAAACGGCCAAATGACCAAACGAAAATCGGCCAAATGAAAAAATGATTGTATTGATATAGGTGATTATCATTATTTTCCATATCTTTGCAAAAAATATAAATGATTGGATAAAAATGAGCGAATATAAACATAGAATCGCGGATAAATTATTGGCCGAAAAACTCGACGCAATGGGTGCTGTATTAATAGAAGGTCCTAAGGCATGCGGCAAGACGACAACAGCTGAGCAACAGGCTAAAAGTGTCCTGTATATGGATGATCCGACCAATGTGAAGCAAAATATGTATTTGGCAGAAACGAATATCCAATTATTACTCAAAGGTGCAACCCCAAGGTTGATTGATGAATGGCAGATAGCTCCGCAATTGTGGGATGCGATACGTTTCGCGGTGGATCACAGGGAAGAGGATGGTCAGTTTATGCTGACGGGCTCAGCTGTACCAAAAGAAAAGGACAAAGAGAAAATACAACATTCTGGCACGGGAAGGTTTGCATGGTTGAAAATGCGCCCCATGAGCCTATGGGAGTCTTCTGAATCTACCGGCGAGGTTAGTATGGCTTGCCTGTTTGAAGGTAATCTCATGGCAGAGGGAACCAATCCACACAAGATGGAAGATATTGCTTTTATGCTATGCCGAGGCGGATGGCCAAAGTCATTGAAAAAGAAAACGGAGAAGGCAGCACTCCAACAGGCACAGGAATATTTTGAGGCAATTGTCAAATCTGACATTTCCAGAATCGATGATGTAGTACGGGATGAACAACGCGCCAAAAGACTGATGCGCTCATATGCCAGGCTGCAGGGAAGCCAGTCAAGCCTTGGCACGATAACGGCGGACATGCAGATTCATGAGGCCGAACAAATCAGCGACGCTACTGTTGGTTCATACCTTAATGCTTTGCGAAAAATCTTCGTGGTTGAAGATATGTCGGCATGGAATCCCAATCTGCGTTCGAAGACTGCCATACGAACCAGCGATACGCGCTATTTTGTCGATCCGTCCATTGCTGCTGCAGCTATGGGATTAGGGCCTCGGGACCTAATCAACGACATGGAAACTTTTGGCCTTTTGTTTGAAACCATGTGCGTACGTGACTTACGTGTCTATGCAGATGCCTTAAGCGGAGAAGTCTTTCATTTCAGAGACAAGAGTGGTCTGGAATGTGATGCGGTAGTACATCTGAGAAATGGCCAATACGGCCTGATTGAGATCAAACTGGGCGGAGACTCACTGATTGAGGAAGGAGCCCTGAACCTAAAGAAACTGGCTGAAAAAATTGACACGACAAGGATGAAAAACCCTTCGTTTCTGATGATTCTGACCGCCGTAGGCAATTATGCGTATGTGCGTACAGATGGTGTATTGGTGGTCCCCATCGGATGCCTGAAGGATTAGAGGACCTAACAACAACCCATTGAGAGGGCATCACGAGCGGAAAAACCCAAATAACGACAAAAAAACGCCTGAGGAGAAATCCCCGGGCGTTTCCTTTGTTTTCACCTCTACCCGACCGAGAAGCCGAGGGCAGAGAGGATGGCAGTAAGGGTGGTGAGCGCGATGTTGATGATGACGCTCCACTTGTTCTTGTTTTCGTTTGTCATGATACGTGTGTGTTTTTGTGGTTAATGAAAATCATTTGGATGGAAGGCGCAGGTCGCGGATGCCCAGGAGGGTGGCGCAGAGCACCAGCAGCTGAGCCACGAGCAGGAGGACCGAACCGTCTATCTCACCCTGGGGAGGAAGCAGCAAACCTGCTGCCGCAAAGAGAACGGCCGCCACGAAGGAAGCCACAGACAAGTACTTTTTCATAGGTCAAAATCGAATATCGATAAATCGACAAATCGAATAATCAAAGAGCCTCCCCAACTCCCTCCCCCGAAGGAGAGGGCCGGGGAGAGGCTCATCAGTCACCATATCCGCCACCACCGCCGCTGGTAGAACCGCCACCAGTAGTACCACCGCCACCGCTGGTGCTACCACCACCAGTACCCGTACCCGAGCCGGTCGAAGTCCCGATACCAAAGGCCGTCCTGAAGTCGGTGCGGGCATCGGCGCTCACGGTAACCGTCTGATGGTCGTTGCTCACGGTGTACATACCCTTGGCCACCATAAAGCCGCGCAGGGTAGCATAGACGGACTGGCTGTCGAACATCTTCTTCACCTTCTTGTAGTCGGCATTGGCGCTACCGGTCGAAACCTTGTTGGCAGTGATCCACTCACTCACGGCCTTGTTCACCAGCCCGAAAGAACTGCGAACCGACAGCTGAGTAGCGTTCGCCTCCGTGTTGGGGTTGCAGAGCTTCGCCGTGTAGCACTTGCCCGTCTTCTTGTTCACCCTGGTGTAGATACTCTCATGCTTGCAGGCACGTCCGCTGTGAAGTCCGGTAATCCAGTTTCCTGAAATCTGTCCCATATTGATTCCTCTCATCCCTCAGGAGCCTTCTTCCAAAGGCCGACTGCTGGGCTTGGGGACAAGAGGTTAGGCTTTTACCCAGCAGGAGTTCAACATGATATTTCGTGCACACACAGGAAGAATACCGTGGCCACAACGTATCTCTTCGCGCTGACTTATGTCTGACTTATGTGTGCGTTGCAAAGGTACGCCGATTTTCCCACCCCTGTATCACTTGTAACAAACTACCGCCCATTCTGTAACAAAGTAGTTGTTGCAAGGTTTGTGTGATTCTTGGATCAAAATAAGATCTTCTCCCCTGAAAAAGACAAAAACCTAAAAAACACTTTGTGATGGCTTCTCTGACGAGTTCTCTGCGAGACCTCTGTATCTGAGTGCTCCTTCCTCCGCTGGTAAGCAAGCTTACCATCTGATGAAGCACCACTCATCTCCCAAGCCATCCCAAAGCGATAAACCAATCGCTCGTTCCTCGCTAATAAACCATTTCCTGTTGTCCAAGGAGTCAGAATCATCTGCTGCGGTTTATTCCCCGCAGGGGATGGTTTATGGCCTTTGTGGACTTCGGCAGATAGCTGGTTTCAAAAAATATCTGTGAACAAGTTCACAAGGATTTTAGGAAGCAGATAGATGCGGAATCATCGCAGATGATTATGAGAAAGAAGTCCATAACGGTGTTTTTTAGGTTTTTGTTGAAATCTAACACACACTTTTCCATTGATCCGGATTTTATGTTGTATTTTTAAAATCTTCACTAAAAATCTAACTAAAAATCCCGACTAAAGAACTTGCGAAACGTAAATAGATAAAAATCGTTCAACTGTATAAACCTATGTGGAAGGATGGTACGACCATCCTCTCTTTTGATATTCCTTCTACCAGAATAACAAATTATTCGAAACAATAGAATAGCTTATATATAATAAACATAATATGCATTAGCAACAAATGCCTGAAACGTGTCGAACGTGTTTCAAGGTATTGAGCAAGACAACAAAATAATATGCGTATTATACTGCGGTAAGTGGAAAAAAAAATGAGTTACCGCAGTTGTTTGATGCACTTTTTCTTGGCAATAGTGCTATCCGACCTGTGCAACTGTGACTTTGTCCGTCGTTACACATCCTTTGGCAAGGCCGAACGTGACATGATGTATCAGCTGACCGACCTGTACACCCTATTCTACTTGCGTTTTGTCAAGGCATACAATGGTGGTGATCCCAATTACTGGAGTCATCGTCAGATGGACATCTCGTCATGGGAAGGGTATGCCTTCGAACAGGTCTGCCTGCATCATATTCCACAGATACGCACCAAGCTCGGCATTATGGGCGTGTTGGGGAACGTATGTTCCCTCTCATGGACATCTTTCACCGACAACGCTGGCAAAGAGCATCGTGGTGGACAGATTGACTTGATTATTGACCGGGGTGACAAGACCATCAACCTCTGCGAGATGAAGTTCACAAGCAGCACTTACTCCATTTCATCGGATTACGCACAGAGGTTGCGGGACAGAAGAGAAGCCTTTGTTAAATTAACCGGAACGAGCAAGTCCATCCATCTGACTATGATCACAGCCGAAGGTGTTGAACACAACGAGGGGTGGCAGAACATTCAAAGCGAGGTGACCCTAAGTGATCTGTTCACAAATGCAGACGAGTGAGTTTTTCAGAATGGGAACAGGCAAATACTGATCTTCAGCAGGTTAGTGCCACCTAAGTAGCGAACACTTTCGAAAGTTAATGGATTACCAACATAATACCCATTATTGAAATTTCTTCGCTACAACTCTTTGAGAGACGGAGAAAAAGTAATATTTTTGCAGCGTGATTCAACATGCGAAGTATAACAACATCAAACACACGGAATATGACAAAGAGAGAGGTTGTGAGAATGGTATTGGATGGTAAGAAACCACCCTATGTGCCATGGTCTTTCAAATTCACAAAAGAGCCACACGAAGAATTGCAAAAGTATTACGGTGTGGAGGATCTCGACATTCCACTCGGCAACCATATCCTGAACTTGGGCAGCGACATAGGATTCTTTGAGCCGGTGGGAGAAAACCTCGTAAGGGATGTCTTCGGCGTCGTGTGGGACAGGAGTGTCGATAAGGACATTGGCAACGTGAAGAACGTGGTGCTCCCTGAACCAACACTCGAGGGCTATTCATTCCCCGACCCCTTGGATCAGAGATTCTTTGCCAACATCCAACCTGAAATCGAAAAGAAGCCGGATCTGTTCCGCGTCTTTCAGATTGGATTCTCTCTCTACGAGAGGGCATGGACAATGAGGGGCATGGAGGACCTCCTGATGGACTTGATGCTCCACCCGGACTTTGTGCACAATCTGCTCGACCGCATCGTCGATTACAACCTGGCACAGGTGGACGAGGCGCTGAAGTACGATATTGATGCTGTCTATTTCGGCGATGACTGGGGACAGCAGTTCGGGCTCATCATGGGCTACGACCTGTGGAAGGAATTCATCTATCCCAGATTGAAAAAGATGTATGGACACGTGAGGGCTGCAGGCAAGTATGTGATGATCCATAGCTGCGGGGACGTGGACGAACTCTTTGACGACCTTGTCTCCATCGGTTTGAACTGTTTCAATCCCTTCCAACCAGAGGTGATGGATGTATATGAGATTCTCCCTCGTTACAGAGGCAAACTTGCTTTCCATGGAGGACTTTCCATGCAGAAGACCCTCCCGTTCGGCACAAGGGAAGAAGTGATTGCTGAATCCAAGAGGCTCCTCGAACTGGGCAAGGATGGCGGCTACATTTTCTCTCCCTCCCACTCGGTGGAAAGTGACACTCCCATGGAGAATAACCTGGCTTTCATAGAGGTGGCACAGTCACAGCTGAAAAGGTAAGCTCAGATTCTACCTGCCCACGCGAATGTGAACACACTTATGGAGGATGTGGGATAGACTTTCAGCCAGGCGAGTGCACAACCTGCCATGGTGGCTCCGGTAGTGAAGACATCATCTACCAGAAGAACCCTTTTCCCCTCCATCTCGGGATGATACACGGCATAGAAACATCCTTCGAGGTTTTCCAGACGTTCCATGGCATCACGATGAGTCTGGGACTCGCTGTTCCCCGTACGAAACAAGACCTTGGTACATAACGGGAGTGCAAACACCTCACTGAGGCCCTTCGCGATTGCCTCTGCCTGATTGTATCCTCTCTGCCGCCTACGTTGTGGCGTGATGGGCGCAGGCACAATACAATCCACCTCGTCCTGCAGATGAAGATGCAGGATTTCCTGAGCCGCCCATCGTCCCATCAATACGCCAAGCAAATCCGCATGACGGTATTTAAGCAGAGTGACATAGGCATGAGAGCGTGCGAAATGGCGATAATAGAGAAAACATGCGGCATTCTTCACAGGGACGAAGTTCCATAACGTGCGGAGCATCGTGTTGTCTGTGATGTCGGTCACTTTCACACGCGGGAGACTCATGTCACATCCCATGCACACTATGTTCTCCGTAGGAAGGAGCCGTTCGCCACACATGGGACAGAATCTGGGGAACAGAAGTTCCCTAAGACTGCTGTATAGGATATGAATTTTTCTCATCTCGTGGCAAAAGTAGGCAAAATGAAGGATAAATTTTGTATTTCGAATACATATTATTACTTTTGTGGAGAAATTGATATAAATTGCAACAGATATGTGTATGAAAAGTATTTTCTTATTCAGTATGGCACTGGCTGTAGGACTGACAGCGCAAGCCGGACAAGAGAAGACAGAGCGTTGGCTCGACCCGAGTGTTAACCGTGTGAATGTGGAGACATCCCGAAGTTCTTTCTTCGCCTATGAGAATACCTCTCTGGCCGAAAAGGGCATCAAGGAGAATAGTGCCCGCTTTATGAGCCTGGAAGGTAAATGGAAGTTCAATTGGGTGAAGGATCATGACAAGGCACCAAAGGGATTCCAGGCAATAGACTACGATGATGCGGCATGGGAGGAGTTCCCTGTTCCAGGTCTGTTTGAAATGAACGGATATGGAGATCGTATCTACAAGAATGTGGGATATGCATGGAGCACACAGTTTGCCAACAATCCCCCCATCGTGGAGGAACGCGACAACTATACAGGCTCGTATCGTCGTGAGTTCATGATTCCAGCCGAATGGAAAGACCAGCAGATACTGATGCACGTAGGTTCTGCCACAAGCAATCTGACGGTATGGGTGAACGGACAAGAGGTAGGCTATAGCGAGGATAGCAAGATGGAGGCTGAATTTGATGTGACCAAGTACCTCAAAGCAGGCCAGAAGGCCCTCGTAGCCATGCAAGTGATGCGTTGGTGTGATGGTAGTTATGGAGAGGACCAGGACTTCTGGCGCTTTACAGGTATCGCACGTGAGGTGTATATGTATGCACGTCCCAAGGCACACATTCAGGACCTGTTTATCACACCCGACCTGACCAACAATTACACAGACGGTACGCTCAACGTAAAGGTAAGCGGATTGAATGCCGCAGGGAAGAGCCTGTCGTTCAAGTTGGTGAACAACAAGGGTATGGAAGTGGCATCCCAAACGACCACCCTGGGAAAGAGTGGCGAGGCTGAGGTGAATTTCGAGGTGAAGTCTCCCGAGAAATGGACGGCTGAAACTCCTTATCTATACACGCTCTACACCACGTTGAGTGATGGAAAGGAACAGCTGGAGGTCATTCCGCAAAATGTGGGATTCCGAAAAGTGGAAATCAAGGACAAGCAGCTGTTGGTAAATGGGCAGCCCATCCTCATCAAGGGAGCTGACCGTCATGAGATGGATCCTGACGGAGGATATGTAGTGCCCCTGTCACGGATGATTCAGGATATTACCATCATGAAACAGTTGAACATCAATGCTGTACGTACGAGTCACTATCCTGATGACCCACGTTGGTACGACCTATGTGACAAGTATGGTATCTATCTGGTTGCAGAAGCCAACTTCGAGAGCCATGGCATGGGTTATGAGGATGCTCGATTAGCACAGGATCCACGCTATAAGCAGACCATCGTAGAACGTAACATCAACAATGTACGCGTGCAAAAGAATCATCCCAGTATCATCACGTGGAGTCTCGGAAACGAGAGCGGTTATGGTGACAACTTCGCCCAGGCCTATGACGAACTGAAGAAGATGGATCCAAGTCGTCCGGTACAATACGAACAGGCTATCTGGAATGGGAAAACAGATATCTTCTGCCCCATGTATTATGATTACGGAAATTGTGACAAATTCGGACAAGGCAATGACCCACGCCCTCTCATCCAGTGTGAGTACGCTCATGCCATGGGTAACAGCATGGGTGGTTTCAAGGAGTACTGGGACCTCGTCCGCAAATATCCCAATTATCAGGGTGGTTTCATCTGGGACTTCGTAGATCAGGGCGTATGGGGTACCAGCAAAGTGACAGGCAAACCCATCTTTATGTACGGAGGTGATTCCGGCCGCTACCCTGCAAGTGACCACAATTTCAACTGCAACGGCATCATAGCCCCCGACCGTAGCCTGACACCTCATTCATACGAGGTACGTCATTACTACCAGAACATCTGGCTCAACAACTTGAATATGACGAGAGGTACCATTGACCTGTACAACGAGAACTTCTTTGTGAATATGGGCAATGTAGAGGGTTACATCAGCATCCTCCAAGATGGCAAGGTGGTACTCACTGGCACATTGAGGGATCTCGACAAGATAGCTCCCCAGGAGACAAAGACGATTGACCTGACAACCCTGCCTGTTGCCTTGGATGCATGGAATCTGGTGAAACAGAATCCCTCGAGCGAAATCCTTGCCAACGTGGAGTTCCGTCTCACAAAGCCTGAGCCTTTGCTTGAATCAGGTTGGGTAGTAGCTTCCCAACAATTTGTAATACAAAAATACAAGTATCCCGTAGTGGCCGACGTGCTGGATGCTGCCGAGGCTGATCTACGAAGTGATGACAAGGCCATCAGTGTGGATGAAAGACTGGCTTGCTATACCGTAGAAGCAGGTGGATTAAGCATCAGCGTGAATCGTCGTACTGGCGAACTGGATTATGTGGATCTGGATGGCGAACCTCTGCTGCAGGATGGATATCATGTGATTCCCAACTTCTGGAGAGCTCCTACCGACAATGACTATGGAGCAAGTTTGCAAAACAAGTTCTCTGCCTGGAAACAGCCTCAGAAGTCTCTGAAAGGCGTCTCATGCTATGCAGAAGGAAATGCACAAGTCATCAAGGTAGAATATGACCTGAAGCCTCTCGAGGCCAGCCTCACCCACACCTACACAATGGATGCTGCAGGCGAGCTTATCATCAACCAGCACCTTGATGTAAACGAACAGGCTGAGAATAAACCTCAGTTCTTCCGTTTCGGTATGCAATGGGTGATGCCCCAGAAATACAACTCCATCCACTATTACGGCATGGGCCCCATAGAGAATTACATAGACCGTACCGGTTCGCAGAAATTAGGTATCTACGATCAGAAGGTTAGTGATCAGTATTGGCCCTACGTACGTCCACAGGAGAGTGGCAACAAGACACAGGTTCGCTACTGGAATCTGACAGATGTATCTGGCAAGGGACTCTCCTTCGTCGCCACAGGCGATATGGAGTGCAGCACCCTACCCTATCTTCCCTCCGACCTCGATTCAGGCATGAACAAGTATGCAGTTCAGATGCATAGTGGAGATCTCACACCCAGAGATTTCTCCGTTCTGCAGATTCAGCAATGTCAGTTCGGATTGGGCTGCATCACTTCATGGGGAGCATGGCCTATCGAAAAATATCAGACCAAATGGCAGGACTATGATTTCACGTACATCGTGAAACCGCTGAGATAAAGCGCGTCTTTACAATCGGGACATAAAAAAACTGAGAGAATAAGGAACTTCCTACATTCTCTCAGTTTTTTTTACAGACTTGTTACCAGATATTCACACGATCCTCGGGTGCTACATACAACGAATCTCCTGGCTGCACGCCAAAGGCCTCACACCATTGTGTAATATGAGGAAGCGTACCATTGACACGCAAACGGCCGATGCTGTGTACATCGTTGACAGTCAGGTAATGGAGCATTTCCGTACTGCAGATTCCTGCCCACACATTGGCATAACTGAGGAAGAAACGTTGTTCGGGAGTGAAGCCATTTTCCTCGCTCAGAGGAGCCTCACCAATGGCTTTCTGGAATGCCTCGTATGCCACCATCACACCTCCATGATCGGCAAGGTTCTCGCCAAGGCATAGATGGCCGTTGGCATGCAATTCTCCAGGAATCACCCACAGACTGTCGAAATAGCAGGCCAATTTCTCGGTAGGTTCCTTGAACTTCTCGATATCCTGTTCGTTCCACCATACACGGAGATTGCCTTCCTTGTCATACTGCCTACCTTGGTCATCAAATCCATGTGTCATCTCATGACCGATGACCACACCGATAGCGCCATAGTTCATGGCATCGTCGGCCGACATCTCGAAGAAGGGGAACTGGAGAATGGCAGCAGGGAAACAAAGTTCGTTGGTAGTGGGATTGTAGTAAGCGTTCACTGTCTGAGGTGACATCAGCCACTCATTCTTGTCAACAGGTGTATTGTAGTGTTTCTGCTTATCCAGGTTCCAATAGAATTGCTGAATGTCGTGCATATTGTCGAGCAGACTACGCGTGGGATCTACCTGCAGATTGGTCAGATCGTCCCATGTGTCAGGATAACCTATCTTTACATAGAAAGATGCCAGTTTGTCCAAAGCAACAGCCTTGGTGGAGTCGCTCATCCACTCCTGTGCCTGAATACGTTTCCCTAATGCTTCCTGCAGATTACCGACAAGTTTCAGCATTCTCTCCTTGTTGGCAGAGGGGAAATACTTTTGTACATACATCTGACCTACAGCATCACTCATGATGCCATCGACCAAAGCGACACAACGCTTCCAACGTGGCTTATCCTCCTCTACACCTGTCACAATCTGATTGAAGGAGAAGTTCTCCATTCGGAAGTCATCGCTCAGCAAATCGGATGCCCCACTGATGGCACGCCATTCGTAGATGGATTTCAGATCTTCCAGAGGAGCCTCCATGAGCAGTTTGCAAGCCAATGTGAGAGGCTCGGGCTGTCCTACTACCACGGTATCCGTCTTGTCATACGTATTAGCCTTGAAATAGGTGTCCCAGTCGAAACCGGTAGATGCCACCAACTCGGCAAGAGACATCTTGTGATAATTATCCTCTGGCACACGCAACTGCAACTTCGAATAACTGACTTGAGCTATCTCCGTCTCGTACTTCATCACTGTTTCCATCTTGGCCTTGGCAATTTCCTCGTCATATCCTGCCAACTTGAACATATTGATGACGTGTTGCTTGAATGCCTCACGTATCTTGACTGTCTGAGCATCATCGTTGAGATAATAATCACGTGTTCCCAAAGAAAGACCGCCCTGTCCCAGACTCAGCACATTGTTTTTGCTGTCCTTCTCATCCGCACCATTGTACATGGAGAAAAGCAGATTGTCGTGCTCGCGCTCCATCAAGGCTAACAGTTCCTCGCGTGTGTTGATGTCGGTTATTTCCTTCAGATAGGGCATCAAGGGAGCAGCTCCCTCCTGATTGCGGCGGACACTATCCATAGCCATGTTGTAGAGGTCGGCTATCTTCTGCTCTACGGTACCCTTTTCGTGAGTTTCGGCAGCAATACCCTGAATCAGGTCTGCCAACTGCTTCATCGTGTTCTCGCGTACAAGGCCAAATGCGCCCCACATGGCGTATTCCTTAGGCTGTGGATTGTATTCCAGCCAATGGCCTGTGACAAACTTGTAAAAATCATCTCCGGGACGGCATGTGCTGTCCATGTACTCGTAATGTATTCCACCAGTGGTTGACACCTTGTTGTTGGAATCACATCCTGCCAATGCCATTGTACCAATCATTGCGCAAAGTATTGTTTTTCTCATTTTTGTTGAACATAAAAATTAACATTGCGCAAAATTAGTGCATTCCCATGAAAATGTAAACATATACCACAAATTATTTGTACTTTTGCACAAAACATTTGTTGCAATAGTTATGACTCTAAAAGAAACCCTGACTCAGAACGACCATTTTGCCTATAGCATAGGGGCAAGATTGGTAGAGATACATCCTGGCTATGCCAAAGCCCAACTTACTGTAACTGAGACCCACTTGAACGCAGCCAATGTGTGTCAGGGAGGTGCCATCTTCACACTGGCCGACCTTGCCTTTGCAGGCGTGAGCAATTCTCACGGCATACTTTCCGTAGGTGTTACGAACACCATAACTTATCTGAAATCCGCTCAATTGGGTGACATCCTGACTGCAGAATGTACTGAATTGCTGGATCATCACAAATTGCCCTATTGCGACATCCGGGTGACCAATCAAAAAGGAGAACTCCTTGCCGTAATGACAGGCTTAGCCTATCGTGTACGCAAGGAGTTCCCCTTTGACAGTCTGATGTAGGGCTCGTTTATTGCTGCCCTTTGTATGTACTCTGGAAGAAACTGATGTTGCTGATGACAGGACAAGCCTTTGCTTCGATTGTCACACGCATTCCATAAGCTTCGAAATCAGGGAAGCGTACCAGTTTCTTATGGCCGATGGTAGTGCCCGTAGCCACCTGACGCCAATGACCGTGGTTGTCCTGTGCCTCAATCTGGAACGAAGAAACACGCTGGCCAAGGGGAATGTATTCCTGAATCATGGCACGGTTTACGGTAGTGCATTTCTTGAAGGTGTAGGTGACAGTAGCCTTGTTTACACCATCGTCTGTTGCCCAATATGTATCTTTCTTTCCATCCGTTGCTTTCAGGGGACCGTATGCCTTGTCCTCACCACGGGTGTTAGAAGCCTCGGCCTTGGCAATCTGTTTGTTCAGGCAATTGCCAAATTCCTCTTTCAATGCTTTCCCTAAGCCTTCCAGAGAACGAACATCCTCTTCATTGAAGAGACCCTTCTTGTTGGGAGGGATATTCAAGATCAAGTTGGCTCCACGACCGATGGATGAATAGTAGATCCCTAAGAGGTTATCTACACTTCTCACCTTGTCGTTCTCACTCTCGTGGAAGAACCATCCCGGACGAATGGATACATCCACTTCGGCAGGAATCCACACCTCTTTGTCTGTTTCCTTACACTCGTAATATTTGCATTTCGATAAATCCATATTGGGCTGAGCGCACCACCATGGCTCGTCGATGTAACCGCTCTCATTGCCACACCAACGTACATCACCACCGAACACACAAGCGTTGGGCTGCAATTCGCGGATTACCATGTTGGTGGTACCCCATTCGTAGTAGTCACCATGGATGCGACGTTCCTCGCACAATCCGCCATAGTAGCCGTCACCACCATTGGCCCCGTCTTCCCAAACCTCGAACATGGTACCATACTGAGTGAGGAGCTCACGCAACTGGCCGCGATAGTATTCCACATATTCGTGACTGCCATAGCGCAAGTCGTGACGGTCCCAAGGAGAAAGATAGACTCCGAACTTCAGGCCATACTTCTTGGCTGCACGTTGTACAGCACCTACGATATCACCCTTTCCATCCATCCATTTGCTATTCTTCACTGAATAGTCCGTCAGAGCCGAGGGCCACAGACAGAAACCATCGTGATGCTTAGCCGTCAGAACGACACCTTTCATTCCAGCAGCCTTCATTGCCTTGACCCATTGTTCTGCATCAAACTCGGTAGGATTGAAGATATTAGGATCGGCATCTCCATATCCCCATTCCAGGTCGTTGAAGGTATTGGTGGTAAAATGGATGAAGGCATAGAACTCCGTGTCATGCCACTGTAATTGTCGAGCCGTCGGCACAGGACCGAATGCTGCAGGTGGATTTACCTTGGCAAACAGAGCCATTGGCACCCACATCAAGAAAAATAGAACCTTTCTCATTGCTTAATTTTTTGTATTATTACTATGATTTTGCTTTATTTCATACAAAGATAGTCATTTGTCAGCATATTTCAACCATGAAAGTCAAAAAATACTTAAATCTTCCTACATATCGACTCCGAAAACGGGATTTTATACCTATCTTTGTATAGCAAATCAGATAGTATTTACCCTAAAAAAGAAAACGACATGTTACGATTGAATTGTTTTTTCAAAGCAAACGAGGGCCAGTATTCACGTGCGCTCGAAGCAGCTATCACGTTGGTTGCCCTATCTCGGAAGCACGAAGGGAACATCGCATACGATGCTTTTGAGAGTGCCACCCGCCCTGATGTATTCTCCATCATCGAATCGTGGGAAAGTCAGGAAGCACTGGATAAGCATTCCGCCACACCCGAGTTCAGCCAGTATGTAGGCATCATGCAGGAATGCGGTGAACTGAAAGTAGAGATATTCGAGAAATAATTTCAACGCTCCTCGCTCTATTTTTTTTGAGCCAGTATGGAAAACCTTTGATTTCCGTACTGGCTCAAAAAAATAGACCTGTACAAATGAAAATGGGTTCGCTCGCACAATCGTGAGTCTTAGATCAAATTAAGACGAAGTCAAAATGCCACTTCCTTTTTCTTTGGACATACGTCCTACATATTTGGGTACAGGATTTTCCTTGATTGCAAGCAATCAGATAAAATTCTGAACCCAAACCTGCGCCTTCGGCAAAAGAAACAGGAAGTGGACAAAATGTTGCTGCGCAATAAAAAATGTGCCTTCGGCATAAAAAATGAAACTTGAGAACGTCATCATCCTATATTTTTTAGCGACGGTAGTCGCAATTTTGAAGCGTTAGCCATTTTTTCGGATTTGAGGTCTTTGGGTTGATGGATGTTTCCGATTTTTCTGGAAGAGCGAGTTCTTACTAAGAAAAATGGAAATGTCCAGCGGCCGAGGATGCGAAGCAGACTTGATCGAAAGACCTCAAAGACGCATTTTGATCTTAAAAACACGATTTCGAAGGCGACCTGGAAATATCGCTTATATCATTTGTACAGGACAAAAATATTCTTGGAAACCAAAAATTTCTTCCTCGGAAAAAAAATATTTCTGTCTCGAGAAAAAAATATTTTCTCCTCGGAAAATTTATTTTTTGACCGTGGATTTTTTTTGCGGATATAGGGGAATGTCCTTTTAAAAATATTCGTGATATAATACGAAAAGCGTCCCACCTTGTGAATAGGCGGGACGCTTGATAAGGGGGAGATATATCTGAATTACTTCATCATGAACTTGCTACCCTTGATTACGAAGAGACCCTTGAGTTCTCTCAGATCATTGGCAGTAGCGCCCTTCTTTACCAACTTGCCATCGGCTGTGAATACATCGACAGTCTTGTTGGAAGCCATAATCTCGTTGATCTTTGTCTCCTTGGTATTATTGTCACCATTTGTCACAGGAGATACATAATAGATAGCGTAGATGAGAGGTTTGTAATACTCATCATCGATAATCAATCCTTCGAGAGAGAGGGTGAAGACTGCCAAAGTTTGTGTAGTAATAGCCTGATCCAATTTTACAGTCACTACGTTGCCGCTTGTACTCAAGCTGCAGTTAGCCAACTCGTTCTGGAATTGATCAGTAATAAGACCTTCTGCACCTTCATCCGTTGCTACAGAGTAAGCGCCATCTACTGTGATGTGGAATTCTGAGAGCAGGCTCAGTGCACTGTTCTGATCCTCGTTGGCAGGTGTAGGATCGAAATCAAACTGATATTT
>DCHV01000055.1:17346-25770 GCA_002314945.1 Prevotellaceae bacterium UBA1743
ATCACCTCCGTAGTTGTTCATCCAAGAACCCTGTACGCCGAAACCAGCTGCTTTGTCTGTTCCGTAACCGAGCGTCCAAATCATGGGATTCTCTGACATATAGGGCTTGTTATCATTGCCAGGAACGACGTTCAGGTACAGACCTTCGCCAGAACCACGGTTGATAATCTTGTAGCCATTGAAGGGATCGCCGATGAAAGCCCACAGATACTTGTCATTGCGAGAATTCTTACGATAGAGGGCGCAAGAACCGTTGTTCTGCTCGGTAGAGGCATAACGTGTGCCAATGCTGGGACGGATGGCCATCTGATACCATGTTGCATCCTCGAATGAGGTAGAAGACTTGAATGGGGTGTTGACAATAGCCTCTACATCGTAGGTGGTATCCTCGTAGATGTTGCCTACAGGCATATTGCATGATACATAAGCGGGAGTACTGGGAGTGGGAATAAAATCGCCCTTTGCCGTCTTAGTCTTGGAAGTATATACCAACGAACCCTGATAGTAGAAATTGAAGGTAGCGGTAACAAACTCAGGTTGGATGTCGAGCTTCTCTACATACCATTCCGAACCACTGTCACCTGCAGCCTGCCATGCGTTGATGGTGGTGCCACCATAATCATTGAAACAGTTGGTGTCACTGATGTTTGCCACCTTGCAGATTGCGATATTGCCGTTGCCATTGGGGTTGCTGTACAGATACCATGTAGAACCTTCGATTGTCCAACTATTGAAGCTGGCCATGCTCTTACCTTCAGACACAGCTGAATAGATCTTTACAGGAACATATCCGTTGCTCGCTTGACCAGCGGAAACGAAATAGAACATGTTTTTGTAGCTGGGGGTCTCGGAAGCTCCCAACTGTGTCATTACCTGACTTTCGCCCTGATAAGTGGCATACGAACCATTCCTACGCACATTACGGAGATAGTAATACGTAGGATTCTCTGTAGAGCTCAACTCTGGCAGATCTGCACGGGATTGTGCACTTGCTGTAACGCCAATCAACAACATGGCGACAGCCCATAATTTTTTCAAATTCATGTGTTTTGTTTTTATGTTAATACTATATTAATACTAATTTTCGAAGCAAAAATATACATTTTGATATTAATACCCAATAATGTCACAAAAAAAAAATTCATTATTTATGATTTTTGATAGTGAAATAGGGAAATTGGTGAAACAACAACTCCGAAAAACCACTTTTAGTATCGTATTTTATATTTTTTTGACAGCGTTTGTCAAGCGTTTGCATCAACATTCATTTTTTTATGTAATTTTGCACAAAAATGAATATGTAAACTTTCCTGATTATGCAAATGCTATCATTTCTATTATCCGCCATATACCTAATCGTATCTGGAGGAGGTTCTTCTGAGACAGAGGCTATCCAATTGTATGACTTTGACCCTCAGACAGCACAAACCACATACGTAAGCGGTATGAGTGGCGTGGACAACCCTTCGTTTGTCTGTCTCAACAAACGCGGAGACCGGTTGTATGCAGTATCTGAGCAATCTGCGATGACAAGCTCGGCTGTTGCGTTCGCTTTTGACAAGGACAAGAAATGCTTCACTCGCCTGAATTCCAGCCAAGCCAAGGGAGGCGGCCCCTGCAACATCACCCTTTTTCCCGACGAAAAACATCTCGTGACGTCCAACTATGGGGGCGGAAGCATCACTCTGTTTGAAGTGAACAAGGATGGGACGCTTGGAGAGGGCTCATTCCTGCCTTTCCAAGGGAAGAGTGTGATTCCCGATCGTCAAGATAAGCCCTACCTACATGCCGCGTATTTCACGCCCGACAAACGTTTCCTGATGGCTAACGATTTAGGTACAGACAAGATTCATGTCCTTCCTGTTTCCAAAGGCAAAAATGGGACATCTCCCCTGGATGAGACGGGAGCGTACGATGTGGATATCAAGCCAGGCGCAGGTCCTCGCCATCTATGCTGGGCTCCAAATGGGAAATATGCATACTTGATAGGAGAACTTTCGGGCGAGGTGTTCACGCTGCGGTATGCTCACAAAAGGCTCTCTGTCATTCAATGCATCCAAGCTGACAGCCTGAATGCAGGGGGTAGTGCAGACATCCATATTTCGCCCGATGGTAAGTTTGTGTATGCCTCACATCGTCTGAAAGGCGATGGTCTGAGTATTATGAAAGTGCGCTCAGACGGAACGTTGGAAAAGATTGGTTACCAAGCCACTGGCACTCATCCCAGGAACTTTACGATATCACCAGATGGACGTTATGTGCTGGTTGCGTGCAGAGATGACAATATGGTGGAAATATATCGTCGTGATGCGGAAACAGGCATGTTATCCGACACAGGCAAACGGATAAAATCATACCGCCCGCTCTGCCTCAAGTGGCTTTGAATAATTTAGGAGAGTGAGATCCTCCAAATGGCGCTATTTGTACAGGCAACGTTTGATGGAATGCTTGGGCGTATGTTCGAATTCGCCCTCCAATATCTCGACCTTGCTGATACGGCTATATGCTGGCACTTGCGCATTGATTGTTTCCAGAATTTCATTGGCCACAAGATCGGTTCCCTTGGTGCGTGCATCATCTGTAATGGTGACTATGGCTACCAGTTTCTGATTGCGTTCGACCACAACTGACTCGGACACATCGGGTAAGTTGTTCAATTGAGCCTCCAATTCCTCGGGATAGATGTTCTGTCCGTTGGAGGTGAGAATCATGAATTTGCTACGGCCTTTGATAAAGATGTATCCATCCTTGTCGATGATACCCAGATCTCCTGTCCGCATCCAACCATCTTCGGTGAATGCTTCCTTGGTAGCCTCGGGATTCTTGTAATAGCCCAACATCACATTGTCTCCCTTTACCTGCAATTCACCTGCAATACGCATGGGGTCAGGTGAATCCACGCGAACTTGCATATTGTCCACGGCACGTCCGCATGAACCTTTTCTGAATCGGTTGGCACGCACATAACCAATCAGAGGCGCGCATTCGGTCATGCCATATCCCACCGAAATGGGAATCCTTGCTTTCCGCAGAATACGTTCAACCTCGGGATTGATAGCAGCTCCACCAGCAGGAATTTCACAAATGTTTCCTCCCAAGGCATCCATGAACTTTCGGTGTATGCTGGAATAGATGAGATGGTTGATGCCAGGAAGGTGCGTAATCATTCTGATGAAAGGTTTGGCCAGTATAGGCATCACCTTGTTCTGTATGATTTTCTCCATCACAAGGGGAACTGTGATGAGAATGTAGGGATGTATCTCTGCAAAAGCTGCCATTACTACCGTGGGCGATGGAACTCGGGTGAGGAAATAGACATGGCACCCTCCCATAAATGTGTAAAGGAACTCAAAAGCGAGCCCGTACATGTGTCCCAGAGGTAACATGCTAATGGCATTGCACTCGGAGGAGTTGGGTATGGTACGCAGGGCATAATTCATGTTAGAACTGATGGCGCGGGCGGGAATCATAATTCCCTTTGGCGTACCAGTTGTTCCTGAAGTATAGTTGATGATAACTACTTCCTCGTCTGCACCTCCTTCGTAGTGAACGTCATTTGAATTCAATCCAGTCGGGAAATGTGTGTGATAGTTGTTCTCCAATGACTCGAATGTCAACCTCAATGCATCGGAAGAAGCATAGAGGAGAGAATAGTTGTCCACATCTATAATTAACAGCACCTGTGGCAGTCTGTCTGTATCCATGCCATTGAAGGAGGCCTTGTCCACAAACAGCACCTTGGCGTCAGAGTGATGCGTCAGAGTGAGAATATTCTCTGGTGTGAAACCTGCAAGAATAGGTACGGCCACCATGTGCGAGGTCATTGCAGAAAGGAACGCCATGACCCATTGCGCAGAGTTTCTGCCAGTGATAGCTATCTTGTCTCCTTTCTCAAGACCGATCTCCTGAAAGAGAAGTTGGAATTTCTGCATTTGTTCGGCTACATGAGCATGGCTGAATGTGTCGCCATGAAAATTGGTTAGCGCAGGAGAAGTCCATTCACGTTTTGTGACATCTTCGAGCAATGTAAGAAAGTGTTTCATTCTTCTTGAATATTTCTGTTTGCGGTGCAAAGTTCAACAAAAATATTCAAACAGTAAAATCGAAGGGACTGATGCAAGGCAAAGGGGCGAAAAATGTCAAAAATAAGGGTAAAATTGTATATTGTGGGGTGAAATTCCCCATTTTATTCAGCGGCCCCGCCTAATAACCATTCCGAAACATTGGTGTGATACGTCTTGGAAAGCGGTATTTCTGGCACATTGGCAGTACCTAATTCCAAGAAGACACCTTCTTTTTCGCGTTTCATGACTTTGACATGATCGAGGTTTACCATGTACGAACGATGACATCTGCGGATATTGGTTCCCTCGAGGGAAGGAGCCAATTTCTTCAATGTATTGCGCACCATGATTTTCTTTGGCAGATTGTTGTTCAGGTAATAAACCGAGACATAGTTGTCTGCCGATTCGAGATAGAGTATGTTTTCCCTTTTGACAGACAATTGCAGTTTGCCTTTTTCATCAGCGATTTGAATAAAGGCCCTGGTTTGCGCGTATTCATCCTCCTCCATCTGCTTGCGCATCATTTTCATCTGATGTGCACGTTCCTGCCAAATAAAATAAATGTAGCATATCACGTATGGGATGACCAACGTACGTACAGTCTTATTGAAGGTCATTTCGTAGATGGTAAAGAAGGGTTGATCGCTCACCAAACTGGATGCCCCACTATATACGAGTGTCATGGCAATTATTTCTCCAACAATCCACAGAATGTAACTCTTGTATGAGAGAGGAAAAGCACGCGAATAGATGTCCATACTCCAGCGACTGAGAGCAGCTACTATCATACCAATAAATGCAATCGCGCTAATGGCTATATGCCAACCTGTATCTTCGTTGATGGGTGCCCAGTTGAAGAACCTTTTGTCAATGGTGTCGAAATCACTGGGATGATAAATAAAGATAAACGCCATGCAAAACAAGGGAACAAACAACACCATTATGAGTTGGTTGGACCGCTTGTATATATAGGGAGGTATCGGTTTCATAATCTGTTTTACTTAATGCGTTGCAAAAATAGGGATATTTTATTATTTGCCCAAACATCCTTTTTGTTTTTATACTATGGCCACAAAAAAAGGCTGGGATTACCCAGCCTCAATGCCTAACTCATTGTTTGTTATTAGAATTTTGCAATCTTTCGTATTTTCTTGGAAATATCTGTGTCGTCAATCAAGCATTTGAACTCCTCCTGACCTACACCAAGGGCAATGATAGGAACATATCCAGCTGAATGGCCGCCAGTTGCCCAAGTGACATGCGCCCGCTGATTCATCACCTCTTTTGCACGGGCAGCCAACAGAGAATTCTCGGAATACAGATTACGATCTTTGATTTCAACATTCTTTGCCAAGGTCTGTTCGTAGGCATCACGAAGATATTTTTCCTGTTCCCAACTGATGGAAATCTCTTTCCAGAAGCCCATCGTTTCACCAAGAAACTCTTTGCAATCCTCCCATGACACCTTTCCATTCTTAGCCTTCTGCATCTCTACGATTTTATTGGTGAGAACGTTTTGAGAGTGTTTCTGACTATTGAAACGCGTCAGACTCATATTGCCATCCAACAAACCAATGCCACCTGTATCATGGTCGGCTGTAATCAAAATCAGTGTCTCCTTTGGATGTTTCTTGTAAAATTCGTAGGCAACCTTGATGGCATTGTCAAAATCAATAATTTCCTTCACGTTGGCTGCACCGTCATTACCGTGGGCAGCGTGGTCAATCTCACCGCCTTCGAGCATAACAAAGAAACCCTTCTTGTTGTCTTTCATCAGCACGTCGATAGCCGCTTCTGTGATCTTGGGCAAGGAGAGTTCACCTTCTTTTTGATCAATGGCATAGTTCATAGCCACTTTCTCATAATCTTCGGGAACAAGTATGATGCGACTGTTATCAGCCTTCTTGTTCTGAAAATCCTGATAACCCTTGCAAATCGTATAACCATCCTGTTCGAAAAGCGTATAAAGATCAGTCGCTTCTTTTCCATCGCTTGTCTTCTTGCTATCATAGAAGCCTGCACCCCCAAAGAAATCAAAATCAGAATCCAACAAGTCCTTTCCTATTTCGTAGTACATGTTACGACTTGGCTGATGACCATAGAATGCGCCAGGTGTAGCATGGTTGATTCCTACGGTAGTAGCGATTCCTACTTTTTTGCCAGCTTGCTTGGCATAGGCGGCCACACTGGTCAATTTGCTGCCATCAGGAGCCACACCCAACATTCCGTTGTTGGTCTTCGTGCTGGTTGCAATGGCAGTACCGCTGGCTGCTGAATCAGTCACATCGGAGTTGGCAGAGAAGGTCGTACATACCGAGAATACGGGGAATGTAGAAAAAAATAATTGGTCGCAGCCTCTGCCTTCGCCTTTCATCTGAGACAGATATATATTCGTTTCATTGATCTGGTTTACACCCATTCCATCACCGATGAATAGGAATACATACTTTGCCTGGCCAAATGCAAGTTGAGAACCTACAACCAGGAACATAACGGATAAAAAGAGATACTTTTTCATTGTGAATATTTATAAAATGATTTATTTCGCTCACAAAATTACAAAATAAATGCGGTTATAGGGTCTTGTTCTATAAAAAACTATTACTTTTGTCGTGTAGAAAACGAAAAAAGAGAGAGATGTGTACTAACTCAGTCAATATGGAGAACAAATAACAATAAAAAGATATGAAAAAAATTCTGATTATTCTGTTGGCAGCTTTGTCCTGCAATAGTCTGCCTATCAAAGCAGCATCGATGCGTTATGCAACCTTCAATATCCGCTGTATCAATCAAGATGATGATACAAATGGAGTGGGATGGAATGTGAGAAAGGACAGTTTGGCACGATTCATTTTGGATAAGGATTTCGATATTGTAGGAATGCAGGAAGTGGTATATTCCGCATTGCAGGACCTGCAGAAGCGTTTGCCAGAATATGATTGTATCGGAGTGGGACGCGATGATGGTGTGCACAAGGGCGAGCATCAATCCATCTTTTACAAACGCGACAAATACGAGCTGTTGGATCAAGGTAACTTCTGGCTCAGTGAGACACCTGATGTCCCTTCCAAAGGATGGGATGGCGCTTGCGTTCGTGTAGCGACATGGGGAAAGTTCCGCGATAAGAAGTCTGGCAAAATATTCATGAGTATCAATACGCATTTCGATCATGTGGGTAAGAAGGCCCGCAATGAGAGTTCTTTACTCATCATCAAAAAGATAAAGGATATTGTAGGTGACAAACCTGCTATCGTGACGGGTGACTTCAACACGACAGATGAATCGGAATGTTACAAGACCATCACTACCAACGAATTTGTACTGCGCGATGCATACAAAATATGTAATAAACGTCAAGGACCTACTTATTCTTTCCACGGATATGGAAAAACTCCCGATGAAAAACGGGCTAAGATTGACTTCATATTCATAACGCCGAACATAACGCCCAAGAAAGTGTATATTGCTCCGGCTTTTCACTACTTCTACATGTCCGACCACTGTCCTCATTGGGCAGATTTGACATTCTGAGTCAGTAGTCAGAAAACTCTATGAAAAAGCTATTGTGTATTTTGTCGTGCGTTGCCATCCTTGCTGCATGCAAGGAAGAAGTCGATACATCGGCACGCTATGTATTCAAACAGAATACCGCACTGAGTTACTTGCAAAAATACAGCAATGTATATAGCGAGTACATTCATCTGCTTGCGCAAACGCCTGTAAGTAAGATGAGTACTACTACTATGTATCAACTTCTGTCGGCCAGAGGACATTACACGCTGTTTGCTCCGACCAACAAAGCTATTGATGACTATCTGAATTCGTTGGTGGAGGAAGGGATTATCAATAGTCCTTCATGGGATGCTTTTACAGACAGCACGAAACTGGATTCTATCCGCAAAGTGATAGTCTATAATAGCGTCATTGATAGTGGAGATGACTTGCAGCCGTATGATGTGGCACGCTTCCCCACAAAGAATGGAGGCGAACTGGTAACTCCCAACATGTACGACCACAAACTGACTTTCTATTACCGAGGTTCGACAGATAGCATCTATGTGAATGACAAATGCCGCATCCACCCTATCAACCGCGATATCTACGTACTGAATGGAATTATTCATCAGATGGAAACTGTCATTGCCCCAAAGGACGTGACAGCAGCTATGTATCTACAAGATCTTATCGAACGCGATGAGGAAACTTACTTGGTGATGGCCAAAGCAATACGTGCCTGTGGATTGATGGACACGCTGAAAGCTATACGTGACGAAGCATACGAAGAAGCTTATCAACGTGGTGATATTCCCGATTTATCGGGTATGACGACAATGGGAGTCGATTTTTCGAACGCATGGGC